>JBAYVI010000093.1:0-13431 GCA_041674625.1 Melioribacteraceae bacterium | reverse complement strand
TTTAAGGATTGGGATTTGATACTTGGATTTAGTAAAACTAAAAATAATAATGAACCGATGAAAATAAATTTATTCATTTTTATCTCCTATAACTATCTCGGTTTAATTGCGCTGGCAGATTTAGAGTACCAAAAGATTATCCGCTAGTTTAATATTTTTGTAATCATAATCAACCAGAAAAATGATTTCGCTTGAGCGTTGTTTAAACAGTTTGGCTGTTCTCTTTATCTACTTTTTGGGGGAGGATCATTCATCAATAAAATATTATACATCGGTTGATTTTGAAGAAAGAAACATTAAATTAGTAGCTTAGCTCTTGGTACTCTAAAGGAGGGAAAGATCAAAGCAGTTTTTGGTAGGATAAAAGTTTTTGAAGATTGAGAGGAAATAATTTTTAAGTAGAGTTAACTTTAATATTTATAATAAGTTATAGCTTGCTCACCTTATTGATGCAGTGAGCAAAGGGTAGAAATAGGAGTAATAGGTAGAATGAAAAATTTAACAAATTCTAACATAGAAAGACAAAATATTCTTAATAATAAATATGCACTTGAAAGAATACAAGAATATGTTGGTTGCCAGGTATGCTATTCCAAAATGAATATAAGTTTACCAAGCAAATGGTGGCGGACTTTTTCGAGATAGATTTATCAACAGTAGATAGATATTTAACAAAATATGATACCGAACTAAAGCACAATGGATATATTTTAATGCGAGGTAAGATATTACAGAATTTCAAGTTACAATTTGCTGACCTTATTGATAATGCGAGCAAAACTACTCAACTGGGATTACTAAATTTTCGTGCTTTTCTTAATATAGCAATGTTATTAATAGAGAGCGAAAAAGCACGTCATTTAAGAAGCAAAATATTAGACATAGTGATAGATACGATAAATCAAAAAACTGGTAAGGGAACAAAATATATTAATCAAAATGATGCTGATTATTTACTATCAGCAATTAAAGAGCCCAAATATCGAAAAGAATTTACTGATGCACTTAACAAATATGTGGAAATGGGTAATTATAAATATGCTTTATATACGGATAAAATATATGATTCAATATTTAAGGAAAAATCTAAAGAGTATCGTGAAATATTAAAATTGAAGGATAATGAAAATGTTAGAGAAACAATGTATTCAGAAGTTCTTGATTTAATTGCTTCATTTGAAATGGGCTTAGCTTTTGAGTTAAAGAAAAAAAGTGAAAACATGAATAGAAGGTTAATCCCAAATGAAGTTGATAAGATTTTTGAGGAATTTGCTGCACATCCATTGCAATCACCACATATTGATAAGGCAAGAACCAAGATGGCCTCCAGAGATTTACATTTTCGTGATGCTTTCCATCAAAAATTAGAACATTATCTTCAAGCTGTTTCAGTGGATGATTTTGAAAAGTTCTTGGGTGAGAGAAGTATAGATTTTGAAAAAGAATTAGAAAAAGCTAAAGATGTATTCAAGCGGCTTAAAGAGAGCGAAGAATGAGCATCCAATACATTGAATCAATAGATGAAGTTACAACAATACACCAGAAAACAGTAGCAATCAGTGGTGGTGGAACATTGGGTATCCTTGATACAGGTGCTTTGGAATCAGCTCTTGAGTCATAAAAGATGATCTTTATTATCCCACATTTGAAGATAAATTAACTCATCTTTTTTTTGTGGCAAATAAAAGTCATTGCTTCCAAGATGGAAATAAAAGAATAGCTATATCCATAGGGATGAAGTTTTTGATTAACAATGGGTATTTATTTGCTGCACGACGCTTCGCTTTTAAGATGGAAACAATAAGCCTACATCTTGCTGCAAGTAGAATAAACAAGGATTTATTAAAGGAGATAATTACATCGGTCATAAAAGAAGAAGATTTTTCCGAAGAACTAAAACTTAAAATTGCCAATGCTATTTCTTAAAGTAATCAGCTTATGAAATTAAAATAAGAATATTGATCTTTCCCCCTTTAGAGTACAAGCTGTTAATCACTAATTTAATGTTACGATAATCATAATCAAAATCACAAGGAAAAAACGATTCTGTTTTGGTAGTGTTAAAACAATTTAGTTTTTCTCTTTATCTGCTTTTTTGGGGAGGATCACATACATTATTTTGAAAATGATTTTAATGGAGTTTATTAGAGACAATATTAATATTGCTTCATAGAACATTTTCATTATATTTAGTTGAGCGAATAGTTTGAATATAACTATCGCAATAATTAAATAAATAGTTTTATCAAATGAAAGGAAGGATTGTTATGGGCGATAAAGGCGGAAAAAAAGATAAGGAAAAAGGGCAGAAACAGAAGTCTGAAAAGTTAAATGAAAAGGCTCAGAACAAACAGGATAAACAGCCAAAGAAAAAGCCTTAAATACTTCGCACTTAGAAGAAATATAAATAATTATTTTCTCCCGACTTACGGTTTTATTGAAGTTTAATGAATAGTAAGTATTTAAGGGATATTTGAATTACTATGGACATTCGAAAGTCCCTTTTCACTTTGTGGTCAAGTGGAAATATTATTTACAATTTGATTTGAAACAGGAAACAAACTAACAAAAATTTCTCAACTGTGACTTGAACCTGAAACTTTCGGGTTATGAGCCCGACTTAAGTATAACCATAACAACCAATTACATCCCGCTAATTAGCAAATCTCTGAAAAAGACGACCATTATTTTAATGAACAAATTTATTATTATGTCGTCATTAATATATTTTTTTTGCTATTCAAATTAAATAGTCGGGGTTGGTTTTGTTGTTTAATGTAAACAACCTAATTGCCCCTATGACTGTTCTGACCACTATGACTATCGATATTGAAAACTCTATTATATATTATTTATTACCGCTACCGTATTACTGTTATATAGATTTTTATATTTAATTTATAAAAAGAACAATCAGGATAGACACTACAGTCACATTGTAGGAATTTAATGAGGGGTCGATGTTTTGGGTGACTGTCAGTAAAAAAAGTACAGTCAGAAGAATAGACAGTATATTCAATACTGAAATAACAAAGAATAACCTGGTAGACCGCATCGAAGAAGCGGTCGCTGTTGAGGTGCGGGTTATGTGCGTTTATTTTAAAATGGTAAATCATCAGTATCTTCTTCAACTTTTTTTTCTTCAACTGGGACAGGCTTTTCTAACGATTCAATAAACTTTATTACATTTGATACATCATTAAATATCAATACACTTTCGTGATAGTTTAGTATAGGATTATCGTGAGCAAGACTTTTATTGTTTCGAATATCATTAAAAGATTCTAAAACGGAAATCGATGATTTAAGAATAAGCTCGGTCATTTTAGATTCGATTTTATTTTCCTCAACAAGATATTTAACATAACTTCCAAATAAACTATGTAATGGAGTTTCTTTATTGAAAGTTATTGAATGCTTGTTACAAATTTCTCGAATATATTTGACAACGAAAGTATGGAGTCTATCAATTGCAACTTCAGGCTCATTATTTTCAATACTCGCTTTTATAGATTTAGATAATAATGAAAAATCCTTATCGTCATTATTTGGTTGAAGAGCATCAATATTTTCGATTGGAATTTCACGTTTAAGTCGCTCGACTATTTTTTCACAATCTTTGAATGCAATTTCATCTGACTGGTCATAGTCAATATTGCTAGAATGAACGCGAGAAAGCCAATACTGGAGGAATGAATCAAGCAGTTTGCCAACTAAATAATTTGGCTCATTAGTCCAAAAGCCTCTGAGTCTATTCGCTTTCGAACCACTTCGATAATTATATTTAACATCGTAAATATCAATTCCAATCGATTCACCAATAAATTCTTGAAATGTTCTATCTGAAAAATCTAAAACATAACCAGATTTCATTCCGAATAAACTTTCGAATTTACTTTTCTCTATATAATTTAAGTCAGCCATAATACATTAATAATTTTAGCACATAACGACGTTGCCGATAAGCGGCGCCCCAACACAGGAATGCTACTTTAAAAACAACTGCCGATGATTTAGCAAACTGTGCTTAACTTTAATCGTAAGTGCAGTTTGCAACAATGTTATTTTTTACAACTGCCTTTAACAAGTTAGTCGAGACGGAACGACTAGCTTTATAATTTCTAAAATGCCAAATGCGAACACGGCGTCTGCTTGATTGGCTGGTTAGGCACTGTATTTATTTTTAATACTTAATATAGATTCTTTAAACTCTTTAATTCGCTTAGGGTGCCCGGGACCAAGGTTGGTCTTTCTGTCTGGACGCTTCATTATATATGAATAATGTGGAATATGATCAAACACTGGAGACTTTAATCCATTAAGTTTCATAAAAGTAAGAATTTCTAAAGCTTGATTACCTATAGCCACAAGTACTTTAGGTCTTCCACTGTCTATCTGCATTTGTAATATAGGGAGCCAACTCAACGCTTGTTGTTGCCAATATTTTTTATTTTGTTTCTTTTTATTTCTTATACCGACAGTTTCTGGTTCCTTGATAACATTAGTAATGTAACAATTCCATCCAACATCTTCATATGAATCTCCATTCTTAAAACCATACTCTGTAAGTGATTCTCTAAGAAGCCAATCACCGGAATGAGAATTCCATTGTAAATTTTCAGTATGTTCGGTATGCCGATTGTGAACATTCTTAACACCATTAAGACTCGGATTTTCCCCGATAAACCAAACAGTAGAATTAAGATTTCCAATGTATCCAGTTAACCAAGGATAATCTTTAAAGTAATCATAGAGGTTATATTTTTTGATAACACCTTTAATGGCTTTAAGTATTCGATCTGACTTTTCTAATGATGTAGAATTTTTCATAACACCTTATCTATTAGTGCTTAACAGCGTTGTCTATAGAAAAGAAAGTCAAGTAAAAACAGTTTACCCTTGGGATTTATAATCCCACTTTACTGACTTCGGTCTCACAGACAACATTCATTGATTATCAACTTTTATTAAACAATTTAAAAATATTTTTTTTATCGAAACTTTTGGCTTGCTAATTATTTTGCTATAAATCGATTACCCGGTAAGAGTATTTAATGATTTATAAAAACTTATGTAAAAGCAAAAATTTATACGGTATTGAGTCTCAGACTGGTAAACTGAAAGGTAGGTGGAATAGATAGAGTAATTATTTGAATTCATAATGAAGTACCCCAAATCATATGATAAATTTAACAAAAAAAATAAATAGTTCAAATAAATAATTACCGTTTTGTTCTATAATTTAAATTTTTATTATAGGATGTTCATAGAGTAAAAATGAGTTATATAAGGAAACTGATGCAATGGTACAATCCTTAGAAACAACTTATAGAGTAATTGGTGGTACGATGTATTCTGAAACAGCTAGTGATGGATTATATACTATTACTCTAATATGACGATTGATTAAAGTCAAAATTCAAAAAATCAATCATTTCTGATAAATTTCTGAAAGAAATTTCCAAACACTTTAAACAAAAAAAGCCCGAAAACTTTCATTTTCGGGCTTTCGTAGTAGCGGGGTCAGGACTTGAACCTGAAACCTTCGGGTTATGAGCCCGACGAGCTACCAATTGCTCCACCCCGCGATATTTAGACGCCAAATATACTAAATTACTTTCCGCTTGTCAAATATTACCTTTTATACTATTTATTACTTGATAGTTTCCCTTAGTTTGTTAAATTTTGGTCTAATATTTCCGATAACTTATGTTAAAATCGCTACAAATTAAAGATTACGCCTTAATCGAAAATGTTTTTATCGAGTTCGGTAGAGGATTAAATATTATCACGGGCGAAACCGGTGCCGGTAAATCTATCCTTATTGATGCTCTAAGCGTTATTCTCGGCGAACGTGCTTCAGTAGAAGTAATCCGCAAAAGTGCAAATAAAACTATCGTTGAAGCGATGTTTGATGTATCCAATCACCGTAGAATTAAATCTCTTCTCGAAGAAAATGAGATCGAGTTTCACGATGAATTAATTTTAAGAAGAGAAATTTCCTTAAAGAGTTCCAACCGCTGTTTTATTAATGATACTCCCGTTACGTTGAATCTCCTAAAAGATGCAGGTGAATTATTAGTCGATCTCCACGGTCAGCATGAACATCAATCATTATTAAAAAACGAACATCATATCGATTTCTTAGATCAATATGTTGACGTTACAGATGATCTCAATAAATTTAATTTAGTACGAAAGAAATTAGCTACGCTAAAATCGGAATATGAAAAAATTCTTTCCGAGAAAAAATTCTTCGCTGAGAAAAGAGAAGTCTATTCTTTTCAAATAAAAGAGATCGATGCAGTTGCCCCGGAAGAAAATGAAGATGTTACTTTAGAAGAAGAATTAACGAAATTAGAAAATGCCGAACAGATAATTTCTCTATCAAATGAATGTTACGAGATGCTTTTCGATCAAGAAAATGCAGTCTATGATAAACTTGTAGAAATTCAAAACAAATTAACTGACCTTGCGCGATTGGATAAATATTTTGGTGAACTTTCAGGTGAAGCAGATTCAGCTCAAGTGATTATTAAAGAACTTGCACTTTCTCTACGTGATTATAAATTCAATTTCGATCTCGATACAGAAAAATTAAATTCTCTTCGCTCACGTCTCAATAACATTACACATCTCAAGAAACGTTATGGAAATGGCTCACTAAAAAATTTATTAGAACATAGAAAAAAGATTGGTGATGAGTTCGATTTAATAGAAAACTTTGAAGAAAGAATAAATAATTATAAATACGAGATTACAAAATTAAGAATAGAATGCGGTACAATTGCTCTCGAGATTTCTGAGAAGAGAAAAAAGGTCGTAAAAAAAGTAAAACAGGAAGTGGAAAATTCTCTTAAGAATCTCGGAATAGCTGATGGCATTTTTGAAATAAATTTTGCTATGAGTGAAACCGAACAAGACTCGGATTCAATTCCGGTAAACGGGAAAAACTATTCTTATAATAGTAAAGGAATTGATAATGTAAAATTTTTGATTTCAACGAACCTTGGCGAAGACCCGAAACCATTGGTCAAAGTCGCTTCCGGTGGGGAGGTTTCGCGTGTTATGCTTTCTCTTAAATCCGTTCTAGCAAAGTCGGATAAACTTCCAATATTAATTTTCGATGAGATTGATACGGGAGTAAGTGGAAGGATAGCGCAGAAAGTGGGGCAGGCACTTAAGAATCTTTCTTCAACTCATCAAATAATTGCAATTACACATCTTCCGCAGATTGCATCTCTTTCCGATTATCATTATTCTGTGGAAAAAATAAAAATTGAGGATCGTGTGATAAGCAATATTCGTGCTTTAAATCAATCGGAAAAGATAAATGAAATTGCTAAATTAATAAGTGGCGAAAAAATTACTGATTCAGCAATTATAAGTGCTAAAGAACTTTTAGGAATAAACTAAAATAAATCAATCTGGAGGGTGTATGAAAAAATCTTTAATTCTTTTATTAGTAATCTTAATGACAGGTATGGTTTCGGCACAGTCATTAGAAGAAACATTATCAAATTTATCTTCCACCGCAGGAAAAGCATACGTAAAGCCGGTTACATCCGCATTCGGTTCAAATTTAAATTCCGGTTGGGTTAATGGTGTACCACCAAAATCTTTGATTGGTTTTCATTTGAATCTAAAGATTGTTGCTATGGGCTCATTCTTTACTGATGATCAAAAGAATTTTTCTGAATCGGGAACATTTGTTTTTAGTAATTCACAGATCGATGCTATCATAAAGAATTCTGGATATCAACCGGGATCTCCTCAATACACTGCTATCTATAATGAGATGAAAAATAAGGCTTTCGGTGTTAATTTTAGCGGTCCAACTGTAAATGGGAAAAATGATGAATATGTCAAAGTTAATTTCCCCGGTGCTAAAGTTAATGGGCAGGATGTTGCCAAATACACAGTTGATTTAAATGAAGTAAAAGGATTCCTTGATGAATTACCTGCTTTACCTATGGGTGCTATTCAGTTAACAGCTGGTACTGTGCTTGGTACTTATGTTTCAGCTCGTTATTTCCCAAGTGTAGATGTTCAGGATATTGGTAAAGTTAGTTTTTGGGGGTTAGGTTTTATTCATAATATCGGATACTGGATTCCTAATCCTTTACCAATCGATATTGGTGCAGGATTCTTTTACCAGAATTTAAAAGCGGGCGATATATTAGAAACTAAGGCATCCCAATTTGGTTTATACGCAAGTAAGACTTTCGGAGCAGGTATTTCATTTACTCCTTACGTTGGCGCAACTTTAGAAACTTTCACTACTGACGTTAATTACACTTATGAATCAAACCAGATAGATGAGCTTGGTGCTAAAGTAAAAGTTCCAATTAAGATGGAACTTGAAGGTGAAAATAAAGTCGGTTTTACTTTTGGATTTAATTTAAAATTAGCCGTAATTAATATTAATGCTGATTATAAAGCCGCTAAAGTAAGTACTGCTTCTTTAGGCCTTTCTTTTGGATTTTAATCGATTTTTATAAATAATAATAATCCCCGGTGAATGCCGGGGATTTATTTTAGAAGGGATACAGGAAAAGTTATTTGAAAGAAATTGCTTTATATATTCATATTCCTTTCTGCGACCATAAGTGTATTTATTGTGATTTCTATTCTATTACTAATTATACAAACGAATCAAATTACCTCACAGCAATAAAAAAGGAAATTAATCATTATAGTAAGATCCATTCAATTGATCGAAAAGTAATTTCCATATTCTTCGGTGGCGGAACTCCTTCCTTTATGACTCCCGAATATATTGGGTCTATATTAAATGATTTAAAGAAGTATTTCTTATTCGCTGATGAAATCGAAATCACGCTAGAAACCAATCCCGGAACTGTTGATAAAGAGAAGCTAAAGCATTTTCGAGATATTGGAATCAATAGAATTAGCGTGGGGATTCAATCGTTTATAGAAGAAGAATTAAAATTCCTAACACGAATCCACGATGCCGAGACTGCACGTAGAACAATTATACAAGCCAGAGAAGCCGGATTCGACAATATCAATCTTGATCTTATATTTAATCTCCCTAAGCAATCAAAGGAAAATTGGCTTTACAATTTAGATGAAGCAATGAAACTTCCTATTACCCACATTTCCGCATACAGTTTAATTTTAGAAGCAGGCACCATTTTAAACAAAATGGTTCTGGATGGTAAAGTGGAAATGCAGGATGAAGATTATGATGCAGAACTTTACGAGATAACAATTAAATATTTAGAGGAGAAGGGGTTCGGGCAGTATGAAGTGTCTAATTTCGCACTTCCCGGATTTCAATGTGTTCATAATAATGCTTATTGGTCAAGTAAAGATTATATCGGATTCGGGACTTCGGCACATTCATATTTGGAAGGTAAAAGATGGTGGAACTTCTCTTCACTAAATCTTTATATTGAGGCAATGAATAAAAAAGGAATAGCAATTGCAGGGAGTGAAATAATTTCTGAAGAGCAGCAACTTGAAGAATTTGTAATGCTATCACTAAGAAGCTGCGGAATTAACCTGCACGAATTAAAAAGTAGATTTGGCGGAGATTGGTTTAAGAAAAACGAAATACTTCTTAATCAATTAGTGAATAGTAACTATCTCTGTAAGGATGCCGAAATAGTAAAATTAACTCCAGCAGGTTATGCAATTTGTGATGAAATTTTGAAAAATTTTAATTAGCTTGTACTCATTAATGCGAGGGTATATGGAAAGATATAAGGAGATAGCACCAGTTTCAATTTTGTCTTTTGCAATTCTTTTGTCGGTAATAATTCTTGCCTTTGTATGGAAATCGGCAAAATCAGCAGAGCAAACAATCACAGTTACAGGTTCTGCAAAGAAAACAATTACTTCTGACTTAGGAATTCAGAGAGTATCTATTCAAGTTGTTTCGTTCGATCGTAAATCGGCTTATCAACAATTAGTATCTCAAGCACCTACTCTAATCTCCTTCCTTGAAAAGAAAGGAATAAAAAAAGATCAAGTAGAGATGTTTCCAATTAATGGATTTGCAGTAAATAAAATGAATGAGACTGGTTATCCCACTAATGAGATTTCTCATTATGTTTATAGCCAGCGATTTGAGATACAAGATAGTGATGTAAATAAGATAAAAGAATTATCATTACAATTAGTCTCTCTTGTAGAAAATGGTCTTGATATACAAGTAGATGCCCCAGAATATTTATATTCAAAAATAGATGATGAGAAAGTAATGATTCAAGCAGAAGCATCAAAGAATGCAATGGAAAGAGCGCAAAAAGTGGCTGAATCCACAGGAAGAGACCTTGGACCGCTTCGAAATGCAAGAATGGGAGTTATTCAAATTACACCTCCAAATTCGAATATGATTTCTGATTATGGAGTAAATGATAATACTTCAATTATTAAGGAAATCAATGCTGTTGTTTCTGCATCATTTGAAATTGACTGAAAAATGATAAGCATTTAAAATATTTGCTAATCTGCCTTCAATTAACTATATTAATAAGTCTCTAATCGCCCTTCTTGGGCGATTTTTGTTTATAAACTATGAGTAAGAATATTATAATAACAGAAATAGAAAATTTAGTTACTACCTTAGGATTTCTTCCAATAGAAATTAATTTTCGAGGTGATTCAAAACTACAAATAGTAGAAGTATTTCTCGATAATGAAATAGGAGTAACTTCTGAGGACTGCTCGGCAGTCTCAAAAGAAATTAATGAACTCATTGAGCAGAATAATTTAATAGAATCGCAGTACCGCCTTGATGTTTCTTCCCCTGGAGTAGATCGACCTCTTAAGTTCCTTGCTCAATACAATAAACATTTAAATAGAAAATTAGAGATTGAATATAATCACGAAGGTACCACCAAAAGAATTACCGGACTGTTTATAGAATTAAATAGCGATGAACTAACAATTAAAGAGAAGAAAGAACTTTATTTAATTAAGTTCAGCGAAATAACAAAAGCGAAAGTATTAATTAGTTTTTAATTATGGAGAAAATAAATGAATAGTGAGATTGTAGAATCCTTTTCGCAGATGGTGCGCGAAAAAAGTGTCGATAAAGATATGCTTGCCGGCATTATTGAAGAAATTTTCGGGATTCTGGTAAAGAAAAAATATGGTGAAAATGCCAATTTCAGTGTAGTTGTGAATATGGATAAAGGGGATATAGAAATATTTCTTGAAAGAGAAATTGTAGAAAACGTTGAAGACCCAAATCTTGAAGTTACACTTGATGAAGTAAATGAAAAAGGAAATGAAGATGAATTAGAAGTTGGAGACGATTTTGTTGAAAAAATTGAGCTTGCACAGTTTGGTAGAAGACTAATTAATCTTGCTCGTCAAAACCTTAGCCAGAAAATTAGAGAAATTGAAAAAGAACTTGTTCTTAATGAATATAAAGAAATGCTTGGCGAAATAGTAGTTGGTGATATTTACCAAGTAAGAAGAAATGACGTACTCGTTAACCATAATAAAACAGAATTAAGTCTTCCTCGCTTAGAGCAGATACCTAAAGAAAAATATAGAAAAGGGGATACTCTAAGAGCAGTTGTAAAAGAAGTAAAAAGCACTCCTAATGGACCTTTGATTGTTATTTCAAGAGGGGATAATTTATTTCTTAGGAGATTATTCGAAATTGAAATTCCTGAAATATATGATGGTGTAATTGAAATAAAGAGAATTGCGCGCGAACCGGGTGAAAGAGCAAAAGTAGCCGTAGAATCTCACGATAATAGAATAGATGCAGTTGGTGCTTGTGTTGGTATGAAAGGAGTTAGAATCCATGCTATCGTACGCGAATTGAATAATGAAAATATAGATGTAATAAATTTCTCTGATGATCCATTTGTTTTTATACAACGTGCATTATTGCCTGCTAAATTAAAACAGATTGAAATTGATGAAGAAAATAAAAAGTGCACAGTCTTTGCCGATAGTGATCAAGTTTCACTTATAGTTGGTAGAAGCGGTGTAAATATTCGTCTTGCAATAAAACTTACCGGATATGAGATTGAAGTAATCCGTGAAGAAAAACCATTTGAAGAATATGAAGAGGATATCGAGTTAGTAGAATTAAGAGAAGAACTCGGTGAGTTTGTAGATATTTTAATTAATAATAGATTTGATACAGCGGTAGAAGTGCTATCTGCAGGTGTTGAAAAACTAAAAGAAATTGAGGGAATTGACGAAGAAAAAGCAAATGAAATAATAGAAATCTTAAAGAATCAATTTGAAGAAGAAGAATAATCATAACACTTTAACCGGAATTAAAAATGTCAGAAGCAGCAAAAAATAAAAAATTAAAAATCTATAAGTTAGCAGCAGAATATAATCTTTCATCTGAATCGATTATTGATCATTTGGTAAAAAAAGGTTTTGAAATTAAAAATCACATGACAACAATATCAGATGAGATGCTTGCCGAAATTAATTCGCATTTTAAGAAAGATATCGAGAAGCAAGAGAAGCACAAAAAGAAAATAGATGAATATAAGAAGAAAGTTGATAGAGCTGAACCGGAAGAAAGGAAACAAGAAGCACCTCAGCCAATCGAAGTTCCAGAACCGGAACCGGTTAAAGAAGAGTCAGTTCCTGTTATAGAAGAACCGGTTTTAGAACCTATTGCTGAAGAAAAAGAAGAAATCATAGTAGAAGCTCCGAAAATTGAAGCCTCTGAACCGGTTAAGACTGATGAATCAGAAATAAAGTCTGAATCAGTTCCTGAACAAAAATTTACTTCCGAAGTTAAATTAGAACCAGAAGTTGCTGAACCTAACGAAGAATCGGTTGTGAGCAATACTGATGTTAGTGGAGAAGAACCGATAGTTATAGATGAAGAGTCGATTCCGGAAATCCCTGACGCAGTTGAACCAATTAAATCTTTTAGAACAAAAGCCGAGATAGAATTAGATACTCGTAAAAAGGGATTAACAATCTTAGGTAAGATCGATTTCAATAAAAAGAGAAAAGAGGATAGAAATCAAAAACCTGATCAGCAAAAACAAGATACAAATAAAGCTACACAGTCAAATGGCAATATAGTAACGAAAAAAGTTAGCGAAGTTGAGTCAGAAGCTGACAAAAAGAAAAAGAAAAAAGTTCTTAAAGCAAAGAAGAAAACTAAAACAGGTGATGAACCAGTTGATCCAATCGGAGTTAAGAAGAAAAAGAAAATTAAAAAATTAGAAGTCGATAAGAGAGAAGTAGAAGAAGCTATTAAGCGTACAATGCTCAGTATCGATGAATCAGCAATGGGCGAAAGAGCTAATGCAAGAAAGAAGAAACGAAAAGAGAAAGCTGACATTCAGGAAAAAATTCAAGAGCAGAAAGAAATAGAGAAATTTACTCTAAAAGTAACTGAGTTCATATCCGTAAATGAATTAGCTAATATGATGAAAGTGCCGGTTACCGATGTTATACAAAAAT
>JBAYVI010000092.1:0-13528 GCA_041674625.1 Melioribacteraceae bacterium | reverse complement strand
TTCTATCTTTGTAGATGACCTTAATAAATTATTGAATAAAAAATAAGGATTGGAAATAATGGTTGATAAAAATAAATCAAAAAATAATGAGCCATCTGGCTTATCGAAAAAGCAAAAGAACTGGATTTATACCGGTTTCTTTGTCGGTTTAATAATAGTGTTATTTGTACTTAATAATACCGGATCAGAACCGGATAAAGGTCCTTATCCTCCAAATTACTTAGCAGCTTCCGAGCCACAGAGCAAATCATCACCGGCACCTGATTTTAATTTACCTACTTCAGATGGAAAAACGCTAAAATTATCTGATTTAAAAGGTAAAGTAGTAATTATTGATTTCTGGGCTACATGGTGTCCTCCATGTCGTAAAGGAATTCCTGATTTAATTGCTCTTAAGAAAAAATATGGAAGTAAAGGTGTAGAGATTATCGGAATTTCAACTGATTCTGATACCAAAGATAAAGTCGTTCCATTTATAAAAGAATATGGAATTAATTATCCGATTGTTTATGGCAATATGGGTGTCTATCAATCTTATGGTGGGATTAGAGCTATCCCTACATCATTTATTATCGATAAGAAAGGTTCTGTTGTAGCGATGCATGAAGGACTTGTTTCAATGTCAGTTTACGAAAATCATATTAAAGAGTTATTATAATTTTATTTAAGCAGGCACTAATTTAATCTTTAGTGCCTGCTAATTTTTAGTTATCAATGTCCTTGCGGAGATTGTTTTTTATATCGATTAAGTCACCCATCTGAACAAGCAGATCCCACGAATAGATTCCATCGTCATTACCATCTTTCCATTTTATTTGGATTCCATAATTGCCCACTTTATCAATCTTCTCGATTTCATATTTTCCCGGTTTATCGGGACCCGCAGGTGGCGGTGGATAATGTTTCCACATAATCGTTTCTCCTTTATTTCCGGCATCGGGGGATTCATCTCTTAAAAACTTCAATGGAAATCGATGAACAAAGTCATTATCCCAAACAATCTCCAATATCGATTCATCTTTGTGTAATTTTATCTTCTTTGGTTTCATTTTATAAATCCTTCTTAACCATGAATAATGGTTTTTATTAATTTTGGTTTTTTAGTTTCCGTTTTTGAAATGCCAATTGCCTGTCCATAATCATCAATGGCTTTTTCGATTGCCTTTTCTTTATCAGTAAAGAGTTGAGCAATTGAATCCCCTTTCTTTACTTTATCGCCGATTTTTTTATTAATAATAATTCCGGCTTTCGGATTAATTACATCGCTCTTCGTTAATCTTCCTGCTCCGAGTTCGAGCGATATCATTCCGATTTTATAAGTATCAAAGCTTGATATATAACCGGCTTCATCGGCAGTTATATCAATTGCATATTTCGATTGTGGATATAACGAGGGCTCACGTAAATATTGCTCTTCGCCATTTTGAAGACGAGAAATCTCGAGGAATTTATCGAATGCTTTACCGTTATTTATTAATTCTTTTGAAATATCTATTCCTTCTTTAATTGATTCGGCTTTTTTACCAAGATAGATCATTGCCCCTGATAGATTCAAAGAGACTTCTAATAAATCATCCACTTTCTCGCCTTGCAATACTTGAATCGATTCTAATACTTCAAACCAATTACCCACATAATTGCCAAGCGGCTGATTCATATCGGTAATAAAAGCAGTAACTTTTTTGTTGAATGAAACTGCTGTATCGATTAATGATTGAGCGAGTGCTTTAGAATCTTTTAATGTTTTCATAAAAGCACCATTTCCGGTCTTTACATCTAATACAAGTCCATCAATTCCTTCGGCAAGTTTTTTACTCATTATACTTGCTGTAATTAATGGAATGGATTCAACTGTTGCTGTTACATCTCTGAGAGCATAGATCATTTTATCAGCAGGAGCGATCTCTTTTGTCTGTCCGATTAAAACAGCACCGCAAGTTTTTAAAACTGATTTATATCGGTTTAAGTTTAGATTTGTTTTGAATCCCGGGATAGCTTCGAGTTTATCGAGAGTACCACCAGAATGCCCTAAACCTCTTCCACTTATCATTGGTACTTTCACACCTGCGGCGGCAACGATAGGAGCAATGATTAAAGATGTTTTATCACCAACTCCACCTGTGGAATGTTTATCCACTTTAATACCAGGAATTTCAGATAGGTCAAGTACCGAACCACTATAAAGCATTGCTTTAGTTAATGCGGATGTCTCTTTTTTGTTTAATCCATTAATAAATGATGCCATTAAAAAAGATGAAAATTGATAATCAGGAATTTTTCTGGTTACAAAATTTTCTATCATATACTCGATTTCTTCAGTTGAGAGGGAGTTACCTTCTCTTTTTTTACGAATTAATTCAATTGTGTTCATCTATTTTCTATGTTAGTTGATATTATTGGTCTAATTAGATATTATTCATAAATCAATATTACAAGAACTAAAATAAATAAAATAATGAGGAATATATGTTTAGTCCCAATTACAAATTTACTTGTGTAGATCGTTTCTTAAAATATGTAAAATATGATACGCAATCTAATGAAGATTCAGAAACTTTTCCGAGTGATTTAAAACAATTAGAATTATCGAAAGATTTAGTGAAGGAATTGCAAGAGATCGGTTTGAAAGATGCAGCGATGGACGAATATGGATATGTAATGGCAACGCTTCCATCGAATAGCGATAAGGATGTTCCGGTTATTGGGTTTATTGCGCATGTGGATACATCACCTGCTGTATCAGGCAAAGACGTAAAACCAATTATTCATGAAAATTATCAAGGCAATGATATTGTTCTTCCGGGAGATACAACTAAAATAATTGATGTAGCCAATAATCCGGAACTATTAGATATGCTTGGTTTTGATATTATTACTACTGATGGAACTACATTACTCGGTGCAGATGATAAAGCAGGCATTGCTGAAATTATGGATGCTATTAATTATTTAATTACTCATCCCGAAGTAAAGCATGGAACTATAAAAGTCTGTTTTACACCTGACGAAGAAGTTGGAAGAGGTACTGAAAAATTCAACGTTGCCAAGTTCGGTGCTAAATATGCTTATACGATTGATGGTTCTTCGAGAGGGGAAGTGGAAACTGAAACATTCAGTGCTGATGCAGTAGTAATTAAATTTCATGGAAAAAATGTTCATCCCGGTTATGCGAAAGGAAAAATGATTAATGCTGTTAAATTAGCATCAGAATTTTTAGAGAGTTTACCTAAAGACACACTTTCACCTGAGACAACCGAAAAAAGAGAAGGTTACGTTCACCCTGTCGGTATTGACGGAAATGAAACTTTAGTAACGCTTAAATTTATTATTCGTGATTTCGATGCGAAAAAATTAAAAGATTACGAAGCAAAATTAAAATCACTTGTAGAAAAAACAATTGATAATCATAAAGGCAGTGGATTCGATTTCCAAGTGATTGAGCAATATAGAAATATGAAATATATATTAGACGATCATCCTGAAGTTCAAGCAAATGCAGAAGAAGCATTAAAAAGATTGGATGTACTCCCACTTAATTCGGCAATTAGAGGTGGTACTGACGGATCGAGATTAAGCTATATGGGTCTTCCGACACCTAATTTATTTGCAGGTGGACATAATTTCCATGCGTTTTATGAGTATGTAGCTATTCAAGATATGGAAATGGCTGTTAGAATGATTGTTACTTTAGCGGAAGTTTGGGAAGAGAAAGCGTAACATTCTTATGCTTCTCTTCGTCTTATTAAAAAAGAGAAATTATGTCTATATATACGATGGTTTTTATACTTGTTACGGTTTTGATATTAATCGGAATAGCCCTAATGGGTTTTCTGATTAGTAAGTTAGATCGGTGGATTGATAAGCGTGATCGAGTTGGACAGCAGAGTATATATAAAGAGAAGAAAAAAGAAGACACTGAAAAAAAAGAAGTCTAAGAAATATTACGTTGATTATTAATAAAATAAGAGCTGCCCTTAATAAAGGGTAGCTCTGTTAATATTGTCAAACGTGCTGTATTCCACATCCCGCCCCACTATTAGTTGAAAACTCAAAAGAACCCCGCCCTAAAATAAGATGATCGGTTTTCCAAATTATCTATTTGAATATTGTTTATGGTGTTGAAAAAAGAGTAATTATTCAGCTTAGTAGGCAAATAATTTGGTATTGCATTTAGGGTAATCTTTTATCATGTTTATCTCTAATATGGAATATTCCAAAATTGTATCAATTTGCATCTAAGCTGCCGATTATAAAACATGAGGTAAAAATGAAAAAATATTTTATTATTATATTATTATTTTCAACAGTATCAAATGCTCAAGATTCTACAAATCTCGATCCTTATCAATTCTTTCCTGTTAATATTGGAAACAGATGGGAATATACTGACGCCGGACTAGATGAATTTTTATCTATTGCAAGGGATTCAATAGATAATAAAGATAGTAGTAAAATTATATTTTATGATGCATGGACATCGTATCATCCCTCAAAAGGCAGATTTCCACTATATCGAGTAGATAAGAATTATAATGTTTTCTATTCTCCATTTCGCGATAACCGTTATCTATATAAACTTGACGCCAATTTAGGGGAATCTTGGATTGTAATGGCTGAAGAATATCAAGCAGCCAAAGTTATAGATATTTCAGAGTCTTACATTTTTGGGAAACGGACAGTAGTTAAGACCATTGGCTACTTTAAGTTGGGATATGAAGATACCGTTATCACCGAGAATTCTATTCTGCAATATTGGGAAAAGTTAGCGTATGGATTTGGGTTAATATCACAAGAAGATGGAGCAACACACCCATATTTATTAGTTGGATGCATAATCGATGGAATAACTTATAGGACAGTAGATGTTAAAGAAGAACCTCAAATAATCCCGACAGAAATTGCTTTATATCAAAACTACCCTAATCCGTTTAATCCTGAAACGAATATTTCATTTAGTTTAGCAGATAAATCATTTGTAACCTTAAAAGTATATGATACACTTGGAAGGGAAGTAAAAGAATTAGTAAATGATTATAGAGAAAAAGGGAATTACACTATTCGATTCGATGGAAGTAATTTATCAAGTGGAATATATTATTTTAAGCTCACTGCCGGAAATTATAGTGCAATAAAGAAAATGTCGTTAGTCAAGTGATTTTATGTTTTGTAAATAAAGGAGTCTGTAAAATAAAGATTCGATTCATACGATTCTTTAAAAGTACTTGATTTAGAATTTCTCTATTCTATTACTAAGACTCTTTTATTTACACTGAAAAGGAAATAGATAACTACTAATACTACTGCGATGGCAGTAGATATAAATAAAACCTGTGCGCCGAACTCATACCAGATAAGTCCTGCAAGCGAACTCGCAATCATTGTAAAGATACTCTGGAATGCAGTAAAAGTACCGATTGCAGTAGCGGTATCTTTTTTGTTCGTAATATTACTAATCCATGCTTTAGAAATTCCCTCTGTTGCTGCGGCATAAATTCCATATAATAAAAAGAGGAATAGATAATAATAAATCGAGGAGTTTATAGACATTCCAAAATAAACCACAGCAAAAATAATTAATCCACCGACTAACACTTTTTTTAGTCCAATCTTATCGGCAAGCATTCCGAGCGGAAAGGAAACGAGCGCATAAATAAGATTATAGAAAATATATACTCCTATAACAGATGTATCATTCAATCCTGCATCTTTAATCCGCAGTAATAAAAATAAGTCAGAACTATTGACGAGTGTAAATGCTAATAAACCGGCAACAATTTTTTTATAGAGTGCGGGACTTGTTTTCCAATAATTGAGGAAGGAGAAGAGAGAGGGGATTTTCTTTCTCTCAATTGCTATATCGCTTTCGGCACTCCCTGAATCTACATTCTTTCGTAGATGATCTGATCCTCTAAATTCTTCGCCGGTTTCTTTTTTATCTTTAATTAGAAATGAAGAAAATATTGCCAATAGACCGGGAAGGAAAGCAATAAGAAAAAGTGTAGTATAATTTTCGGGATAATAGTATAGATAAATTAATGCGAAGAGAGGACCGATGACTGCACCGAGCGTATCCATCGAACGGTGGAAACCGAATATTTTTCCTTTTGTTTCGGGCGTAGCTTCATCAGAAAGAATTGCGTCTCGTGCACCGGTTCTGATTCCTTTACCGAATCGATCCATCGTGCGAGCAAAAAAGATTCCAATCGGATGAATGAATATTGCCATCATCGGTTTAGCTATCGCACTAAGCGAATAACCAAGTTGAACGAATGGTGCTCGTCTTTCCAATGAATCAGAAAGTTTACCGAAATATCCTTTGCTTAATCCCGCAGTTGCTTCTGCCGCACCTTCTAGTATTCCGATAAGGAAAATTGTAAAACCTATACTTTTTAAATAGATCGGCATAATAGGATAAAGCATTTCACTCGCCATATCGGTAAATAGACTAATTACCGATAAGACCCATACTGTGCGAGTAATGTATTTCGTTTTCATTTTTTACGAACACCTATTTCATGTCGATGTTTATGCAGCAAATAACTAATATAACTATTTTGGAAGAAGAGATAAAATATCGGTCCAAGAGCCGCTAATGGACTTAAAAAAGTGAGTGAAATCCAGATAGTAAATGAATTATTTTTTTGACCTAAACCCTGCCCGCATTCCAATTTTAATTCAGAACCGCCGATTTTTCTTCCGATCGCAAAATTTATAAATGCTACAATACTAATTGCAATGCCGATAATAAAAATAAAATAAATGGGTCCGGTATATTCTGTAACAATAAAATGTGATGCTTTTGAAGATGCTAGATAAAGATTTATTATTAATAAATAATATGCATCTCCTTTTCTATGAATCATATAATTTGCGAATTTGGGAATATATTTGTCGATAATAAGTGCAAGTATTAAAGGATAACCTACCACCTGAATAGAAGGCAATAAAACATCTATTACTGATATTTGAATTGATTTGGAAACAACAAGCGGAAGAAGAAATGATGCCCCGATACTCATTGCAAAATTCGATATCATCACATATACAGTAGTAAACTTTATATTTTTATTTAGAATGCTTACAAGAGTAGCCGAAGCGATTGCAGTCGGTGCGAGAGCTGCAACAAAGGCAATTAAAGCCAGAGTATTATTGAAAAGCATTATAGTATAATACCAAAATAGAGGAATAACTAAATTGGCTGCGACTAGGTAAAATTGTTTCCTATCGAATGGATTACCGGAAAAATCGATTTCAAGAAATGCCCAGAAGAGCATTACCATAAGAAAATATTGAATTAAATGAGTATAGGAGTGCCCAAAAGGGAAGAGCACTCCAACAGCAATCGAAATAAAAACGAGAGAGTTTTTTAGCAATTATTTTTTCCTGAACTCTAACTTACCCGCTCCGGGATACGTTACTACAATAGTATCTCCCGCAGAATAAGTATTCATTAGCAGTTCCGCAGATAATGGATTTATTAAATATTTCTGTATTGTTCGTTTTAATGGTCTTGCGCCATAAGTAATATCGTATCCAATCTGCAAGAGAAAATCTTTTGCTTCATCATAAACTTCGAGTGAAAGATTTTTTTCTGCAAGCATCTTGCTCACACGTGTAAGTTGAATATCTATTATCTCTTTTAATTCAGATTTTAATAATGGTTTGAATAATACTATTTCATCGATACGATTAAGAAACTCAGGACGAATAGTACGCTTAAGTAATTCAGAAAGATCAATTCGCAATTCGCCCATTACTTTATCAATATTTTCTTCGGTTACTAAATTAAGTTTTTCTTGTATTAATTGAGAACCTAGATTAGAAGTCATAATAATAATCGTATTTTTGAAATCAACGGTTCTACCTTGATTATCGGTCAAACGACCTTCATCTAAAACCTGAAGAAGAACATTATAAACATCGGGATGTGCTTTTTCAATTTCATCTAAGAGAACTACTGAATATGGTTTTCTTCTAACGGCTTCCGTTAATTGTCCACCTTCATCATATCCGACATATCCCGGAGGTGCGCCAATAAGACGGCTTACTGAAAACTTCTCCATATATTCTGACATATCAATTCGGATCATTGAGTGTTCGTCATTAAAAAGAAATTCAGCTAATGCACGTGCAAGTTCTGTTTTTCCGACACCGGTCGTTCCAAGAAATATAAATGAACCGATCGGTTTATTTGAATCCTGCAATCCGGCACGAGATCGCCTAATAGCATTTGCCACCGCATAGACAGCCTCTGTTTGCCCGACAACTCTATTATGAAGTTCATCTTCGAGGCGGATTAATTTCATGCGCTCGCTTTCGAGCATTCTGCTTACGGGAATACCCGTCCATTTGGCTACTACTTCAGCGATATCCTCGGCATCTACTTCCTCTTTAAGCATTTTTGTATTCTGTTGAATTGTTGAAAGTTCTTCCGATTCTTTCTTTAATTTTTTTTCTAATTCATTAATCACTCCATAACGCAGCTCGGCAACTTTGCCAAGATTACCTTCTCTTTCATATTTATCTGCATCGATTTTTACTTGCTCTATGTCGCTTTTCATTTTGCGAATTGCTTGTATTTTTTCTTTTTCTGTTTGCCAATGAAGGCGGAAAGTATTTCTTTCTTCTTCGAGTCCGCTTAATTCTTTTTGAAGTTCAGTTAGGCGAATTTGCGAGTTTTCATCGTGCTCTCTTTTTAATGCTTCTCTTTCAATTTCGAGTTGTTTTGCTTTACGTTCGATTATATCCAATTCTTCGGGCATTGAATCGATTTCGATTCTAAGTTTAGAAGCAGATTCATCAATAAGATCAATTGCTTTATCTGGGAGAAAGCGATCAGAGATATATCTATTGGATAATTGAACCGCAGCCACAATAGCACCATCTGTTATGCGTACACCGTGGTGAACTTCATAACGTTCTTTAAGACCTCTTAAAATGGAGATTGCATCTTCCTCACTTGGCTCATTTACCATTACGGGTTGGAATCTTCTTTCTAATGCAGCATCTTTTTCAATATATTTTCTATATTCATCGAGTGTTGTAGCGCCGATTGTATGAAGCTCTCCTCTTGCTAATGCCGGTTTCAATATATTGGCGGCATCCATTGCTCCATCTGTTCTTCCAGCACCAACAAGCTGATGAATTTCATCAATAAATAGTATTACTTCACCTGCTGCGTCTTGAACTTCTTTCACTACTGCTTTTATTCTTTCTTCAAACTGTCCGCGGTATTGTGCGCCAGCTACTAATGCTCCCAGATCAAGAGCAATAATTTTTTTAGTTTTTAGTGATTCAGGTACATCACCTGAAATTATTCTATGAGCAAGTCCTTCTGCTATTGCGGTTTTTCCCACACCGGGTTCGCCAATTAATACAGGATTATTTTTGGTTCTTCGTGAAAGCACTTGAAGTACTCTTCTGATCTCTTCGTCTCTTCCGATTACAGGATCAAGCTTTCCCGAGCGTGCGAGTTCATTTAAGTCTCTTCCATATTTTTTTAATGCTTGATAAGTTTCCTCAGGGTTTTGAGATGTAACACGCTGATTACCGCGAATATCTTTTAATGCGGAGAGGATAATGTTTTTTGTGATTCCATTATTTTTTAGAAGTTGTGATGATGAAGTACTTGAATCTGCAAGAGCTATTAATATATGTTCTGTCGATATGTATTCATCTTTCATTGATCGAGATTCATCTGCGGCTTTATCAAATATCGAAGAGGTTACTTGAGATAACTGAGGCATACTTGTACTTGTGCCTGTTTCCTTTTGGAATTTTTTCATTTAATCCGTAAACTTTAATTTAACAGCGGATAAATTTGCTTCCCGTTTTTTGTATTATCGATACTGCCAGATTTTCGGTGTCTTGTATCATTGCAGCTAATATATGCTCTGGTTCTATTGTTGGGTTTGTGTAGTTTTGGGCTATTTCAATTGAGTTTTGAACTGTTTCTTGGGCTTTTACGGTGAACTTGTTAAAATCGATTGCCATTAGTCCTCCTTATTGTATTTTTATTTAATACTATTTAATAATTGTAAAAGTTTCTAATTAACAAAAATAGTCAATTGATTTATAAACAACATTATATGAATATTATTTATTAGGTTATGATAAGGATATAATGAATAACAAAAATGGAGCGTAACTTATTATAACAAAATAAGTTAGAGAAAATGCTTAGTTGATAATGGTTGCAAATTTTGTTAATTTAAAAGATTTTCTTAAAAGACAAATATGATTTTAATTGAAGATACAATAACTGCATTAGCAACTCCCGTGGGAGTTGGAGCTTTATCTATTATCCGTGTTTGCGGTCCTCTTAGTTTTGAAACCACCGATAAAATATTTAAAGGGAAGAAATTAATTTCTGAATCCGAATCACACACAATTCATTATGGAAAAATTATTTCGGAAGATGGAGAACAAATTGATGATGTACTTGTCTCCGTTTTCAGAACCCCACATTCATATACAGGTGAAGATTCCGTGGAGATAAGTACTCACGGCAGTCAATTAATAGTGCAGAAAATTATCGCGCTGTTTTTGGATAATGGTATAAGATTAGCAGAACCGGGAGAATTTACTAAGCGTGCATTCCTTAATGGAAGATTAGATTTAGCTCAAGCAGAGGCAGTTGCAGATATAATTAATTCAAGGAGCGATGCATCGCTTAGAGGTGCGAGAAATCAGCTCAATGGACTACTTTCACAAAAAGTTGATACACTACGTGAAGAACTTATTACTACTTCTTCACTTATTGAATTAGAGCTTGATTTTGCTGAAGAAGAACTCGAATTTATCTCGCTAACTAAAGTAGCTGAATCAATAAAAAACATTATTTATGAAATCTCAGAACTACTCAAAACATATTCATTTGGAAGAGTGATGAGAGATGGGGTTAATGCTGCATTGGTCGGAAAACCGAATGTGGGGAAGTCATCAATACTTAATTATATACTCAAAGAATCTCGTGCAATCGTAAGTGAGATTCCAGGTACGACGAGAGATGTAATCCGTGAAGAAGTTGTTATTGATGGAATATTATATAAATTATTTGACACAGCAGGAATTCGATTTACTGAAGATATAATTGAGAAAGAGGGGGTTTTCAGAAGTCGCGATGCGGTTAAAGCTGCCGACGTTGTAATTTTTATTAATGATATCGAAACGGGATTCTCACTTGATTTGTATAATCAACTGTTGGAATTAACGAGCGATGACAGAATTATTAAAGTGCTTAACAAAGTTGATTTATTGCACGGTGAGCATTTTAATGCTGACGTAAAGATATCAGCAAAAACAGGTCTTGGAATGGATGAATTATATCATCTTTTAAAAGAGAAAGCGATCGGGTCCTCTAATTACAGCGAGAAAACCGCAATAGTTTCTAACCTTCGTCATTTTGAAGCACTCAAATCGACAAAGAAGCAATTAGAGACTGCCTTAGTTTCAATCAACGAAAAATTATCGGGTGAGTTTATAGCTGTTGATTTAAGAAATGCAGAAAGTTCTTTAAGCGAAATAATAGGTAAAGTTACAAATGACGATATATTAAATAATATATTTTCAAAGTTTTGTATAGGGAAATAGGGTTTTTGCCCTAAAAACGCAATTATATTAATAGATTTAATATATTTAATTTTAAGTCAATTTAGCGGGTGTTCGTTTGTTTCACGTGAAACGGTAAAATCATTCGACTTATAGGAAGAAATTTATTTACAGAAATTGAAGCATCTTTATGGACGGAAATTCAATATCTATAAATTAGAGAGATTCGTTTTAGGGGTTTTTCGTTAATTAAAAGTCGGAACTAGATATAAATTAACATTGCCAAATCCAAGGTTGTTTAAAATATAAGTCAACTGTTTCTTGAACGTGAATCTTGGGCAAATATCAAGGAAATTATTTGGAAGAAAGTAAATATATATTTTTTTGTAGTTGATTTAATTGTCAGATGTGAATGAAGTGTGAGTTGTTGATTAATGAAAAATTTTTAGATTATTTCGGTTTTATTTTGTTGTATAAATACTTTATGCAGACGAAAGTGTTTTAAATTAGTGATTAACCTTACTCAAACAGATGTTTTGAAGTAAAGAGGCTAAATAGGAACTAATTTCTGTATATTTTACTGAGATAAGGATTTTATTGCGAAGAATAAATATGATTGTCATGAAGGATTTATAAGCGGGAATGTTTCACCGATATATAAGCTATGTCAAGATGAAGATTTTGGATATATAACTCAATTGAGCAGAATAAAGAATATTTTTAATGTTAACTGAATCAACAAGATGACTTGTACAATAGAACATAGGAAGTATAAAATTGTAAAAAAGGTTTCACGTGAAACCGAAAGGAATAAATGAAGTATTTTGACGTAATAGTTGTAGGTGGTGGACATGCCGGAATTGAAGCAAGTATAGCCGCCGCCAAAATGGGATGTTCAGTTGCTCTAATAACAATGGAAAAGGAAGCAATTGGTAGAATGTCTTGCAATCCTGCGATAGGGGGGAGTGCGAAAGGGCATTTAGTTCACGAAATAGATTCTCTCGGCGGTGTAATGGGACTTCTTGCAGATAAAGCCGGAATACAATTCAGAACTCTTAATAAATCTAAAGGTCCTGCAGTTTGGGCTGGAAGATCACAATCCGACCGTAAATATTATACATTAGAAGCAATTAAAGCTGTAAGCGAAACTCAGAATCTTGAAATAATAGAAGATTCTTTAATGGATGTTTTTGAAGAAGATAAGAAGATTACTGGAGTTAAGTTAAAAAATGGAGAAGAGATAAAATGTAAAGCAGTTGTTTTATGCTCAGGAACTTTTCTTAACGGATTGATGCATACTGGAATGACTTCCACTGAAGGAGGAAGATTTGGTGAACAAGCCTCAAAAGGATTGACTGAATCATTTAACCGAATGGGATTTGTTTCGGGAAGATTAAAGACCGGAACCCCACCTCGTCTTCATAAAGATTCAATCGATTGGGATTTATTAGAAGTACAACCCGGAGATGATCCTCCGCTTCCATTTTCGCGCCGGACTAATAAAAATGAATTTCCTTATCTGCGTCAAGTTCCTTGTCATATAACCTATACTGATTTAGAAGTGCATAAAATATTAGAAACGGGCTTTGATAAGTCGCCTCTTTTCACGGGTGTAATAAATGGTGTTGGGCCGAGATATTGCCCCTCAATTGAAGATAAGATAGTTCGCTTCGCTGATAAAGAACGGCATCAGTTGTTTCTCGAGCCTGAAGGTTTAGACGATGATTTAATTTATATAAATGGTTTTTCTTCATCTTTGCCAGCGGATATCCAATATAAAGCTTTGAAGAAGATCAAGGGATTGGCAAATGTAAATATGGTTCGACCTGCTTATGCGGTTGAGTATGATTATTTTCCTCCTTACCAAGTGGATTTAACCTTAGAAACAAAGTTAATTGAGGGACTTTATTTTTCCGGACAGATTAATGGAACATCGGGATATGAGGAAGCCGCCGGACAGGGGATAATGGCAGGAATT
>JBAYVI010000091.1:0-13751 GCA_041674625.1 Melioribacteraceae bacterium | reverse complement strand
TGGGGAAAGCATTTTGAATTTTTCAATGCCTTCGATTCCTGTCATACCTGGCAATCCAATATCAAGGAGGATTACTTGAGGAGGGAACTCTGTTTCCATTTTTAAAATTGCTTCTTCACATGTTTCAAAAGCATTGGAACATTTCATTCCCTGAGTCTGATTAATCAACCCATTAATTGTTCTTCTGAAATGTAAGTTGTCTTCTATCAGCCAAATATTATAATTGTCTTTATCTAATTCTTTATTATTAATCATTTTCATAACCTCATAAAACAAACTACAACAATAAGCGGCATATATCTATAACGCATTCGTGGTATTTTTATTTTGAAAAATATTTTTTCCTATTCTCATAAAAGAGCAATATTTCAGTACCGGAATCTTTATTGGAATTAATCTCTAAAGAAGCTCCAATTTTTTCAGCTCTTCTTCTCATATTCTTTAATCCATTATTTTCAATAATAGAATTTTTTTCAAAACCAATACCATCATCAATAATAGTCAACGAAAAAGAAGAATGGTCCTCTTTGATAATAATGAAACAATTTTTGGCAGATGAATGTCGGACTATATTATTTAATGCCTCCTTATAAATAAGAAAAATGTTGCGTTTTGCTTCAAGGTTAAAGGAATCAATTTTTATTTCACCAACTACATCGAACTTCCAATTAATACCTGCAAGAAGTTTAGAAGCTGTATCTTTCATTTTAAATATTGTACTAATACTAAAATCCTTTCTTGGATTAATAAACCAAATTATATCGCGCATAGCTTCAATGGTTTCTTTTGCGGTCTGACTTATAAACTGGGAAAGTTCTTTTTCGTTATCATTTAAGGTTTTGCTTCCCATTAATAATTGGCTATCAACACTAATACTGCTAAGGTTACTTCCAATTTCATCATGAAGATCGCTTGCAATGCTCAATCGGATTCTCTCGATCTCTAAGAGTTGTTTTATATGAGAGCGATATATTACAAAAGCAATCAATAAAACAACAATAAATAATATTGTTCGGAACCACCAAGTAGTCCACCATGCAGGATAAATTTTAATAACAATAGCTTTTGGATTACTCCAAATATTATCAGAATTCGCAGCCTTAACTAAAAACTTATATTCACCAGGTTTGATGTCCGTATAAAAAGATTCTGTCCTGCCATTAGCATCCACCCAATCAGGGTCAATACCTTCTAGCATAAATTTAAAACTATGTTTATAATTTGGTTCTAAATCCAAAGCACTAAATTCAAACGAGAAGAAGTTTTGATCATAATTTAGATCAATACTTTTTGTGGCACTTAAAGATTGCGGTAGAATGACTTCCTTATTAAAAATTTTGAATGAGGTAATAGCAATAGGAGGCGGGATTGAATCAAACTTTATTTCGTTTGGAATAAATTTAATAAACCCATTAATACCTCCAAAATAAAAACTACCATCATGTCCTACAAAACTTGCTCTCCAATTAAATTGATCATCAATTAAACCATCGTTAACATCAAAGATTCTAAAATTTTCTGTTATTGGATTAAAGCGAGCTAGTCCCTTCATTGTACTTATCCAAATAAATCCTTTAGTGTCTTCATGAATTCCAAACGTTACATCATTAGGAAGTCCATTTTTAGTAGTAAACCGATAAAATTTATTCTCTTTAATATCATATTTATTCACTCCACCACTATGAGTTGCAATCCATATATTCCCAAAATGGTCTTCATTTATTGCTGTAATTTTACTTGAACTAACAGAATAATTATCTCTATTATCAGGATAAAAATGAGAATATTTTTTTGTTTTTTGATTATACTTAAAAAGTCCATCTAACCAAGTCCCTATCCATAGACTATGACGACTATCTTCAAATAAAGAATTAACTGAAACATTCAATGGAAGTAAAACAGATGAGTCAGATAGAGTAGGTGCAAAAGGATAAAAGAGCTGTTCATCTCTATCAAATATTTGTAATCCTTCATTTGTTCCGATTAGCAATTCACCTTCATTGGTTTCTATTACCTGCTGAACCCAATTGGAAGCAATTCCGTATTCTTTATTTTTGTTAAAAAGATATCGAGTAAATCGATTCGATTTTTTATCATATTTATTGAGACCGCCATCCATCGTTCCTATCCAAACAGTTCCAAATCGATCTTCAAATATTGTAATCACATCATTATTACTAAGACTATTATTAGAATTATTATTTAAGTAATGGACAATATTATTTGTATTAAGATCAATTTTATCGAATCCGGATCCACCATACCCTACCCATAGCGTAGCATCTTTCCCTTGAAAAATTGTGCTTACGACTCTTCCACTAATGCTCGTTTTTCTTAGAGGCAAATGCCTATATTGAATGAAGTTGTTTCTAAATGGCAGTTTATTTAAACCGTCTTCTGTTCCAACCCACAGGTTACCTTTCCTATCTTCATAGACCCACCGTATTCTGCTCGAAGAAACTGATTTAATATCATCTTCTTCATTACGAAAATAAAAATGCCTTCTTTTAGCTTCTTCAAATTCGACAAGAAAAAGTCCAACATAATCATAAGTCCCAATCCAAAGCCTATTTTCACTATCCTTAAATGCTAACCGTATTGTGGAATTATTAATAGCATTTAGTTCAGGAAGTTCATAAGTGAGTTTAATACTTTTATTTGTAATTGGATTTAATCTATCAACTCCTTTGAATGTACTAAGAAGAATCGTTTCGTCTGAATCAATATATAGATACCAAACTCCATTATCAGATATAGAAGTTTCGTCTTTAATATTGTGAATAAAATGATTGATTACTTTTCCAGCTTCAGGATCGAATTGAACTAATCCACTATTCCAAGTAGCGACCCAAAGCATTTTGTTTTTATCTTCAAGAATATAAGTAATGTTATTATCTGGAAAAGAATTTAAATTTTTACTATAAGTTGTAATTTTTCCAGTACTTGGATTGTATTTGCTTAAGCCTGAAGTTGTTGTACCGTACCAAATATTTTTTTTACTATCTTCAAAAAGTGCTTGAATATAATTATTTTCTGATGCACTATAATTAATTCTTTTAAAGGATTCCATTTTAGGATCGAAAATACAAAGACCTCTCCCCCAAGTCCCTATATAAAATGTATTATCACTGCTCTCAAGTAAAGACATAACATAATTTTCAGGTAAAGAAAGTGAATCGGAAGGATCAGACTTGAATACTTTAAAAAACTGTCCATCGAATCTATTTAACCCATCTTTAGTGGCAATCCATAAAAAATTATCGTTTGACTGAAGAATGCAATTGATAGAATTATTAGATAACCCATTATTAATATTATATCTTACGAAATTTGTGGAATTATATTGCGCATTGATTATCTTAAAATCCATAATCAACAAAAAAGATATAATTAGAAGTATATTAATTCTGGTATATTTTTTCATTTTCTAAAGATATCCATATAGTAATAATTATCAAATTGGTATTTGTATGATTAATATCAGCAATGCTTTAAATATATCTATATTTTTCGATAATTAGTATATTACTATGCTGAATCTTTAATTCAAGGGCTAAATGAAAACTTTAATAATATTATTAATTGCAACTCTTACTCTCCTTGCTCAATCGAATCCCGATAGTGTTATAAACTCAATTCAAAAGTTGGATGAAGAAAAACAGATTGATTCGCTAGCAGTTTTGTGCTGGGATTACAGGAGTATAACCCCACAGACTTCCATAAAATATGGTCTTTTAGCACTAAAGAAGATGGAAAAACTTTCTTACTACAAACACAAATCGGAAGTTTTAAATTTCCTTGGTGTTATATATGGAAATATTGGAAATTTGGATTCAGCTTTCTATTATTATCAAAATGCACTAGATATTGCAAAAAAATCAAATAAATATAGTGAAATAGCTTATTCCTTAAATAATATTGGTGATTATTATTACAAGAATGCACTTTACTCAACGGCATTAGAAAAGATGATGGAAGCTTATAATATTTTTGAAAAAATAAATGATCAGAGAGGAATGGCATATGCATTAAATGATATGGGTGAAATATATCGCAATCAACAAGATTATGAGAAGGCTCTCGATTTCTTTGATAGGTCAGCCAAAATTAGATCCATTAGAAATGATATACGTGGTTTAGCTAAATCATATATTAATATTGCTTCAGTTTATGTAGAACAGAATTTAGATGAAAAAGCATTAATGACTTATTATAAAGCAATTGATTTGAGTGAAAAATCGGATTACTTAAAAGGAAAAAGTTGGGCACTTGCAGGTATTAGTGATGTTTTCTATGAACAAGGCAAAAGAGAAAAAGCACTTGAATATAGATTTAAAGCTTTAGAATTAGATAAAAACATAGAGAATAAATATGGAGAGATTTCTTCATATAATGTCATCGCTAAAATATATATCGAATCTAATCTATTAGATTCTGCAGAAGGATATTTAAACAAAGCAGAATATGAATCTCGTAATACAGGGCATCTCGATCAGCTTTTAATTTCTTATGAATATCAAACTAAATTAGCTGTTGCAAAAGGTAATTATAAATTAGCTTATGATTATCAAAAATTGTTTGAAGAATTGAAAGAGAGAATTTATGGACAGGAGAATAAAAATAAAATCGCAGACCTCCAGACAGCATTTGTTACAGAAAGAAAGGATAGAGAAAATGTGCTTCTCAAAAAAGATATAGAATTTGAAAAAACTACAAGAAACTATGCAATTTTAATTACACTCTTAGTACTTGCATCTATAATTTTAGTTGTGATGAGATTCAAGACACAGAAAAAAGCAAATCTATATCTCACAGAATTAAATTCAAGTAAAGATAAATTCTTTTCAATCATAGCGCACGATCTCAAAAATCCATTTGGAGCAGTTTCTAATTTTGCTGAATTTCTAAAATCAGATTATGATGATTTAACAGATGTCGAGAGAAAAGAAATAATAAGTGGACTACACGAAGCCTCAATCGATATTCAGGCTCTCTTAATGGATTTGCTTACTTGGGCAAGGACTCAAAAGGGAGAAATTGGAGTAAACAAAATTAAAATAAACATTAAAAATCTTTTTGATTCAGTATGCAAATCTTACAACCTTGCTGCTAAAAAAAAGAACATTAATTTAAAAGTGGAAGTTGATGAATTTTTTGAGATTAGTGCAGATAAATTAATTGTTGAAACTGTAATTGGTAATTTTGTTAATAATGCCATTAAATTTTCTTATCAAAATAGTGATGTAAAATTATTTGTAACAAGTCAAGCTAATAAAATTAGTTTCTCTGTTCAAGATTTTGGTAAAGGAATAGATGCAAAAAATATTGAAGGACTTTTAAAAGTAGATTCAAATACAACTACTTTAGGTACAAACAATGAAAAAGGTACAGGATTGGGATTGAAAATATGTAAGGATTTTGCTGAATTGCATAATGGAAAAATATTAATTGAAAGTGAATTAGGAAAAGGAAGTACATTTTCTTTTGAAATAAATAAGTAATTCTATTTTGATATATATTGAATAAAAAAGAGGGAATAATATTTCTAAAAATATTTATTCCCTCTTTTTATTTTTGGAGGTCCAAAACAATAATCAAAAAAATATTTCTAATATTTTATCTAATAGATAATACTTTGAATAGCGTGCGCCGGAATTTTAATATTTACTAATTCCATTTCAACATACAATCCATAATTAATAGCCTCATCTGTTTGATTCATAATAACAGTAACCATTTTTCCATTTTCATTTAAGAACGAAGTAGCTGAAAGCGTAGCTCTACTTGAAGTTGTACTTACTCTTTTTGCGTTTGGACGAATGAACTTAGAAAAATGTCCAATGTAATAATATGAAGGAGTATAAATTAATTCTCCTGTTTTACTATCAAGATGAACCGGTGCGAAGCAAAAATTCTGAACATGATTTGGACCACCCTTATCATCCAACAAAATATTCCAATCAGTCCAAGCGACAGTACCATTATTAAAATCATTAATCATCGAAAGACCATATCGTTCTCCATTACCCCAGAACTGATATTTGGTAGAATCAAATGTCATAGCACAACCCTCAGTAAAAAATAATTTTTTATCTGGATAACTTTCGCGCACAAATGCGATATTATCAAATTTCTGTGGGGAGCCGGTCCAACTTTCATACCAATGGAATGCCGTTCCCCAAGCATATTTAGCGGCATCAGGATCGTCATATATTGTATTAGCTCTTTGTGTAATTAAATCTCTATTATGATCCCAAACTAATATTTTTTTATCCCCGAGATTTTCTTTCTCCATTACAGGACCTAAGTGATTTTTAAGAAAATCGCGCTCCTCTTCGGCAGTAAAAATACATGATTCCCATGTCTGAACAGCCATTGGTTCATTCTGTACAGTAATACCCCAGATAGGCATATTTTCAGATTCGTATGCTTTAATAAATTTTGTAAAATACAAAGCCCATGAATCAGAAAATTCAGGAAGCAATTTACCACCGTGAAGCATATCTTTATTTGTTTTCATAAATGCTGGTGGACTCCAAGGACTTGCAAATAATAATAATGATCCTCCTGCGGTTTCGATAGCCTTTTTTATTAATGGAATTTTAAATCGCTTATCATGATCTATCGAAAATGAATTTAATTCTTTATCACCCTCTTTGATATAAGTATAACTACTACTACTAAAATCACAGCTATGAATATTAGTACGTGCAAGCGAATAACCTATACCCTTTTCCTTATCATAATATGCAGTTAATAATTCTCTTTGCTTTTCAGGTGAAAGCACTGCAAATACTTCTGCTGAAGCATCTGTTATTGCGCCACCAACACCGAGAAATTCCTGAAATCTCTTGTTGGGATTTACGAATACTGATATTTCAGTTTCAATTGGTTGCTTTCCTTCTTTAAATGATAATTCGTCTGTACGACTTAATCTAAGATCAGTATCTTCGGCAGTTGTATAAACAGTAATCTTCTTCCCTTTAGTCGAAAACTTTTCGATTGAAGATAGACTCTCTCTTTGTGATGTGCATCCGGCTAATAGTGCGGCAATAAGCACCAAATAATGTGTGTATTTCATTTTACCCTCGAATGAAAAAAAATATTAATATTCGATAGAAAAATATTACAAATCTTTACCAAAATCGAACACCGCCTTTGATTTATATACTAATTGAATAAAATATTTCCTAAATTTATGTTATTCTAAGGGGATTATAAATGGTTAACAAATTCTTTGGTTTTCTTAAATTTTCTATAATTTCTTTTTTCTTAGTGGTAACGCTAAAGGCGCAAGAAGTTCCTCAAACAACCCAAACTCAATTACCTAACATATCTGGATATCCGGTAGTACTAGATAGAGATACTTTGTTTAATATTTACAATGGAATTGGTCCATTCTCGGCAGAAAAAAGAGCTGAGGAAATAAGCTTAGGGCTAATGAAATTAGTTGAAAGTGATTCTTTTGATATTGATTCCCTTTCATTAGTAATGCAAAATGGAATGGCTTTTATAAAAGAAAATAATACTACTATCATGGTAGTAACTTCTGAAGATACGCTATCGAACAGTAAATCAATAGAAATACTTAGTAACGAATATTTTGAATTAATTAAAGAAAAAGTAAAGGCTACAAAAACCATATATAGTCAGAAATCTGTTATCCAAAAACTTATTTATGTAGCTCTCTTCTTTGTTGGATTCATTTTATTGATGTGGATAAATCGATTATTATTTCATAAAGTTTATAGCGGATTAGAAAAATTGGAAGGCAAGGTCTTCAAATCCTTCAGCATAAAGGAATTTGAACTTTTAAAGGGGACAGATCTAATTGATTTAGCTACAATAATAATGAAGGGACTTCGTCTCTTTATCACCCTTGCCGCTATCTATTCTTTATTGGTATTCGCTGTTACAAATCTTCCTTGGACAAGACATTGGTATATCCAACCCATATTAAGAGGAATACTGCTTTTTGTTTTTGTTTCTGTTGTTGCTTCAGTACTTGTTAAAGGAGTTAATGTTTCTTATCGTTATTTCACAGTTAAATATAGAAGTTGGAAGGGGACATTAATAAAATCTTTTACAGTAAAATCAGTAGAGCTTTTATCCGCCGATAAAGCGGTTGATATGCTTGATTTTATTACAAAGATAGCCAGAATATTTCTCTGGTTGATAATAGGCTATTTTTATATAACGCTTGTATTTAGTTTCTTTGAATTTAGCCGCACTTGGGCATCTGAATTAATTAACTACATTTTAGATCCGCTTAATACAGTATTAATGTCGATAATTAAATTCTTGCCTAATTTGTTTTTCATCATAGTCATTATTGCTGTATTCAATTATCTAATTAAATTTGTAAAATACTTTTTTAGTGAAATTGGAAAAGAGAATATTAAGCTTCCGGGATTTCATGTCGATTGGGCTGCATCAACTTATAAGATAGTACGATTCTTAATAATAGTTCTCGCAATCATTATAATATTTCCGTATCTGCCCGGTTCAGATTCAGAGGCGTTCAAAGGTGTTTCCGTATTTCTTGGTATTCTTTTCTCACTTGGCTCTACATCTGCAATATCTAATATTGTAGCAGGTACTGTATTAACATATATGCGTCCTTTCCGTTTAGGCGATAGGGTAAAAATAGCCGATACAGTTGGTGATGTTGTTGAGAAAACTTTATTGGTTACACGCGTAAGAACAATCAAAAATGTTGAAATATCAATTCCCAATTCGATGGTGCTTGGTAGTCATATTGTTAATTATAGTACTGCCGCCAAAGAAATGGGTTTAATTCTTCACACAACAGTTACCATCGGATATGATGTTCCTTGGAAGCAAGTCCATGATCTATTAGTAGCAGCAGCATTAGAGACTGATAACATTTCAAAAACGCCTGTTCCTTTTGTACTACAAACAAGTTTAGATGATTTTTATGTTTCTTATGAATTGAATGCATACACTGATCAACCGGGAAGTATGGCAAGAACCTATTCGATGCTTCATTCTAAAATTCAAGATAAATTTAATGAAGGAGGTGTTGAAATTATGTCGCCTCATTATGGTGCAATGAGAGATGGTAATCAGACTACTATCCCGGCAGATTATCTACCTAAAGAATATCAAGCACCTTCATTCAGGCTTTTCGGTCTTGATCTATTTGGAAATAAAAATAGTGATAACAAATAGTTTTTATAAATAAATAGAAAGCACTATGGAAGATTTATTTAATTATTCAATATTTACAATAAGCGGCTACTCCTTACGAGTTGCGGTTTTGATAAAACTTGCATCGCTATTAGTCTTTACTCTTTTGCTCCTTTCCTTAATTAAAAAAATCTTATACAAATCCATTCGGATAGATAAATCACGTAAATACTCCGTTTATCAATTAATAAAATATTTGATAGTAGTAATAAATTTACTTTTCGTGCTTAGAATTATCGGAATAGATATTACGGTATTAATGGCGAGCTTGGCGGCTTTATTAGTCGGTTTAGGTTTTGGACTTCAGAATTTATTCAGCGATTATATGTCAGGCATTATAATTCTCTTTGATGCTTCCATTAAAGTAAATGATGTGATTGATGTTAATGGAACTGTGGGACAGGTTATAAAGATTGGGCTAAGAACCACTACTGTAAAAACAAGAAACGACCAATATATAATTTTACCCAATACAAAACTTACAAGCACCGAATTAATAAATTGGACTCACCAAGCAGGTGCTTCCCGATTTGATATTAATATCGGTGTCGATTATTCGTCTGATATTCATTTGGTAATGAAATTATTAAAAACTGCTGCAATAGATCAAGACGGAGTGTTAAACAGCCCTGAGCCATTTGTTAGGTTTAATGATTATGGTGATTCAGCTCTTTTATTTACACTATATTTTTGGGCTGATGAAGTCTTTCGAGTAGAAAATATTAAGAGTCAATTACGAATAAGATTATTTGATGTATTTAATGAAAATGGAATAAGTATCCCATTCCCTCAAAGAGTATTATACATAAAGCGCGAAAAAGATAAAGAAATACCGGAATAACTCTTGTAATAACTTGAGTTATTCCTTTTCAGTTCCTAATTAATATTTTATATAATATACAAAGGTAAGCTCACTCAAAAAAATACGCACATGAAAAAATTCGATACTGAAGTACACTTAAGTCGTGAAATGGGTTTAATGGATGCGACTTTAATTGGAGTAGGTGCAATGATTGGTGCCGGTATTTTTGTATTGACCGGTATTGCCGCAGGAGTAGCAGGACCCGCACTCATAATTACATTTACATTAAATGGATTGGTAGCGTTAATGACTGCATTTTCTTATGCTGAATTAGGGTCGTGCTATCATGATGCCGGTGGAGGTTATCTTTGGGTAAAAGAGGGTCTTCCAAAATGGAATGGATTTATTTCAGGGTGGATGAGTTGGTTTGCACACGCTGTTGCATGTAGTCTTTACGCTCTCGGCTTTGGAGCATATTTCGATTTAGTATTAAGAGAGTTTAATATTATAATGCCGGCATGGGGGTTCTTCTCACCACAAAAAATTCTTGCTGCAATTACTGCTGTTGTCTTTGCTTATGTTAATTTCAGAGGCGCATCCGAAACTGGCAAAGTCGGCAACTTTGTAACCATCGCAAAAATCATTATCCTCTTTATCTTCATTGGTTTCGGTGTAAATGTAATGTTTGGACAAACAGATGTTTTTGCAGCATTTACTCCATTTATGCCTAACGGATGGGATGGAGTCTTTAAAGCAATGGGATTAACTTTTATTGCATTCCAGGGATTTGAAGTGATTTCGCAATGCTCGGAGGAGATTAAAAATCCGAAGAAAAATATTCCACGTGCAGTTTTTCTTTCTCTAATAATTGTAATTCCAATTTATCTATTAATTGCTGTTGTATCATTGGGTACAGTTCAGTCAGGAAATATGACACCTTGGGATTACTTAGCATCGCACAAAGAAACTGCATTAGTTCAAGTAGCTGCTAAATTTTTTGTCGGTGGTGGAATCATGCTATTGATAGGTGGTGTTATTTCTACGATGTCAGCTTTAAATGCTACGGTCTATTCTTCTTCTCGTGTTGCATTTGCAATGGGAAGAGACCGTAATTTCCCTTCATTCTTTGGCAAAGTTCATAAGAAAAATTTTACACCTCACTATTCGATAATTTTTTCTTTGATTATTGTTGTTACAATGGCTTTATCCTTGCCAATTGAAGATGTAGCTAGCGCAGCAGATATTATGTTTTTACTTCTTTTTATGCAAGTAAATATTACGCTGATACGATTACGCAAAAAGAGACCTGATCTTGATCGAGGGTTCTTCGCTCCTATATTTCCATATGTTACAATAGTAGGGATTCTCTTTCTACTTTTCCTTGCCGGTTATATGTTTAGTTATAGTCCAACAGCATGGATAGTAACTGCTGTTTGGGTGGCAGTAGGATTATTTGTGTATAAGTATTATGCAGCTGATAGAGAAGTACAACATATAAGAAAGACACGAACACTTCAGAATTTAGAGAGTAAGATTTATAGAATATTAGTTCCTTTAGCTAATGAAAAAAGTGTGGTTGGTTTAGCGAGCATTGCTAATGCATTAGCAAAGAGGAATAGTGCAGAAATAATATTATTAAATGTAAATGAAGTCAAAGAAGGAATACCTCTTGTAGCAGAGGAAGCTGAAAATGAAAGAGCAAATTCTCTTTTCCAAAAAGCTGAGTCAGTTTTCTCTAAAACAGAAACTCCATTTAGAAGTGTAATCAATGTTGCACATAGAATTTCTCAGGGTATTGTTGATACAGCAATAGAAAATGAAATTAATTTTATTATTGTTGGTAGAGAAAAGCATCCAAGCTTTTTTGAAAGATATTTCTCTTCAATTATTGATAGCGTGATTGCGAAAGCACCATGCGAATTAGCTATACTTCATGGTCATATTGAACCTGATAAAATAAAGACAATCTTAATTCCATATAATCATAATATACATACAAATCTTGCAATTGAAATCGCTCCTATATTAGCAGATTATTTTGGTTGTAAAGTTAAATTTGTTATGGTATTCGAACCCAATCTGAGTAAAGAGGATCGCCTAAAACATGAAATTGAACTCAAAGAATTAATTGCTGAGAAAGGATTCAATGCAGAAATCAAATTAATTCATGATGAAGATATTTTGAGTAGTGTAGTTAATGAATCTCAATCTGCCGATTTAATATTGATGGGTGGAAGAAGCGGTGATATGTTTGAATTGTTATTAGGCAGATCACTAACACAAGAAATTACAGAACAATCCTCATGCCCTGTTATATGGGTAAAAGAATATGAAGAAAGAGAATCTTTCTGGAAATTATTACTGAAACCAATTAATGCTCCTGGAGAATAAAAATGGACACAAATTTTGATAATTTGTTTTATAGTTTATGGCAAACCATCGCAGCATATCTGCCAAATTTAATTGCCGGTTTACTTTTAATAATAATCGGCTGGATCTTAGGCTGGTTTATCAAACGCGTAGTTATTCAGATGTTAGTAGTTTTACGCTTTGAAAAATTGCTCGCTCGCTTTAGGTGGAAAAACGAACTTTCCAAAGCAGATGTTCGATACTCGATTTACAATCTTATTGGAAATATATTTTTCATATTAATCTTTTTAATATTTCTAAACTCTGCTTTAGTAGCACTTAATCTTCTTGTTCTATCGAGACTAATTGAGCATGGAGTTCTTTTCATTCCTAAAATTATTTTAGCATTATTTATTTTTGGTATTGGATGGTGGATCTCTTCAAAAACTTCGGCAGCAATAGTAAATGCATTAATAATAGAGAATGTTAATCGAGCTACTTTTATAGGGAGAATTGCTAAGTTTACATTTATTGTATTTTTCTCATCAATTGTATTGATAGAACTAAATGTTGCAGCAATGTTAGTTTATATAGCGTTTTCCGTTTTTATAATTACACTCGGTGTAATTACAGTTTTATTTGTAATAGGGAATAAGAAACTTGCAAAAGAATTATTGTTGGAAAAAGAAATGAACTAATAATTTTCATATATTAAATAAAATTGAGAACTAAAGGAGAAAAATGCCGATAAGAAATTTGGATTCATTTCAGAAGAAGATTACTGTTCGCCCATTAAAAATAACTGATTATGACGATATAGTTGAGATACAGAATAAAAGTTTTCCGGGAATGCTACCCTGGTCTAAAGAACAGATTGAAAGTCAGTTGAATATTTTTCCTGAAGGGCAAATTGCTGTGGAATATAAGAACAAAGTGATTGCCTCTTCATCGAGTTTAATAATAGATATAGACATTTATAGTGAACGCCACAGTTGGTATGATATAAGCAGTCAGGGCTATATTAAAAATCATAATCCTGAGGGGGATACTTTATACGGCATCGAAATAATGGTTCATCCTTCATATCGAGGAATGAAATTAGCAAGACGTCTATATGATGCCCGTAAAGAATTGGCACGCACACATAATCTAATGAGAATTGTGGTTGGTGGTAGAATGCCGGAATTTATTAAGTATAAGGAGAAGCTTACAATTGAAGAATTTGTTGATAAAGTTTCTCGAAAAGTAATATATGACCCGGTTTTAACCACACAATTATCTAATGGCTTTGTGTTAAAAAGGATCATACCTGAGTATCTCAAGAGCGATAAAGAGTCGGCAGGTTTTGCTACCTTATTGGAATGGACCAATATTAATTATACCCCACACC
>JBAYVI010000090.1:0-13765 GCA_041674625.1 Melioribacteraceae bacterium | reverse complement strand
AGTTATTTCACTCTTCTGCCATGAATTATGGCGAAATTCAAGAAAAATTTCATATTGCTCGAATATTTCAAGCAAATTGCTTAAGTACTCTATGTGTATAGTAGTTCCATTAAACGAATATGGGAACTGAATTAAGACTCCCGCTAAGCGATTATTCTTATTTAGTGTATCAAGTATCCATCTAAATGATAATATTTCTTCTTCTGAATAAGTTTTCTTATGAGTGAAATCTTGATTTAGCTTAATGATAAATCGGAATTTTTCTAACTCCTCCGTTTTCCTTATCCACCCTTCTACGACTTTTCGATTAGGATAAGCATAATAAGTAGAATTGACTTCCACAACATTGAAATATTTAGAATAGTAGGTAAGCCAATCGAAACTTTTTGATTGTGCAGATGGATAGAAAACTCCTTTCCAATCATCATAAGACCAACCGGCAGTGCCTACAAATATTTCAGGCATTCTCCTCACCAAAGAAATTTAGCTGTTTCTCTTTCCCCAATAAATTATCCTCGTGCTCCAACAGCCACTTCTTGCGCCATAAACCACCTGCATAGCCCGTTAAACTTCCATCAGTCCCTATCACTCGGTGGCACGGTATAATTATTGAAATCTTATTCTGACCGTTTGCATTTGCCACAGCACGAATGGCTTTCTTATCGCCTATATTAATCGACTGATTAAGATACGAGAGTGTTTCACCAAAAGGAATCTTCAATAATTCATCCCATACTTTTTTCTGAAAATCTGTACCTTCGGGATCAAGTGGAAGATTAAATTCTCGTCTCTCGCCTTTGAAATATTCATCCAATTGTTTGTAACATTCATCCGCCAAATGACACGAGTTTGTATTTATCGTAAATTCAGAATCGATAAATGACAACTCCTTAATATCACTCTCTGTGGTTGCTATCTCGATTAAGCCAATGGGTGAATTGTAGTAATTCTTAAATAACTCTTTCATAATTACCTCTCTTAATTACTATCCATAATTCTATAAATGCCTACTGCAACCCCAATCAATCTTAACCCCTCGTAATTACAGTTAATCTTTATAGTTTTATATTCTTTATTCTCTGAGCGGAGTTCAATCTCCTCCCCAAATCTCATATATCTTTTTATAACTGCAGTGTCATCTAATACGGCGACAACGAAAGCACCGTTTTTAATCGGAACGGCTGTATTTACGATCACTAAATCACCATTAAAAATAAAAGCATCCTTTAAGCTGTCCCCTTTTACCCGCAATAGAAAAGAAGTAGCCGCTATTTTTACGAAGCTTGGGAGTTCAACTGAATCGATTGAATCGGGATATATAACTAAAGGATTGCCTGCGGCTACTTCGCCAAGGACAGGTCGCGGAACAAAGATTTTATCTTCTAATACCGGCTCTATTGATCTCGACTTATTTGGAGTTTTTTTTAGATATCCTTTTTTCTCTAATGCAGATAAATGCTGCTGAACTGTCGAACGGTTTTTATATCCAAACTGTTCAGTTATTTCAGATAATGTGGGAGGAATGGAATTATTAGATTTCTTCTCAATTATAAAATCTAATATATCCTTCTGAATTTTCGTTAGTTCTATTGACATCTATTTTACCATACATTTGTATGGCAAATTAAAGAAATGGAGTGCCCTTGTCAAGAAAATAATTTTACAATATAATTAAACGAATATTTTCCTTAGAATTGTTAAGATTTTTTCCCTTAAAAGAGGTTTAGGAATAAAATCACGGAATCCTGCTGCTATAAAATTCTCTTTGTCTCCTGGCAATAAGTATGCTGTTGAAGCAATTATTGGGGTATTAGAATATCCTGGCATCTTTTGAATTATTCTTAATGCATCCAAACCATTATATTCCCCTTTCAAATTGATATCCATCATAATGAAATCAAATTTTTTGGTTTTTAATAATGGCAAAGCTGCCTCAAAACTATCTGCAAATTCAACACTCTTCAAATCTTTTAATTGTACTTTGAACAAAATTTGAGAATCCACCTGATCTTCTAAATAAAGACATGATAATTTTGTTAAATCTATGTTTTTTATTTCTGTTACTTCTATATCACTATCCTTAAATTCAATTTTAGATTTCAGTTCTTCTTTCGTCTTTGATTTAGTTGAATGTTCTTCCGGCAACAGAATAATTTTTTCTTTACTAATATCTGTCCTTGTGGTCTCCTTAAATTTGATGGGAAACAGAAATAAAAATTCATTAGCTAAAGAATTTTTTTCTAATACTTCAGTCTTAATTGAAAGTACTTCAATTAACTGAGTAAATAATTTAACAGAAAATCGAGATAAACCATAATTTTTCCTAATACTATTTTCGTTATCTAATAATATTTCTTTTATTGCTTTTAATAGTAAAGGAGTAATTTCAGATTTATTATCCATTAACCCAATAGAACAATAGTTTTTATCAAAATTATTTACAGAAAAATATATAGATGATTCACGAGATATTTGAATTGTAAAATCTAACAGTAATGACAAAAACGAAACTAATTTCGATTTATCGGTTTCTAATTTAATGGTTTCTGGGAAACTATTGTATTTAATCGATATTCCCTTTGCCTTAATCGTTTTAATATTCTGATTTTCCACTTCATTGAAAATTTCTGCAAAACTAATCTCTTCCGGCTTAATTTTAGTATTCTTCTGTATTATCCTTGAATATTCAACAGCATTATCCATTATATGCAATAATAATTTTTGGTTCTGTTTAATAATATCCACTGCTTCTTTTTGCTCATCTGATGGATTTTCTATACTTTCATTAATCTCCTGAACAAAACCAAGAATCACGTTTATCGGGGTCAATATTTCATGAAATACATTAGAGAGAAAAGGTGCATCTATTTTACTTGAAGAACTAGCTTCAGTAGAATTAGCTTCCGAACCTATTCCCGCAAACCTTATAATTATGCTGAATGTTTCAACATCATTTTTATAATCAAAAATAGGGGTAACTATTATATCTGCCGGAGTAATATCACCATTATTTTTCTTTAGAGATATTTCAATGTGAGTTGTACGTGTAATGTTTGCATAAAAAATATCTTTATTTACCCTTGCACGTTCAGAATCCCCTACTAAACTTAAGAAAGGTCGTTTTTCTAAATCTTTCTTTGAATAACCAAGTTTTTTTGTAACTAACTCATTTGCAGTTATTATAAATCCATCACTATCGGTTACTAATAATAAATCATTGCTATTTTCATAAAGGGCTTTATAAATAGTATTCTTTTTTTCTGATTCGATAATTTGTGTTATGTCTCTAATGATATTAAGATGAGTTTTAGTACCATTAAATTCAATTTCAGATGAACTCATCTCAACAAAAACGGTACTATTATCTTTTCTCTTCTGACGCCAAGGACCTCTAAATTCTGACGAATCCGGCTTTTTGCCTTTCTCATTAAGTAGAGTTTGAATATCTTCAGGTGAATACAAATCAGTTAAATCTAGATTAAGAAATTCAGTCCTATTGTAACCATATAATTTTAATGCAGAGTCACTAACTTCTCTAAACTTTAGATTTTCTAAATCATATACAAAAATTGGTTCTGGATTATTTTTAATTAAAAAATCCGAATATTTTGCTTTTTTCTCTAATTTAAGTATTTCACTGTCTTTTTTAGAAAACAAAATCTGTATTCCATCAGGCTTATTGTCGTAATCCAAAATACCAACAATCTTTGCTTCTAAAACATAATTATTTCTGCCTGAGAAGTTATATTCCATTACCCTTTCGCTATTGTAATTCCCTATTTTTTTATATTCAGCAATTGCATTTAAAATCGGTGCAGTAAAAACTTCAAAAATACTTTGTCCAATGATCTTTCTATTCAAGTTGAGTTCAAACAAACGGTCAAACTCTATCGATGTATTGACTACTGAATCTTCTTCATCAATTATTATTATAGGTAAAGCCAGATTCCTAATATATTCCGATGATTTAGATCTTTCCAAATTTTCGATTTCATCTTTTTCAATTGATGTATAAATATAGGCAAGTACTTTTTCTTCAATATCTAAAATAGGGAATGTTATTAATTGTTGATTAAATTTCTTCTCTGCAAATGCAGGAATTGCGAGACTATCAACCACAACCATAGTTTTTGAGTTGTTAATAACTTTTTCACAATAATTGAAAGTATCCAAAAGTATTTCAGGTAAACTACTATTATCTGTTGGTAAACTATTTTTTAGCGAGTTATCAGATATTAGATCCCAAAAATAATTGTTAGCAATTAAAAACTTACCTTCATTATCTCTAATAATAAAAATAGAATTTAGTTGGTTTGTATCTTTTTCTATCTTTTTTCTTTCAATAAAAGAAAATGGATAAACACTTTTAATACGATCAATTATTTTTTTAATTGAAGGATTATTTATAAAACTATTAATTTCATTCTGCGGAATTATTACTTTCTTAACATCAAATTCATTTGTTTCAGTTGACTCGGCTCTCTTTATCTTGATACTTACATACGCATTGTTTTCACTTTTCATTTGGTTAAATGAGAATTCATAAATACCATCACCAATTTTTGTTTCAGACTTAATTTCGGAGTCTGTTTCTAATGATGCAAAAAACGATTCTTCAATCTTACTTAAATTTTTATTTCCTAAAAATTGTTTAGATCCAAAAAAAGATTCAAGAACAGTTAAACCAAGCAATTCTCTCGCATTCTTATTTTGTGCTATTAGAGCACCCTTGCGATCCAGAATTAAAATTAGTTCTTCAGTATCTTGAAGATTAAAAGCACTATTTATTTCGTTTTTTGCCATGTTTTTTAATTCGGTATTGGTATTTGAGCAGTATTGGAATACTGTGAATATGTCTTATCAGTTAAAATGTACCTAATTCTATAATAATATGTAGTCCCCCTTGCGATGGTGTTATCTGTAAATTGGGTTACATCAGAAGTTGTTGAGCCAATTACAATAAATGACCCATCACCTGCTTTTCGCTCTATTGAAACGCCTCTTTCTAACGTTGTTACATCTGACCATTTCAATAGCGTTGTAAAAGTCTGTGCATTATAACTAACAATCAGGTCTTTTGGATTTGGTACGTCAGTATAATAAGTAGAAACAGATATTTCATTTGAATAACCACTCACTCCAGATGCTGTGTAATAAGCAATCCTGTATTTGTAAGTTAATGAAGATTGAACAGACGTATCAAAATACTCCGTAGAATTTGGTGCAGCATTTGGAGAAAGCCGTGACCATTGACCGAGTGTATTTTGTCTTTCAACGATAAACCCCAATTCATTCGGAACAAAATCATTCCATGTTAATCTAACTGAAGATGCACCAATAGCCTCTGCTTGTAAATTCCATAACCCTCCGGGAACACTCGAAGTAGATACTTCATTACTAAATGCTGATGCCCCTGAATTATTTGTAGCTCTTACCTTATACATGTATTCTATATAAGCAGATAAACCCTCGTCATTCGTACTAATTATATTTTTTGGAAGCGTTTTTATAATTCTATAATTTCCCTCTAAACCGTCTTTTCTCCAAACTTCATAATTGGTTTCATTACTTGAACTATCATCCCACAATAAATTTATTGCATAATCATTTATTCTTGTTAACACTAAATTCCCAGGAGTTTTTGGTGGGGATTCTTTAACAAAAATATTTTCTTGAATTTTACTAACTTTTAATTTCCCTGCAGTATTATAAACAATGACATAATATTTTATTCTTTTAAAAAGTGAAGTAGAATCTACATTTAGATATAATATAGGATTCGATCCATCAGTATTCTGAGTTACCTTTTGAACAAATTCATCATTTAGAAATATTTCATAATGTGTAAGCCCACCACCATTTGATCCATCGGCAGCACTATATTCTATTTTATTTTTACCGATTACAACTGTATCGCCTGTGATTGGTTTCTTCAATTCAATAGTTGGTGCCGATGAAGAAGTGGATGTAGTGTCAGTAATTGTTTCAACACAACCGTAAATAAAGATGCTTAGGAATAATGCAATGAATATCTTTTTCATAGATTTATATGCTAATGAGAAAAAAAATATATTATGAGAAACAATATATAAATTTTTAAATAATTTCGGTCGGTTAGTTTTTAACAATTATAAGTTGTCAAAATCCACAAGAAGTGATCTTGTTTCATGCGGTTCCATTTTGTCTAAATAAAAAAATATTGTTTGCCCTTCATCTTTCAATTCATATTTTGGTATTTCAGTATTAATTATATCAGACGTTACTTCAACATTTTTTATTTTTTTATTCACATGAACTTCAACTACTACATTTTCACTAACTTTGTCAGAAGGATTGTTTAATTCAACCGCTATTCTTCGCTTGCTTCTTGTTTCGTAACGCACTTCCACCACATTTCGTCTTAACCACCAAGCTTTTAAATCTTCTAAAGATGTAACCCAGATATTTTTTTTCTTTAAATATTTTAATATATCTTGTAGTACACCGATATATTGAGGTTGCAATTGATATTCTGTATGAACTTTTAGAACATATAACCCGCCTTCAAAAAGAACACGATCGATATCTTCTTCATATGTATATTGTTGAAATTTTGGATCAGTCAAACCATAATTTTTTACAATATCTATATCGTCACGTGCTGTTTTAGTTATTATAATAATTGGTTTACCATCCATAATCTTAACTTCCGGAACAGACCTATCTGTTAGTGAATCTGTAACCAAAAAATCAAATCCGTTTTGTGCAAGCACCTGAACAGTATTATCATCATAATAACCATAAAGCGGCATGATTGCCTTAATATCAGCACCTGTGGCTTTATTTAGAGAATCTTTAGTCATTAAAATCGTCTGTTGCTGAATCTCTTTAGAGAATAGACTATTTACTGTGTCTTCTGGTGACGAGATAAAACCAATATCGGTAATTGTTCCAATACTACCTACCTTGCTAAGGTTTTTAATAAGTCCTTTATTTTCTGCTGCATCTTCGGGTGAAACGAAAAATGTAACAGGCATTGTCTTTTGTCTTATTGAAGGCAGAATATTGTTTATGTTATATATTTCAGCCCCAAGAGTAGGAATAATGATTGCGGCTGATTCATATGGAGAAGGCCAGTCCTTCACATATGCAGTTGGGTTATAAGTAAGCCAATTTAACGAATTATTGAATAAACGTTCGAAATAGATATAATCTTTTTGAATACCAAGAACCGAATTAATTTCAAAACCATACCAAACAAATCTTCCTTTACCATAACTACCATAAGCAATACCTGCACTTCTATTAATTTCTTCACGTACAAGTCCCGCTTCTTTTCTAAAATCAAACCAAAAACTAACTTGAACTGTCCTTGGCTCTAATACTTCTGCATATATTGGTCTGTCCCATGTAGCTATTTTTAAAGTATATCCACTTGGAATTCCAGCAGTGATAGGTAAGTTACCTCTTAAGGTATGAATTTTAAATGTTTCTTCCGGTTTTATTTCTTTGTTAAATTTAATTCCAAAGATTTCGGTAAAGAAATCCCAGCCCCTCCATTTACCTTCATCAGAAAATGTAGCAGGTCCACCGGTTACAAAAAGACTGCCTCCGTTTTCAATATATTTTTTAATTTTTATTAATTGTTTATCGCTTAGAGATTTTGAACCAGGGAGTACAAGAATTTTATATTCCATAAAATTCCCAACTTCAATATCACTATCATAAATAATATCGTATTTGTATTTAGCATTTGTAACGAACTTTTTCCATGTATCAACATTATCTTGGAGCCAAGTACTTCCGGGGTCTAACATCCTTTCGGTATATTTGGAATAAAGAATAGCAACTTTGTATTGCTTTTCTTTATATAGGACTTCTAAATTCTTTTTAGTTGGTACGATTTCATCCACTTCGTATTTTCCGTAGATATTACGAATTACTAATAGAAATATTAATATACCTGTAATTAACAGGACTAATCCTGATAAAAATATTATCAAGTAATTAACTCGGAGCCCTTTTGTTTCGCCTACCGCCATCTTAGTTTATCTTCGTTTGTTTTTTCTTTTTTCTGTGAATCTACATAACCTTCAGATGTATAACGTTGGAATTTCTTCTTTGGGACATACTTTTCACCTTCCGAAGTACTCGTAGCTCTCGAAGGTTTTTGATAATATTGCTGTTCTGATGTACTAACAAATGTTGGTCTCAATTCCGGAGCCTGCTGTTGAGATGGCTGATTATACATTGGTGTTTGTCTGCCGCGAGTTTCACGATTTTCCCTGTTAGCATAACCTTCATCTGCAAAAGTTCTTCTTATTTCTTCCTGATACCCTTCAGAAGTTAAGCCCATAGGAGTAATGAGTTCACCAGGTACAACTGCTGGTTGAGGAGCATCAGCTGTTAAGCCACGCCTTTCTCTTACTTTATAAAGTATATATGCACCTACCGCTAATATAAAAGTGGATATAGTAGCTACCAAGATGATAAGTGATAAAATCGGTATTAATTCCATAATAACCCCTTAAATTCTTAAACTATTTTTTTGCTCCTGCAGAAGCTGTTGCAGGTGTTTGTGCTATACCAGTTCTTTCTAACTTGCCCCAATTCATCTTAAAACCTAAAAATTCCTCAACCGTTGCCATTGCTTTTGTAATATCAATTACTAAAATAAATACCATCCTATAAATAATAGCATATGGGACTAAGCGAAATTCTTCTTTCTCTACTGCTATACAATAAACTGCTGCCATCATATCAAGCACTGCAATTCCTACCCACCATAAAAACAAAATACTCGACATTCCATAAAAAAGAGCAACAATTATAAAAAAGAGATTAACAAAAATATTCATCGCAGGCCAAAAGAGACCTTCATAAAACATCGACCATAGAATAATTGTATTGTTAAAATTTAGAGTCGGATTGTATAAATGCTTTTTATGCTTTCTAATTGCTTGCAAAATCCCGCGTGTCCATCTATATCGTTGTTTTAGTAATTGATGTAGTTTTACGGGAGCTTCAGTATAGGCGATAGCTAATGGTTCATAAATAATTTTCCATCCTTTAGCTAAGATTTTCAATGTAACATCGCAATCTTCTGCATATGTATCACTTGAATAAAAACCGGCATCTTTTAAAGCTGTTTTTCTAAATACACCAATTGGTCCTGGAATTATATTTACCATCTTAAGGAAACCTTGCGCACTTCTTGCCATATTAAGACCTTCTATATATTCAAGTGCCTGTAAATCTGTAAGCAGCCTCTTTCTATTTTCAATTTTCACATTTCCTGCAACGGCACCAACCGAAGGATCAACAAAATGTCTTAATGCCATTTTTAAAGAATTTGGATGCAACTGCGAATCGCCATCCATACATAAAACAAAATTTGCTTCTGAATATTGAATCCCTGCATTTAAAGCTTTTGCCTTACCACCATTTACTTTATTTATCAACGAAACTTTTACTAATGAATTTTTGCCTTTGTGGTAACCAACTAATGTTTCTGCAACCTGTGCGGTATTATCTTTAGAACCATCATTAATTATTATTATTTCATAATTTGGATAATTCATTTCCAATAACGATTCTACTGAATTTCTTACAACCTTTTCTTCATTAAATACAGGGACTAAAATCGAAATGAATGGAGTGTATGACTCTATTTTTTGAACTGAATATTTTGTTAAGTAGAAATATGCCATAAACATTGTTGTAAAATATTTTATGAGCAAAATAAAAAGGAATATCACCAATGATACAATTGAAGAATATACAAATAGTCCACTGAGTGTTAGAATCGTTAATGGAAGTGTAATAATTATTACAAGTAAGAAAATTACAGATAATACTCCGGAAATAAGAATCATTCTTAGCATTTCATGAGCTTTATCTTTTTTGGGCGGTTTTACTTCCCTGTTGTCTAAAGCTATCTGATATTTTGTATTTTTATTTTTTTGATCCATTTCTAAGTTCTTTTAATAAAAAGATAATACAATTAATGTGCCACCATATAATGTTCGTTTTTAGCAATTATTCAAACAATACATTAAATTAAAATATCAAAATGAAACAGTCCTAATAGAAAGAGACAATTTAACCGCAAATTGTATATAAATATAAAATCTTTTTTAACTTATTGCAAGGAAATAAGTTAATCGGTTTTCTTAAAGTGTCTTACTAAGAGAATAGCATAACATACTATATTTATTTAGAATATTCCGATATATGCAGAAAGACTTCCAGATAATGATCTATAGCTTCCATCATATCGATATGATTGAGAATACGTTATTTTCCCAAATAAAGATAGAAAATCCCACGGTTTATATCTAAACTCTCCCGATATTTCACCAATTATAAAATCTACTGAAGGGACATATCCAATTTTTGCAAATCCAACTAATTCCATCTTTTCAATTGGTTTATAACTCCCCTCTCCCCATATACTATGTGAAGAGAATCTGTCCGGAGAATAATACAATGGTGTTATATAAGCGAAATCAATAAAATTAAATTCATACCCGAAGAACCCATTAACTAAAAATCTTCTTCCTATCCTGAATAATAAGTCATTTCCTTCATTCTTATCCGAAATAAAATAATATGAATAGTAACCATATATCTTTAATAAATCTCTATATACATGCTGAATCGAAAGTCTGTACATTTCAATCTTTGAACGAGTTCCGACTAAAAAAGGTGAATAAAGCAATAAACGAGTATCAGTATTTTCATAATAACCAGAGATATTTGTTTGGTCAGGAACTTCATACTTAATCATTAAGTCACCAATATTTTTAGCTGCTTCTCCTCGAATATTTAATGGACCATAAGAAGCTGAAGCAGTAAAATATTTTGAAAAGAAAATTGATGCTCTTCCTTTAAACGATGTGAAATCATTATGATAATTACTATTTTCTAAACGTGAACGTGTCCAATTGAATCCCAACGATAGAAAATTTACAAACCCGGCATCCAAGCTTAAACCATAATTATAGAAAAGCAAATCCTGATTATCTTTGAAAACATTACTAAATGGAGAAAGTCCAATATTTGTAGGAAGTAGATAAGCTAAATAGTAACCTAATGATGTAATACCTTTACTAAATCCGGAAGGAGGCAACCATTCAAGGCGCTGTCTAACCATTGAAATTTGTGCTGTATCTTTTGTAATATCTGATACATCATCATATATATCTTCTGCCTCACCATATTCTTTACTTTGAACAAATTTATCGCCTAAAAATATTCTCCTGTAATTAATATCTTTAATATATTTTTCATCTGTTGTATCATTTATTAAATAATTATAGAGACTATCAGCTTTATATAATTGATTCGTTCCAAAATAGCTATCGGCGAGATATAATTTTGTTTCTTTATCATCCGGTTCAAGCTTAGCAAGACTTTCAAACTCAGGAAGTGCTGATAAAGTATCACCATTCCAAAATAAATTTTTTGCCCTGGCTGATGCTATATCATAAGTATATCCCTGATCTAATATCTTTGAATAAAGGTCAGAAGCTTCCCCATAATTTCCTGCACATGAATTTATATATGCATACTCAGTCAATTCATCGATTGTAGGGTTTGTTTTTTTACTTAAGTAATCTTTATAATCAGTTAAAGCTTCTGAACAATCACCATCTACTGCTTTTTGATATGCAGCAATCCTCAATTTGTATAATTGCTCTTCCTGATATGCTGAAAGGTGTAAATCGTAAGTATTTTGAACAGCTTCAATTTCAATATTTTTAGTATCTAATGTTCTTACCAAATCTAAATATTTTTTCGCTTCAGGAAAATCCTTTTTCAAGATATTTAGAGATGCCAATGAAAGAACCACTCTTGGGTCTCTTGGTTTTGAGTTATATACATTTAGTAAATATACTTCGGATTGATCAATGTTTTGTACTGTCCAAACGCCAATCTGCCCTGCTAATAATTGATATTCTAAGTTATTTGGATCGTATTCTAATAGTTTATTTATTTGATTTGTTGCATCAATCCACTTATAATTCCACGCAGAATATTGAGCGTATTTAAACCTTAAATCTGAATCTTGGTCTTCCGGAATATTTTGCAAATACTCGTTTAATATTTCAATAGCACTATCATAATAGAGCAAATTACTATATGCCTCTGCTAATTTTACTACTGTCTCTTTATCTGTTGGATTATCCTTTAATTTGGAAGTCAAATTATCAATAGTATTTTCATTTGTGCTATCTCTAAAAGTAGAAACTTCATCCATTAATTTAATGTAGGATTCACTTGATGCGTCAGTCCTCTCAATTATCTTCAGTTGTTGATATGCTTCTTCATAACGGTTTTCTTTTATTAATTCCCTTACCAAATCATATCTGATTCCGTTATTATCAGGTGTTCTTTTTAAAAGTGAATAAAAACGGTCAATGGGATAAACTTTTTCATATGATCTTGGTTGGAATTGAGTTAAATATCCCTGCTGTTTTGCAATATCTAAACCATCTTGTGCTTCTTTAAAAAATGGTTTAAAACCCAATGACTTTGTAAATGCGTCTTCGGCAATCTTATATTTGCCTAGCCATAACGTAAAATACCCGTAACGACTCCAAAGACGCCAATCTTCAGGATACCGTTCGACAAATATTTTAAGTATTTTTTCCCCTTTTACAATAGAACCATTTTTTGCTAAAATCTCTGTGTATCTAATTATTTCATCAGGTGAAGCATTATCATCACGCTTTAGGTATTCATCATACCAAATTTCAGCATCTCTCCATTCCTCTAACCATCTGTATGATTTACCGATCTCCAAATAAGAAAAGGGATCATTAGGATTAATTGCTATATCTCTTTTATGACCCACAATTTTATTCCGTAGTATTTCGTGCCACTCAGCAATTGCTTTATCTAAGTTGCTTTGGTATTCAGCATTTTGAGGTTCTAGGCGTATTGCTCTTCTAAAATCAAGAATTGCATTTACAAAATCTTTTCTGTTTTGAAGTGATAGTGCTCTTAAATTGTAACCATCAGCAGCTCTCGGATTGGCAGAGATATACTTATTGAACTGATCAACAGCTTCGCCATACCTCCCGGCTTGCATATGCATCAGTCCTGCACGTTTTAAATTCTCCATTCTCACTTGGGCAATGCTCAACCCGCATGAAATGAATAAAAGGAATACAATTAATTTTTTCATTAACTATTGTATTTAGATAAAGGTAGATAATTTTCACTTGCTGAATTTTCTGCTGTAATAATAATATCCATCATATTTTCTGCATTCTCTACTTTATCGTCCACCTCTAAATTGAAAATTGATATCAATTCAGAAACAGTATTTATATATCGAACATCCTGATTTGGTAAATTATTTTGTATTGAAACTGTAAGATCCATTACACTCTTTGTATTCCCTCTTACAAGCAATACAATTACTTTGTTTTCGATTAAACAGATTTTATCTTTCTTATTTGTAGAAAGGCGAACTGCATTTTGCAATTGTTGAAGAGTTACTAACCCTTTCATCTGCGCTGCATGATCTAACTTAAATGAAACTAAATTGAAAGTCTGTCCGGTACTTTTATATAATGCTATCTGATTGTTCAAAATCAATAAGAAGTCATTGTAATTATAAATGTTAGAAAATGCATAAGGTTCTGATGGTAGATCAATCTTAGTTTGATCAAATCTTCTTTGGTTTATTGGTGTAAAAGTATAATCTGAAGTTTCACTTATATCAGGAACTAATTCGACTGTAACTCCTTTATTTGGAACTATTTGATATGTGGTT
>JBAYVI010000089.1:0-13881 GCA_041674625.1 Melioribacteraceae bacterium | reverse complement strand
CATTTCCCTAAGTGGGGTTCGGATATAAATTTCGTATTAGAACTTTGGGGTGCGCGAAGAGATAAAGAAATTCCACAACATAGTTTTTCGCAGATGAGAGATCGAGTAGATCAATTCGCAAAACTGCATAATCCTAAAAAAACTTTGTTATATATTCCCGGATTTGCTGAACATGGGATTGATTCAAATGCGCCAAGTTATAATCCAAGCAAGCAATGTGGCGGCGAAGAAGAATTTGATCTTCTCGTAAAACATGCTCATAAGCTCGGTTACAAGGTTATGATCCACACGAATGTATTAGCTATGACGTTCACTCATCCAATGTATAAAACATTTAAGAAGTATCAAGTGATAGATGTATTCGATCGCAAACAGGGTTGGGCAATGGATATGGATGGCGATTGGCTTACCGAACCCTACTTCGCCTATATGAATCCCGGATTCAAGGAATGGGGCAATTATATGTCGAAAGTTTTGGGTGAGTTAATTGAGAAATATAAATTAGATGGAGTGTTCTTAGATCAGACACTTCTTGCATTCAATATCGCAAAAGGTCCTGATTTTATTGAAGGAATGGTTAATCATATTCAAAAACTTCAAAGCAGTTATCCAAAAGTATTATTCGCCGGTGAAGGTTTACATGAACTAAATGTAAGAGCACTTCCGATGGCGCAAATACATGGTATCGATAGTATTGCGGAAGTACATGGAATGGAAGGGCAGATCAATTGGCGTAAGGCACATCCGATATCGTCTTATCTATTTGGAAAATATTGTCGTTACACAGCGCATTTATTAACTAAGCATCCCGAACATCCGATGTTTGCTTTGCAAGAAGAGAGCTATGCAAAACTTAATGTAATACCAGCACTTTGCTTATATAATAGCAAACAAGCACTTGAAATGCCGGAAGTAAGGAAAATGATTAAAAGAGGAAATAGATTAAAGGATTAATATGAAGATTATTAATACTGCTGTAATTGGTTCGGGATTTATGGGTGCAGCTCATGTAGAAGCACTTAGAAGAATTGGTGGAGTAAATATAAAAGCGATTGTTTCGGATGATGTTGTTGCGGCAAATTCGATTGCAGAAAAATATTCAATCCCGGAAGTTTATTCTGACTACAAAAAAGTGCTGGAAGATAATGAAATTGATGCGATTCATAATTGCACACCGAATTATCTTCATTTTGAAATAAATAAAGCTGCTGCAGAAGCGGGTAAACATATTATTTCTGAAAAACCATTAACGACTAATTCCGCTGATTCTCAAATCCTTGTTGATTTGGTAAAGAAAAATAAACTCGTGAATGCAATTAATTTCAATTACAGATTCTATCCTTTAATTCAACATGCAAAAAGAATTATGGAGAAGGGAGATCTTGGGGAGATTTATTTGGCTCATGGGCATTACCTTCAAGATTGGCTATTCTATAAAACCGATTATAATTGGCGCTTAGAACCGGAGATAAGTGGCGCTTCAAGAGCAGTTGCAGACATAGGCTCGCATTGGTGCGATATGATTCAATTCATAACAGGAATGAAAATTAAAAAAGTATTTGCAGATATTTTTACGATCCATAATACACGATTAAAACCAAAGCAGGCAGTAGAAACATTCAAAGGAAAAGAAATCGATTCTTCATCGAGCACTGATGAAGTAACGATTAATACCGAAGATGGTGGAAATATAATATTCCAATTCACGAATGGAAGAAGGGGTGTATTCACGGTCTCGCAAGTGAGTGCTGGTAGAAAAAATAGTTTCGAGTTCGGAATTGATGGAAGCAAGAAAGCAATAAAATGGAATCAAGAAGAACCGAATCAATTATGGCTTGGATATCGAGAAAAGGCAAATGAAATATTAATTAAAGACCCTTCATTATTAGATCCGGAATCAAGAGGGTTTGCACATTATCCCGGTGGCCATCCGGAAGGTTATCCCGATGGACCAAAGAATCTATTTATGCAAGTATATGAATTAATTCGCTCAGGTAAAGATCCCCAATACGAGAAAAAAGTATTCGCCGATTTTGAAGATGGACTTTATGAGAATAAAATTATTGAAGCAATATTAAAAAGCAGTGCCGAAGAGCGCTGGATAGAAATTAATTAAGCAGGAGATATATAAAATGAAATTAGGATTTTTAACTGCATGTCTTCCAAATGTAGGATTAGAAGAATTAGTAAAATTTGCATCTGCAAGCGGTTTCGATACTTTAGAATTAGCGGCTTGGCCAGTGGCTTCTGACCGTGATTATCAAGCACGTCAGATAGATGCTGCGAATTTTACAAAAGATGATGCAGAGAAAGTAAAAGAATTATTTGCTGCTCATAAGCTTGGAATTTCGGCAATGGCTTTTTATGAGAATAATCTACATCCTGACTTAAATCAGAGAGAAGTATTTCTTAGTCATTTGAAAAAAGTAATTGATACGGCATCTCTCCTTGGAGTTAAGTTAGTCGGAACATTCGTAGGCGCTCGCCCGGATAAAACTCCGACCGAGAATATGAAAGAAATTGGAATAGTATTCAGAGGGCTTACAAAATATGCAGAAGATAAAAATGTTGCTTTGATGATAGAAAATTGCCCAATGGATCATTGGGTAAAATTTGGACTTCCGGGTAATTATGCTTATTCACCCGAATTATGGAGAGCGTTATTTAATGAAGTTCCGGCAGAGAATTTCGGATTGAATCTCGATCCGTCACATCTTTATTGGTTAGGTATTGATCATGTTAAATTGATAAAAGAATTTATGCCGAAGATATTTCACACACATGCTAAAGATACTGAGATGTTACTCGATGGTAAAAACAATTATGGAGTATTCGGAAGGCAGATAGATCCAATTCCTTGGAAATCGGGATGGTGGCAATACCGTATGCCGGGACTTGGAGAAATCGATTGGGGTAAATTTACAACTGAATTAAAAGCTAACGGTTACGAAGGTGTATTATCTATCGAGCATGAAGACCCGATGTATGAGGGTGAGGTAGAAAAAATTAAAGAAGGTCTTGTTTTAGGTTATAATCATTTATCCAAATTTATTTGAGTTTTTAGATAGAGGAATTAGATGAAAGAAAAGTTATTAGAAGATTATTTTCAATACGGAAGTCAATATTATAGAGCCCCATCCCCGCATAGTGAAGATTGGGAAAAAGATCTTAAGAAAATGTCGGAACTCGGATTTAATACTATTAAGTATTGGATACAATGGAGATGGAATAATCCTGCTGAAGGTGAATATTACTTTGATGATATAGATAAACTGATGGAGCTTTCAGTGAAGTATAATCTAAAGGTAATGCTCAATACAATATTTGATGTTGCTCCAGCGTGGATATATAAAAAATATCCTGATGCTTCTATGATTACTTTGTCTGGCAGAGCGATCGGACCGCAGACACAGCCGCATCGTCAAATAGGCGGGTTGGGCTATTGCTTTAATCATGATGGTATAATGGAACATTTTTTTAATTTCTTGCAAGAGGCAATAAAAAGATACAAAGATCATCCTGCACTTGAAATATGGAATGTAGGAAGCGAGCCGGAATTAACAAGTAGTATGGCGGAAATGCGTGCTTATGCTGATGATGCAGAAAAGATTGGTGATATGTTATGCTTCTGCGAAAACTGTCAAACAAAATTTAAGAAATGGGTAGCGAATAAATATGGTTCACTCGAAAAATTGAATTCTGTGTGGAATAGGAATTATAAATCAGTTGAAGAGATAGAAATACCTAAAACAAGAAATACGTTTAATGATGTAATCGATTGGAGAATGTTTTTTGTTTATACATTAGGAGAAAACGTTAAGAGACGTTTTGAATTAGCTAAGGCAATTGATAAAGGGATGCATCCTTTAATGTGTCATCATGTATTTATACAAGGCTTTCCTGTTACATCTACTGCAAGTGATCCATGGAATGTGGGAAGATTTGGAGACCTTCACGGATTTACACAAATGGATGATGTAGGAATGATCGATATACTTCGTTCATGCGCAAAAGGGAAGACGGTAGTATCAGCCGAAATGTTAATGCTTCCGGGCTATACACTCGATATGCCTGAAAACATTGATGAAAATGATATTAAGAAATTTGTATTTAGTGGTATAGCCGGTAATCTAAAAGGATTTATCTTTTGGCAGTATCGCCCAGAAATTCTCGGAAGGGAAGCTCCTACATGGGGACTTAGCTATCTTGATGGTGAAAGGACTTCATGGTTAGATAACTATTCTAAAATTGGCAGAACAATAAACAAAAATTATAAATACTATAATCATGCTGAACCGAAGAAAGCAGAAGTAGCAATAATATATAATCCTGAAAATCAGGTATTCGCGTGGGCGGCTACAGGCAACGAAAAATCTGCTACCGACTCACTTCTCGGGTGGCATCGTGCTTTGTACAATAATAATTATGTAATCGATTTTATTCATCCTGTTGAATTTAGTGAGGAACTGCTCCATAATTATAAAGTGATTGTGTATCCATTTCCATATGTATTAAATAAGATGATGGCTGACTTGCTTAAAGAATGGGTAAAACAAGGCGGTGTATTAATAGGCGAAAGTTATTTTGGTGGCTGGAATATGGATCGCGGGCATCATGAAAAAGTAGTTCCCGGTTTTGGTTTAGATGAAGTATTTCAAGCTAAGCAGGATGTAGTTTATCCGGCTAAAAATGAAAATTATGGTATGATAATTCCAAATAAAAAAATATTCAAAATAGATTCTCCGATTAAGGGTTCTTTTGTAAAAGAAACTTTTAAATTAAATGGTGCTAAAGAATTAGCTTCTTTTGATACCGGCGGAGTTGCAGCAACTTATTCAGAATATGGAAAAGGAAAAGCTATACTTGTCGGTTCCTATATCGGAATGAATTTCCTTAGGAAAAAATTCAAAGAGAATGCAGATATTATTGCGGCACTTGTTGAATATGCAGTTAAGTTGGATAAGCCACATCTTTCAAACAATTCTCAAGTAAGAGTTGATCATCTAAAAGCAGGTGAAAAAGATTTAGTATTTGTGCGTAATCTTACGTTAGAAAGTATTGAAGATGAAATAGTTCTTAGCGGTATTGAAGATAAAATGTTGATCGAGCAATTTGGAAAGGAAACCAATACCGTAGTAAATGGAAAGATACAAATTAAGCTCTCTGCAAAAGAAGTTTGGATATATATTGGTTAGGCAGTTAATAAAAACAAAATTTGATGATACTACCGTTAAACGGAACTATCGAATTAATATAGCCGATGGAGCAGTGTTTTCATTTGCAATGGCACTTGCATCTCAACAAACGGTAATTCCAGTATTTATTAAATCGATTGGTGGAAGCAGTATTGCGATTGGGATGATACCTGTTATATGGACTATCGGATTTAATTTTCCGCAGATACTTATAGCTAATTATGCGAGCAATCAGCCATATAAAAAACCGTTATTATTAATAACAGGAATATTTCAGCGGCTATTTTGGTTAGCATTAGCGATAGTCAGTTTTTATCTCGTAGATGCAATCCCCGTTAGCTATTCAGTTTTAATTGTGTTTTTAGTTTTAGCATTAGCTGCAATCGGAGGTGGTTTAAATTTTCCCGGTTGGTTTGATCTGATTTCAAAAATAACACCGACTAATCTTAGAGGACGTTTATTTGCATGGCGTGTGGCAATAGGCGCTTTTCTTGGATTTGCAGGTGGTTATACAGTTAAATACATTCTTGATAAGATGCTATTCCCCTACAATTTTTCAATGATATTCCTTATTGCTTTTTTGGTAACAATGATTTCTTACTCTTTACTATTTCTTATCAAAGAAGATACACAAAATAGTACGGTTAATAAACTAGGCTATAAAGAATATCTAAAACTAATTCCGGTTATAATTAAAAAGAATAAGAATTTTAGAAATTTTTTAATTGCTGATGTAACTATGATAATGGCATTTACTTCATTTGCATTTTTTACAGTCGATGCAATAAATAAATTTCATCTACCCGATTCGATTGCTGGTGAATTTACAATGATAATGATGATTAGTATGGTTTTCGGAAGTTTAGTGTTTGGGCATTTAGCAGATTTATATGGACACAAGAATAACTTATTGTATATGAGTTTATTTACAATTGCAGCATGTTTTATAGCACTGATTGCTGCGAATGTATATGTCTATTATATGGTTTTTGTATTTGCTGCATTAGCAACTGCTATGATAAATGTATCAAGAATAACATTAGTTGCCGAAATGTGCAGTAACGAAGAAAGAGCTATCTATGCGGCAATAACTAATATAGTTACTGTACCATTTGTATTAACAGGTATTCTATCCGGATGGTTAGCATACTATTTTGAATATAACACAGTGTTTATTATTTCCATGTTCATTGCTGCATTGGCAGCTTATTGGTATAAATATAAAGTGATAGAGCCTAGAAATATTAATGAATTACCACTGCTATAAATTAAACTATGAATAGAATGAAAAGAAGAGAATTTTTTAAGACAAGCGGACTTATTGGTCTAACTACAGCATTACCGGTATCTATAATAGGTGCACCAACTGTGTTTACAAAATCAAGGGCGTTAAAACAAACTGCAGGTGGTGGCGAATTAATATTTGAACCTGTCATAGTTCAAAAAGGAAGAGGTCCGAATCTTTATCCTCTTGCATGGACTACTGATAAAGATTGGGATACTTTCTATTCTGATATTGAAATAAAAAATAATATTATAAAAGTAATAGATACAAAAGATGAAAAGAAATTTGGAATTAATGTTAGGTGGAATGTAGAGGGTTTTGGATACACAAATATAACTGCTGATAATGGTGGAAATTTCTATGAGGTGCCTCCCTTTGGAAAATCCAAAACCCTTCTGCTTAACTATGAATTTGCTTTAAGTCGTGTAGCACGTAATAAAAAAAGATTCTCAAAATTCTTAAATGATGGCTGGTTCCCTTCGAAAGAACTAAGTACATATTTCTCTTTATCGGAAGAACTTTTAGAAGATTCAGAAAAATTAAGAAACGATAAAGAGAAATGTGCGGAATTATCACAGAAATCTTTGATGTATGCGATGTGGGCAGGAGAGATGTTGGAATTAGAAAAAGCAAAATATGATATTGAAAAAATGGGAACACGAGATGGATTTCTCTTTGGGTGTGATGCAAGAAGTTTTTATCAAATGTATCAGGATACTTTTTTAGATCGATTCTCTGAAGTGTTCAATTATGCGAATATTACTTTTGTTGCAAAAGGTGATGGAATGATGAGCGATTATCAGTCCACGCAAGGAGTAATAAATCCCGAATCAAGAGAACTATTGATAAAAAAATTAGCTGAACGAAATATTAAATCTCAGGAACGACTTCTATTCTGGTTTCATGATTGCTGCATCCCTGATTGGTTGAGAAATATGAAGTACGAGGAACTATTAAAATATGCAGAAAAGCTAACTACTGATACGATGAAAAGATTTGGTGAAAGTTTATATGCAATGGAAGTGGTGAATGAAATTCATGATTGGGCGAATGAATTATTATTAACACCCGAACAAATAACCGAATTAACACGCTTGATAAATGATACTGCTAAATCGATTTCTCCGAATGTAAAACGCACAGTGAATAACTGCTGTCCATTTGCTGAGTATGTTCAGATGAAAAGTTATTCAGGTAAAAAGGCCGTAATGAAACAACGTTCACCTTATAAATTTTCTAAAGATTTAATCGAAGCAGGAATCGATTTTGATATTTTAGAACAGCAGATGTATTACCCATATAGGGATTTACAAGATTCAATAATAATTATGGAGAACTTAGCAAGTCTTGGTAAGCCGATGCAGATTTCAGAGATTGGAGTAAGCGGCGGACCGACAAATGAAACAATTAAGACAGGAAGAGCAGAGATGCCAAACGAGCCACCACTATGGCATCGCTACTGGGATGAGCAAACACAGGCAGATTGGTTGGAAGATACTTATACTCTTTATTACAGCAAACCATTTATAAAAGCTATTAACTGGTTTGATCTTATTGATCCCGGCTCTTTTATGCAAAATGGAGGGATTCTAAGAACAGTACAAGGAGAGAAAAAAGAAGCTTTCCATAGATTGCAAAAACTTCAAAATAGATTGGGACATAAAATAGGATAAGATTATGAATGGGGAATTAATATTCAAGGCAATATTCGTACAGCGAGGATCTGGTCCTAACCTATTAGATTGGGCTTATGCAAGTGATAAAAATTGGGATTCGTTTTATTCTGATATATCTGCAAAAGATGGAATAGTAAAAATCTCCAATACGTTTGGTAAGAAGAAATTTGGGATAAATGTAAGGTGGAACGTTGAAGAGTTTGGGTATATTTATATTACTGCCGATAATGGAGGTGAATTTTATATACTTCCTGAAGAGGGAAAATCTCTTACTCTTAATCTCAATTACGAACTTGCAAAAAGCAGAGTAATAAGAAATAGGAAGAGAGTAGGTGCTCATAAAAATGAAGGATGGAATCCTTCTAAAGAACTGACAGCATTATATCATCTTTCCGAAGAGCTATATGAAGATGCAACTAAGTATAAAGGTGATGACCTAAAATGTGGTAATTACTCGCAGAGAGCACTTCTTTATGCAATGCGTGCAAGTGAAATGATCGAATTAGAAAAAGCACTGTTTGATATTTATCGTAATGGTAAGAGAGATAAATTTTTTATGGGATGTGATGCCAGAAGTTATTTCCAGATAGATTCAGATCTATTCTTAGAAGAATTTCCGAAGCTATTTAATTATGCCACGATAACTCATTACCTAAAGCATAATTCATATCCCGATTTTGAACCGACAGAAGGGGATTTAAGATTTGCTCAACGAGATGTATTAGTAAAAGAATTGCGAAAAAGAAATATCACGGTCGAAGGAAGACCATTATTCTATTTCTTTAAAACAATTACACCCGATTGGCTTCGAACTAAGAAATATAGCGATTTATTAAAGTATGTTGAGAACCACACCAAAGAGGTAGTTGGTCATTATGGCGATCAGATGTATGCATGGGAAGTAATGAATGAAGCTCACGATTGGGCGAACGAATTAAAATTAAATCCTGAACAGATAGTAGAAGTAACCAAATTAGCTTGTGATGTTGCGAAAGCTACAAATCCGAAAGTGCATCGATTGATTAATAATTGCTGTCCTTATGCAGAATATGTTCAAATGAAAAAATGGGGTGATCTTGATGCCGAATATCGGCAGCGCACACCATATCAATTTATGAAAGACTTGGTGGATGCGGATGTTGATTTTACTATCATGGGTCAGCAGATGTATTTCCCCTATCGAGACCTTGCAGATATAATTATTTATTTGGAGAGATTAAAAGATTTTAAAAAACCTGTACAAATAACTGAGTTCGGTGCTTCTTCGGGCCCGACCGAAGCATCAATTAAAAATGGTTCACTCGAAATATCACTTGAGCCATATATTTGGCATCGTCCATGGGATGAAGAATTGCAAGCCGAATGGTACGAAGGAATTTATACTTTAGCTTTTAGTAAGCCATGGATTGAAGCAGTAAATCTATATGATTTTGTAGATCCGTATGGATGGATAAAGAATGGTGGAATATTGCGCAATACTAAAGGTGAAAAAAAATTAGCTTTCCAAAGAATTCTTGAACTAAAAAATAAGTGGGGAATTTAAACTTATGGATAGAAGAAATTTTTTGATAAAAAGTGCAATTGCTGGAGTTGGAATATCAGCACTCACAAACAATATTATAAGTGCTCCAACAATATTTACTGAAAGCCGAACAAGAATTAATACCGAAAAAGGGAAAATTCTATTCAAACCATATATTGTTCAAAACGGGAAAGGTCCGCATCTAGGCAGAATAAAGTCATTTAAGAATATTGGTCCTGAAGATTGGGATTTCCCAAGTTGGGCATTTGCAAGTGATACTGAATGGGATGCATTCTATTCAAATATTTTCGTTGATGATAACGGTGTTTCGATTTCGGATGCTGCTGGGAAGGATAAATTCGGCATAAATGTTCGTTGGAATGTTGAAGGTTTCGGATATATCTATATGACTGCCGATAATGGTGGTGAGTATTATTCATTACCTCAAAGCGGAAAAGAATTAAAATATAATCTCAATTATGAATTAGCAAAATCACGTATCATCGCTAATAATGATAGAGTAAAGAAATTTACAAAAGAAGGTTATACACCTAATGGTGAAGTAAAGGCTTTTCTTGATTTAAGTGATGAGTTTTTGGATAATGCAAATAGAGCGGCTAACGATGAATTGAAAAGAGCCCAGAACGCACAGAAAGGACTTTACTATGCAATGCATGGTGGAGAGATGCTCGAACTAGATAAAGCATGGTTTGATATTGCAAAGAATAAATACAGGGAAGATTTTTTCTTGGGCTGTGATACGGAAGATTGGAAAGAGATGGATCATAATTTTTTTATGGATCTGTTTTCCGAGACTTTTAATTATGCTACCATTACATATTATCTAAATGGATTCCAGCCGAATGAGGGTCAATATAATTGGGATAGAACAGATGAAAAATTTAAGGAGCTTCGTAAACGAGGGATTAAGGTAGAAGGTCGTCCATTATTCTGGGCAGATGAATGCTGCTGTCCAAAATGGCTTACTGATAAATCATATCCTGAAATATTAAAATACGCGGAGAAGTTTACTAAAGAAATGGTTGGACATTACGGTGATGAGATGTATGCATGGGAAATAATTAATGAGGCACATGATTTTGATAATATACTAAAACTAAAACCGGATCAGATGGTGGAGGTTGCTAAGCTTATTGCAGAAACCGCTGAATCTGTTAATCCAAAAGTACACCGTTTAATAAATAATTGCTGTATTCAAGCCGATTATATTCAGATAATCGATTGGAGCAGATTTGATTCTAAGTTCCCTCTCGTTACTCCGCATCAATTTATAAAAATGTGTTATGAGGCAGGAGTGGATTTCACTCTCACGGGGCAACAGCTTTATTATCAATACTCAAATCGTGATCTTGCAGATATAATAAGAATGATGGAAAGATTAGAGAAGTTTGGTAAACCTGTTCAGGTAACAGAAATTGGAACTACCTCGGGATGCAACTGTCATAATAAAAAAGAAGGTTGGGAAGATACTTCAATGCCGGATGTTCCTTATACATGGCATCGTCATTGGGATGAAGACTTACAGGCAGAATGGATGGAAAAAATTTATACGCTCCATTACAGTAAGCCATGGATTGAAGCAATTAATTGGTATGATCAAATCGATGGATATTCATTCATAAAAAATGGTGGGATATTGGCATCAACTGATGGTACTAAAAAAGAAGTCTATAATAAATTCAAAGAATTAAGAAAAAAATGGAAAGCGGCAGCAAAAGGATAAATCGAAATGAATCAGATAATTTTTAAACCATATTTTGTACAAAAAGGACCCGGACCACATTTACATAATTTCATGCTTACTCAAGATGAGCAGGGAGATGTATTTCATTCTAAAATAGTGATTGATAAATCGGGAATTAAGATTGATAATGCAGAGAAAAAGTTTTCAATTACTGTAAGATGGAATGTGGAAGGATTTGGATATTTATTTATTCCGGCAGATAATGAAGGTGCATTTTATGAAGCATCAGCAAATGGTACAATCGAATTTAATCTCAATTATGAATTAGCGAAAACAAGAATTTATAGAATTAGACTAAGAATTGATAAATTCAGAAACGATGGATTTATTCCTTCGACTGAGTTTCAAAAGAATTTTGAAATAGCATCTGATTATTTGGAAAAAGCAAATACTAATACCGGAGAATTATGTGCTGTGTATTCACAAAGCTCATTAAAATACTCTATGAATGCTGCAGAGATGTTGGAGATGGAGAAAGCTCGTTTTGATATTGCAAAGAATGGAGTGAGGAAAGATTATCTCTTCGGTTGTGATACTCGTGGATATTTTAAGATGAATGAAGAACTATTCTTTGAGCGATTTACGGAATTATTCAATTTCGCTACAATTACTCATTACCTGATTGGTGATATAATAAACTTTGAGGAGAACGAAGGTAAAAAACAATTTGCAGAAAGAGAAAAACTTCTTGATGAATTGATTAAACGAGATGTAACAGTTTTGGGAAGACCATTGCTATGGCTTCATAAATGGGTAACACCAAACTGGTTAAAAATGAAATCGTTCGATCAATTAAAACTTTATTTAGAAAAGCATATCACTGATGTTATCGGTTATTATGGTGATAAAATTAAAGTTTGGGAAGTTGTAAACGAAATGCATGATTGGGCAAATGAATTAGAGCTTAATAATGATCAAGTTGTAGAAATTACAAAATTTGCTTGTGATGTAGCCCGAGCAGCAAATCCCAATATAAAATTATTAATAAATAACTGTTGTCCTTTTGCAGAGTATGTGCAGCTTCAAAAATGGGGAGTAAGTGATGCAAAATTTTCTCAGAGAACTCCTTATCGTTTTACAAAAGATGTAATCGAAGCAGGAGCAGATTTTGATCTAATTGGTGCTCAAGTTTATTTTATTCATAGAACATTACCAGAGACAATCGGGTTTTTAGAAAGATATGGTGGACTTGGTAAAAAGATGCATCTAGCAGAGATCGGTTCGCCATCTAAAGGAATTACATTGGAGTTCCATGAAGAGGATCTTGATTGGTCAACTCAGCCTTATGAATGGCATCGTCATTGGGATGAAGAACTTCAAGCTGATTGGCTTGAAGATACATTCACTATCGGTTATTCAAAACCATTTATTGAAGCAACTAACTGGTATGATTTTGCTGATCCTTATGGGTTTTTGAAATCAGGCGGAATTATTCGTTCAATCAATGGAGAGAAAAAATCTGCATGTGATCGATTAATTAAATTAAGAAAATCATTTGGTAATTATTAATTAGGAAAACAGAATGGATTCAATTAATAGAAGAAAATTTTTATTTAGAGGAAGTTTAGCGGCTGCAGCGTTAGGATTATCTCCTTCATTAGGTAAGGCAACTAATATATTAGCTCAGACTACGGGTGATTTGGTTTTCAAACCGTTCCCGCATCCATGGATGAATAAGATGAACTTTGCTTATTTGACAGATGAACTTGAAGACCCATTCAAATCAAGTATAAAAATTGCACAGGATGGAATTGTAGTCCCTTCCGAATTAAAAGACCGCAGGTTTTCGGTAAATACACAATGGTTTATAGAAGGATTTGGAAATGTTTCTCTTGCCGCTGATAATGGAGGCGAACTTTTTTCAATAAAAGATTTTAATAAAGGGACAGAACTTAATTTTAATTATGAACTTGCAAAATCAAGAACAGCACGTAATAATAGGGTGATGAAGCAGTACGAAAAAATGGGAACAATATTCTCCCCGGAAGTAAATCACTTAAATGCTCTTTCATTAGAATTATTTGAATCTGCAGGCAAAAAAGGAAATAATGATAAGGCAAAAGCAAAATTATCTGATAGTGCCTTGCTTTATGCTTTACATGCAGGCGAGAAGATCGAACTTGAACATGCTGAATGGAATATTTTTAATCATAAGAGAAATGATAAGGTTTATTTCGGATGTGAAAGCAGACAGTATGTTTGGGCGAAATCGGAAGATTTTATAAAAAGATTTTCTGAACTCATGACCTTTGCCACTTCTACTCATTATATATGGGATTCATGGTATGAACTTTTTGAGCCAACTGAGGGTAGATATAACTGGGGTATAAAAGATAATATAGTAGATTGGCTGACCGAAAATAATATTCCAATTCAGGGGCGACCGTTATTTTGGTTCCATCCGACCGTTACACCTGATTGGCTTAAGAACAAAAATT
>JBAYVI010000088.1:0-14173 GCA_041674625.1 Melioribacteraceae bacterium | reverse complement strand
TATGAAAGCAAATTTATACCGATTAGCTTTTTTTATCTTTTTCTGATGAATCGTCCTTATCGCTAATTTTTATATCTTCTTCTACATCTCTTAAAGCTTTCTTAAATTCTTTCATTCCTTTGCCAATACCTTGAGCTAATTCAGGGATTTTCTTTGCCCCGAATAAGATTATTATTGCCAATACGATTAAAACTATTTCTCCGGCGCCTAAATTACCGAACATAACTACCTCTTATTTTAATAAATTACTAATTACTGAATTAAAAATTTCACTGCCTTCGCCGTTACTTATTATTGAGTCTGCACATCTTTCGGGATGCGGCATCATTCCCAAAACATTTCCTTCTTTATTTATTATACCGGCAATATTCTTAATTGATCCATTAGGGTTAGTGTCTTGATACCTGAAAACTATTTGATTATTTTTTTCTAATTCTTCGATTGTTTTATCATCAGCGAAATAATTTCCATCACCATGGGCAATCGGAATTGTTAAAAAATCTTTTTCTATTTTATTGGTGAAGATTGTACTTTTATTTTCTACTTTTAGAAGAGTATCTTCACATACGAATTTTAATGATTCGTTTTGCAGAAGTACACCGGGCAATAAACCCGATTCGCAAAGAACTTGAAACCCATTACAAATGCCGATTACTATACCACCCGTTGCAGCAAATTCTTTTACCTTTTCCATGATAGGGGAGAGCTGAGCAATTGCACCTGTTCTTAAATAATCACCATAACTGAATCCACCAGGTAGAATGATTACATCAGAACCTTTTAAATCAAGCTCTTTATGCCAAAGAAATTCGGCATCCTGTTTCATGATTTTCTTTGCGGCATAGTAAGCATCGTGATCGCAATTTGATCCGGGGAATACAACTACACCGAATTTTATCTTCTTCATTCTCTCTCTAACCTATATTCGTAGTCTTCCATAATCGGATTAGATAGTAATTTCTCGCAAAATTCTTTCACTTCCTTTGTAGCATCTTCTTCCGATTCAGTATTGATATTAAACTCAATATATTTACCGATTCTTGTATTCAGGACATTATTAAAGCCTAATAATTTCGCACCTTGTTCGACTGCCTTACCCTGCGGGTCTAATATTTTCGGTCTTCTTTTTACAATTACAGTTACTTTAAACAAGTTTTCCTCTACTTCGATTTATTCACTAAAATATTATAAAAACTTCTTATCAAACCGCTTAATATAACGGCAAAAAAGATGTAAAACAAAATTTCACCGCGAGTGATAAATGAGACTATTAAACTTATAGCTAATATAATAGCAATAGCTGATTTTCTCTTAACACTTTGATTTTTTAATTTTGGGAAAGAATTATATTTAATATTACTAACCATTAGAAAAGAAAACAAAATTACTAATGGAATTAAAAAATCATTATATGGTTCTAAAATCATCCCATTTTTATGAAATGAAATAATAAAAAATGCGAGTGTAATAGCTGAGAGGGGAATAGGAAGACCTCTAAAATCACCCTTGTTTTCAATATCCTCTAATTGTACATTAAAACGAGCTAATCTAAAAGCACCAAAAACCAAAATCATTGAACTAATTGCTATCCCTAAGTATTCAAATTGATAGAGATAAGCCTTGTAGATTAAGAACGATGGTGCGGCACCAAAACTTACAACATCAGAAAGAGAATCTAATTCCACTCCGAACTTGCTCGATGTTTTTAATAAGCGTGCTACAATTCCATCCAAGCTGTCAAATATTCCTGCGGCAATGATAAATATAGCAGCTAAAAAATAGTGCGCTTCACTTGCGAGAACTATTGATACAAAACCGCAAAAAACATTTAGCGCCGTAACTAAATTTGCAACATAAGATCTGTAATTTAATTTAGTTGTCATTCCCTTTCTCGAATAATATTGTTTCGCCTGCGGTTACTTTATCCCCAAGCTTCACTTTTAAGTTCCAGTCGCTTCCTACAATTACATCCGAGCGGCTGCCGAATTTTATCATTCCGAATCTATTACCTGCTGTAACCGAATCACCTTCGGATAAGTTATAAACTATTCTTCTTGCGATTGTTCCTGCTACTTGAGTGAAAAGTACTTTGCCCCATTTACTTGTGATTCCTATTTCCGATCTCTCGTTTCTTTCATCAGCTTTTTCGTAAAAAGCGACTAAATATTCACCCTTGATGTAACGGAGATAATCAACTTTACCTGTGATAGGAATTCTATTTACGTGCACATCGAGCGGGGACATGAATATTGAAATCTGTTTTGCTTTTCCGTTTATAAATCTTTTATCTTCAATATCTTTTACTATAATAATTTTTCCATCTGCAGGTGAAAATACTGTGGCTTCCTTTACAGGAGTAACTCTTTCAGGGTCTCTGAAAAAATTAATAGTAAATAGTGCTAAAGCTATTCCGGCGATTATTAATATATATTTTAATATATTGTTGCCCACAAATATGCCGGAGGCAATAATAATTAAAGCCACTAAAAGTGTTATGTAGAAAGTACTTAATCCGTATTTAGTAATCATTACCTTTTTTCTTTTATTAACTAACTAATTTAATATTTTTTGTCTTTAATTTCTTGTCTTATTTTTTTTTCTTAATTTTCCTTTTCTGAAATTGAAATTTATTAAACCGGAGCAAATAAATGAAACCAAATATGTCTAATATGCTTAAACAGATTCAAAAGATGCAGTCTGATATGGAAAAAGTACAAAATGATTTAGCAAATAAAATTGTTACCGAAGAGAGCGGCGGCGGAATGGTTAAAGCTACTGCTAACGGTAAAAAAGAGATTGTTTCAATTGTTATCGATTCTGAAGTTCTTGGTTCTGGCGATAAAGAAATGATTGAGGATATGGTCGTAGCGGCTGTAAATAAAGCATTATCATCAGCAGGTAAATTAGCTGAAGACGAAATGGCTAACGTTACAAAAGGTATGATCCCTCCGGGCATGAATATCCCGGGATTTTAATGCAAATTGCTGAGCCGTTACAAATATTAATTGATGAATTGAATAAACTTCCTTCCATCGGTAAAAAAACCGCACAACGACTTGCTCTTTTTATGCTAAAAAGTGATAAAGAATATATTGAGCGGCTTACCTCGGCGATGATTGACGTTAAAGAAAAAATTCATTTCTGTGCTAATTGTTTCAATCTCGCAACAGATGAAATATGTTCGATATGTGCTAATCCTAAACGCGATAAAGCACTTATCTGTGTCGTTGAAGAAGCAAGCGATATCATTGCAATTGAGAAGACGAATGAATATAATGGTCAATATCATGTATTGGGTGGAGTGCTAAATCCGCTTGATGGTGTCGGACCCGAAACTCTTAAGATTGCAGAATTAATAGGACGTATTAAGGATGGAGGAATTAAGGAAATTGTATTAGCTCTTAATCCCGATGCAGAAGGAGATTCTACTTCATTGTTCCTTGCTAAACTTGTTGCTCCTTATGAAATAAAAATTACTCGAATTGCTCGTGGTCTTCCGATCGGTAGTAATCTTGAATACGCAGATGAAGCTACAATCGGACGCGCATTCTTGGGAAGAATTTCAGTATAATGAACGAATGGTATAAAGATTGGTTCTCATCTGAATTTTATACAACTGTTTATGCACATCGTAATGATTCAGATGCAAAACTTCTCTCTGAATTAATCTTATCAAAAGTTGAATTAAAAAAAGATGATTATATTTTAGATGCTGCCTGCGGAGCGGGCAGATATTCTAAAATATTCGCCGGTCTTGATTTTAATGTTGTTGGTTTTGATCTAAGTTTCTTACTCTTAAATATGGCTTTAAACGATAATCCTTATTTCAATAAAAATCATTTCCTTATCAATTCTGATATTCGTTCTTCATATTTCAAAAAGAAATTCAGTTTAATTCTCAATCTTTTTACGAGCTTTGGATATTTTCAAACCGAGAAAGAAAATTTTCAATTCTTCCAGAATACCCTTGATTTTATTGATGAAAATGGAGTTTTAGTTTTCGATTATCTTAATTCTTCCTACGTTAAGAAAAATTTAATCCCTTATTCAGAAAAAAATGTAGATGGATTTTTAGTAAAAGAGACTCGAATTACTAAAGATAATAGAGTAAATAAAAACATCGAAGTAACAGGTAATAATCAAACACTTTCATTTTTAGAATCTGTTGCATTGTATGAGCATGATTTTCTTGTTGATAAATTCAATTCGTTGGGTTATAATATCACTGAAATTTATGGAGATTATTTTGGTTCTCCATTTAATGAAGAGAATTCTGAAAGAATAATTATTTTTATGAAGAAGAGATGAAACTTTTTGTTATAATAATGATATTTGCATTAGTATCATGTGACCTCGTAACAACAAGGGATGCTGAAGCACCTGAATTAATTGGCTCAAAGTTCTCTGTTGCCACTACCCCCGCAATATTATTTCAAAATCTTTCATTCGCCTTTGAAGAGAAAATATTAGAAAATTATTCAGCTTGCTTTATCGATCAAGCTTTCCTTAAAAGAAATTTTAAGTTAATTCCATCCTCGAATTCTGATTCGCAATATCCTGCATTAAGAGATTGGAATTTTGATTCCGAGAAACAATATTTTAATAATCTTATAAATATTTCTACTAAGAGTAACCCGCTTTCCCTTAAATTGAATAATCTAATTGCTACACCACAAGGGGATAGTGCTGTATATCAATATGACTATAAGATTACGCTTACGGCAGTAGAATCAGCACTTCCGAATGAGTTTTCGGGTACGGCACTTTTCAAAATACTTCTCGATAGCCGCAATCAATGGGTTATTATTGAGATTCAAGATATTAAAAAAGATAATATACCTTCGTGGAGCGATTTACGTGGGAGATTATATTAAATTATTAACTGTTTTTATCGTAATTTTGCTTTTGAGTTTCGGATGTACTAATCCATTTGCACCTTCATTGGATAGATCACCATCAACGGGCGATGGAATCATCTCTGACCAGAAAAATATTGATGGAGTTTTCAAAAACCTTCAATATGCTTATGCGTTCAAAGATACTTTGATTTATAGTCAGTTATTGAATGAAAAATTTAATTTCACTTATAGAGATTATGATCTCGGTGCAGATATCTCTTGGGGTAAAGAAGAAGAGATGAAGGTTACTTATGGTATGTTCCAAAATTCTCAACGTCTTGATCTGATTTGGAATAATATTGTTACGATTACTGATGATTCAACACGCATTATTAGAGGTTTTAATTTAACAATTACTTTTAATCCGACAGATATTATTTATATTGATGGAAAGGTAAATCTTGAACTTAAAAAAACAGATTCTAAATGGGAAATCCTTCGCTGGATTGACGAATCTAATTTCTAAGGAACTATGATACTATTTTATTTTGCAGAAGCTTTTCGACTTTTTAAAAGAACACCGCTCGGCTCGGTTGTTACTATTCTAACTGTTGCTGCCGCTATATCACTTACATCAATGTCCGCATTGTTGATCTATTTTTCTAATTCCTTACAATATTCTGTAAAAAATCAGGTAGAGCTTTCAATATTCCTTAAACCTGGTTTAACAAAATCTGAAATTGAGTCTGCACGTGATGAAATTTCACAATTCAAACTTGTAAAAAAAATTACATTTATCGATAGCGAAGAAGCTAAGAAGATATTTATAAAGGAGACAGGTGAAGATTTTACATCTGTACTTGAATCTAATCCGCTTCCAAATTCCTTTAACGTGCTTGTAAAACCGGAGTTTGGTAGTAAAGCTGATCTTGATAAATTAACAGCTGCTGTTAAAGGAATAAAAGAAGTCGATGAAGTGATTTTTGATTACGATACAGTCTCTAAAATCCTTTCAGTTCTTGGTTCTGCACAGAATATAATATATATTGTCTCTTTTATTTTTGTCATTTTATCGGTCTATCTCGTTTATTCAAATTGTCTGCTTCATATCAATTCGAGAAATGAGATATATGACATAATGAAACTAATCGGTTCTAAACTTAGTTCTATAAAAATGCCGATAATTATTAATGCAATTGTGATTGGCGTCATATCCTCACTATTAGTTATTGCTACTATATTTATATTGAATCTATTATTGACTAATTTTTATTCAAGCTTTAAATTTGATAAAATTTTATATTTTTTATATCCTTTGGTCTTGTTTTTAGGTATTTTGTACAGCTTAATTGGAAGTATTCTTTCGACCAAGGATATTTCACTAAAACTTAACAACTAATCATTTCTATTGAGGGCAATCAATGAAGAAATTTCTTTTAGTTTTACTGTTCCTATTTTCATCATCACATATATTTTCGCAAATTGAAGATTATACACTTGGCTCAAACAATCCTTTAAGAAACTATAATGGGGGATTTTACGATTATTCCGATCCTGACCAAGTTAATATAAAAGTAGCTGTTTGGGGTGCTGTAAAGTATCCGGGGCGTTACGCAGTTCCTAATTACACAACTATTAATGACCTAATTTCATATACGGGTGGACCGGTAGAAAGCTCCAATCTCGAAGATGTCCGCGTTTACCGTACTGATGAATCAGGCAAACAACAGTTATTAAAAATAAATTATAACGATTTAATGTGGGAAGATAATTTACAAGCTGATAGAAAAATTGTTCCAAAATTAGAAGCTGGCGATATTGTGGTAATTCCTATTGAACCGCGTTACTATTTCCGTCAAGATTTCAGTTTCTGGCTCTCGGTTATAAGTTCATTGTCGACAATTACCATACTCATATTAAATTTCTTAAATAAATAATGCAGAGGAATCCGTGAATAATAACAACAATAATAATGCGGGTAATAATAATCCGATGCGGAGCAATTATTTGGAACAGGATTCTCATACACTTCGTGATTATATTAATTTAATCAAGTTGAATTTTGTACCGATAACATTAATTACAATTACAGGACTAATAGTCGCTTTAATTTATGCGGTTAACGCACCGAATATTTATAAATCGACAACAGCTCTTAAAATCTCTAAACCTTCAGGCAGTATTCTAAGTTCATCAATCATGCCTGAGTTTCAAGATTTCGGTAGCGATCGGTTTATTGCCAATGAAATTGAAATACTAAAAAGCTACTCCCTTCGTGAAAGAGTAACTCATACTCTTGTTGATAGTTTTTATAACTTAAAGGAAGATTCCAAATTCTCGATTATCTTTGAGGGTTATTCAGCTTTTAGTAAAAGTGAAAAAAAATCACTCAAGACAACAGACGATATCGTAAAATCGCTCGCGACCTCGGTATCAATAGATCAGAAAAGAGGTCTTGATATAGTAGAAATCTCCGCTGAATCAGAATCTCCTTTTGAATCGGCTCTTATCGCAAACGTTTATGCAAATGCTTATCGCCTGATAAATTTATCCTACAACCGTACTCAATTAGTATCTGTAAAAGAATTTCTCGCAAGACAAAGAGAAGAAAAATTAAATGAATTAGCTTCGGTTGAAGAAACTCTCCGTAATTATCAAGAGCAAAAGGGAATCGTTGAAATCGGTGCACAAGCTACATCCTTGATAGAGCAAGCTGCCGATTTTGATTCTAAGAAAAATTCGACTCAAATCGAATTGACTATCTCACAAAATACATTGAAGCAGTATAAAGAAGAACTTGCTCGTAAAGACCCTGATATTAAGGCTTATGTAGAGCGATTCGCATCAGAGCCATATATTCAGAATTTACAGAAACAGATTGCTGACTTAAAAGGTCAGAAAGACCGTGCAATAGCCGGTGGAGTTTCATCACAAAAAAGAACAGAAGTTCTCGTTCAATATGATCAACGTATCAGTGAACTTACTGATAAATTAAATTCTCAGCTTTCCGTATATCAAGCCGGTATCCTTGCTTCAAGTCCTGATGAAATTAAAGCTCTTACTCAGCAGGTATTGGATGCAGAAATTAAAACTCAAGGTCTTTCTGCTTCATACAAAAGACTTGGCGAAATCGTTAATGATTATGATAGAAAAATGTCGGAACTCCCTACAAGCTCAATCGATCTTGCCCGCTTAAAAAGAGAGCAATCTGCTTATGAAAAATTATATTTAACAGTAGAAGAAAAATATCAAGAAGCATTAATCAATGAGCAGTCAACTCCTGGCAATGTAATTATTATTGATGCCGGATTAATTCCTACATCACCTGCAAAACCAAATAGAATACTAATAATTATTGTCGGATTTGTTCTCGGTGCCGGTCTTGGACTTGGTTACGCCTTCTTAAGAAATTATTTTGATAATACTATTAAAACTCCCGAAGATATATCAAATAGAAATATTAATATTCTTGCATGGATTCCGCAAATTGAAGGTGTGGGGGCAGAGAAGAAGGAGTTCGAGTTCATTGTAGCTAAGAAGCCCGATTCTACTGTTAGTGAAGCATTTCGTGCTCTTAGAACCCGTATAAAATTCTCGAAAATCGGTGATAAAAACCTTAAAACTATCTTAGTTACTTCATCAACCTCCGGCGAAGGAAAGACTACTGTTTCTGTTAATTTGGCTGGAAGTTTTGCACAAGCTAATTTTAAGACTATTTTAATCGATTGCGATTTAAGAAAGCCACGTGTCCATACAATCTTCGGACAGAAAAGATTCCCCGGATTAACCGATTATTTCTTCGGTCAAGCAGAATATGACGAAATCGTTCGCCATACTTCTGTAAATAATATGGATTATATAACTTCGGGTACAATTCCTCCAAATCCATCCGAAATTCTCGGCTCTAATCAAATGGAAGAATTTTTAGAAAAAATTAAAGATATTTACGATTATATAATCATCGATTCACCTCCATTAATTGCTGTTACAGATTCTGAAATCATTTCTCGATTCGTAGATGCTTCAATGCTTGTAGTATCTGCAAATCAAACAGAAGTTGAATTAATGGAAAAAGCAGTATCAATGCTTAATCACGAACAAAATACTTTCATCGGTACTGTTCTTAATAATTTCTCTTATAAGAGTGGTTATTCTTCTTACTATAAGTATTATTACTATTATTCTCGTCCTGCAAATGGAAATAAGAAATCACGTGTTAAAGCATAGCTGATGAATAAGCAAGTTTCAATCGTTACTGGTGGAGCCGGGTTTCTCGGCTCTCATCTGTGCGAACGGCTGCTTACTGAAAATCACTCTGTCGTCTGTATCGATAATCTTCTCACAGGCTCAATTAATAATATCAATCACCTATTCCTTAATAACAATTTCACTTTCATAAAAGCCGATGTAACTAATTATATTCACTTCCCTGGTGAAGTTGATAATGTGCTTCATTTCGCTTCCCCTGCAAGTCCAATTGATTACTTAAAGTATCCTATTCAAACCCTAAAAGTCGGTGCTCTAGGCACTCATAAGGCACTTGGTTTAGCAAAAGATAAAGGCGCTCGATTCCTTTTGGCTTCAACATCCGAAGTCTATGGCGATCCATTAATCCACCCTCAAAAAGAAGATTATTGGGGTAACGTTAATCCCGTAGGTCCACGCGGAGTTTATGATGAAGCTAAACGATTTGCAGAGGCTCTTACTATGGCTTATCATAGAACCCATTCAGTTGATACAAAAATTGCTCGGATATTTAATACTTATGGACCCCGTATGAGAAGTAATGATGGAAGGGCATTGCCTGTTTTTATTAACCAAGCTTTAAATGAAAAGCCAATCACAATTTTCGGCGATGGCTCTCAAACTCGAAGTTTCTGCTTTGTATCTGACCTGGTTGATGGAATTATTTCTCTATTATTTTCAGAAATAAATGATCCGATTAATCTCGGCAATCCGGATGAAATTTCTATTAATCAACTCGCTGAAGAGATACTTACTCAAACAAAATCATCGAGTAAAATAGTTTATCAAGACCTCCCTGAAGATGATCCTAAAATCCGTAAACCCGATATATCCGCAGCAGCTAAATTGCTAAACTGGTCTCCTAAAATCAGCAGGGAAGAAGGACTCAAACTTACGATACCATATTTCCGGTAAATATAAAAAAATCCGACTCCCACCGTTTGCGATAGATTCAAGTATATAACTTTTGTGAAATTTTCCACTAAAACACCCAAATCATCAAAGATATGTAATTATTTTCCACTATAAGCAAGTTTATTTGTATTATTTTCCAGAATAGCTTAAGAATCTATCTTCGCAAAGTTGTTACAAAAATTAGCATTATTGAAGAATCTTGACAATATGTAACAAATTTATTAGTTTTCATACTAATGAAAGGGGAGGAAATGAAAACAGACTTCAGAACCATTGGAAACAACATAAAGGTTCTTCGTGAAAAATTAAATTATACCCAGTCTCAATTAGCTGATTTTTTGGGTATTCGGGAGCGAGTAACAATAAGCTATTACGAAACCGGCGAACGCTCAATTCCTTTAGAACATCTTACAAAAATTGCCGATCTTTTCGGCATCGAATTAGAAACACTTCTTACCAACGATCCCGAAGTGCTTTTGACAAATAAATTTTTTGCTTTTAGAAAGGATAGGCTTAATCAGGAAGATTATATTACTCTTGCATCATTTCATAGAATTGTAAAAAACTATCGTAAATTAAAATCCTTAGAAGAACGAAATGGCATCCAATCTTAAAATAGAGAAAGTGGCTTCAGAATTTAGAATTAAATGTGGTTATAATACTCTTTCGCCAATTCGTATAAAAAGCCTTCTTCAGCAATTAAATGTTTTAACAATCTTTCGAGAAATGGGTGAATCTTTTTCTGGAATGTCTATTAAAATTGACGATGATAAATTTATGCTTATTAACTCAGCGCATTCGGTAGGGAGACAACATTTTACAATCTTTCACGAATTATATCATCTCTTTATTCAAGATAATTTTGAGCATGTAATTTGCGAAGATAAAATGGAAGAAAAATTAAAGAAAGATGAGAAAGAGGCTGACAAATTCGCTGCTTATCTTCTATTGCCTCGTGAGGGTGTTCTAAATCTAATCCCTGAGAATGAATTAAAGAAAAATAAAATAGAACTAAATACAATAATTGCTCTTGAACAATATTATTCTTGCTCTCATAGCGCAATGCTAATTCGCCTCGAAGACTTGGATTTGATAGATTCAAAAAAACGAAAAGAACTATCGATTAACATTAGCAAGGAAGCTAAAAACTATGGCTATGATATTTCATTATACTTAGCCGGAAATGAAGGTCTTATTATAGGTGACTATGGAGCAAAGGCAAAACGACTTTTCGAAAATGAAAAAATTTCTTATTCTCATTACTTGACATTGATGAAAGACATTGGTATTGAACTAGAATTTGAGCGATTTTGAGTCCAACATTTTTATCTTTTCTACTGGCTTTACTTAAATGATGTTAATTTGCTGAGAAATGAGAAGAATTTTAGGAAAGGTAATCCATTGTTTTATAACGAGTTACGGATAATCCTTTACTAAAGCTTTACTAAAAACGGCGATTTCTTTACTGGAAATTATCCTAAAAACTAGATTATTATATTTGAATTATTGTAAAGTCCAGATAGATTTAGTTCTAGAACCGATATTTTTAATCTTATTATCCTTCACAGATAGCTCTGAGAGCAAATTACGAATTCTATTTAATTTTTGTTGTTCTTTGAGAACATTAGAAATTTTATCTAACAACAGCTTATTGATTTCTTGGCGACTAGCAGTTTTATATTTTTTAAGATATTCGATGATAAGATTTTTATAGTAATCAGAATCAAATGCTTTATTTTTAATGTATGTTGACTTATCCTCAGTTATTTCTGCAATTTTCGAAGTAACAAAAATATTTGGATATCTGCCCTCAATAAGTTTTAATTTTTTTAGAACTTGGTAGTCAACCTTATTAAGTTTTTGATTTTTCTGAACTTTGTCTAATAGGAATGTAGAATGCAAATCTAAATCAGCTCTTTCAATCAATAGTTTTGAATAATTTTTGTTAATAACGCGACCGTAAATATGAAGTGTTATTTTATCTGGGTTAGAAAAATCATATTCGGGAAGAGGTAGAAATCTCTTTCTCTGTTCAACAAACATTTTTTTGATTCCATGACCAACTGTATCAATCATTCCAAGATTAACCATAGCTTGAGCCAAAAAATTGTTGCGATATTTTTCCGGTGTCTTATCTCTAAAAAGATAATCTTCAAGATTACCCTCAATAAATTTACCTACATTAGAAAAAATCAATTCGTCTGTTTTTTCAATTACATTGATACGTGAATTAAGTAAATAATTTTGATGCGCTATACAATTATTTAAGGCCTCCAAAATAATCCATTGCTCATATTTACTGACTTCAATAGCTGTAATATTATCGGCAGGAAGAATTTTGTGATTATAATTTCGGATCTTCCGATAAAGGTTATTAATAGTAAGAAAAAATGGAGGATCAAAATGTTCATAACCTGATTCTTCAGACTCTAATTTCCAAGTTAATCTTGCAACAGAGGGGGATAAGTAATGTGTCGATTCAGGTTTCCCTAATAATATTATTGCGGTATTAGTAATTTTTCCATTAATAGTGATTTTAGCTTTATCAAGAAAAGTAGTATCATTCCAATTATCAATATCATTAAAAATCGATTTCTCTTTGTTTTTTGATTTGAATGTTTCGCGGGCTTTTTGAATTGCACTTTGATCCAATGAATTTACGGAAGCAGACGAAATTATTTGAGCTGACCAATCGAATTGTTTTGCTTGATTTCTAATCTGTTCGATCTCGTGAAGATTAAGTGCACCTAAATCTTCTCCATCCCTACCAAAATAATGACCTTCCCATGCTATTGGCATACCTGCAGGTGCGGCTGGAATCTGAAACAAGATTACCCTACCATTTAGATGAATCAATTCAAATATTTCAATAAATGTTATACGGTTTGTGGTTTTATTTGCGATTTCAGATTTTAAAGAATCTAAATCCTTACGGTTAATACGATATGAAGTTCCTATAATTGTATGATTATCCTTAATCCCAAATATTAACCAACTACAGTTTTTGCTTTTGAGATTAGCTTCATTACTCAATGCAGAAAAATACTTCCCGATACTATGAAAGTTAAAACTATTTTTGGCTTCTTTAAATTCCACAAGTTCTGTTTCACCAGGCAAAGAAAGCAAATCATCTAATTTATTTAATAGCTCTAATTGAGTCATATTAAAAATCACCTAAAAGAAATAATGAAATTTAGAATTATCATAAAATGTTAAACTGATGACTATATGATAATGATTTTGAGTTAAACAAAAATAATAATTAATCCTGTTCTATTACAAAAATATTATTTTAATTGTACACTTTATAAAATTATCATCAGTGTTATATTTTTATTATCAGGAAAATTTCACGCCATTTTTTGTTAAATCTTTATATCCTAATAGAATAATATTTTAATTCTTCATATTTCAGGAAGTAGCTTCTGACTTTAGTTCCTTTTTGAAATGCTGGTATCGTATTTCTATTTGGTAAAATAATCTCATAAAAAAAGCCCCTCGAAAGGGGCTTTTTTGTAATTACTCATGAACTTCTTATTATCGATTCTTTCCCATAAGGGAATCTACTAATACATTCCGTCCATTCCACCGCCGCCCGGCATTGGTGGCATTGATTTTTCATCTTCTTTTTTCTCATAAACTACTGCTTCTGTTGTAAGCAATAATGCTGATACCGAAGCTGCATTCTCTAAAGCGGTTCTTGTTACCTTTGTAGGATCAATTACACCTGCTTTAATTAAGTTCTCATACTCTTCAGTAGCCGCATTGAATCCATAATCATCTTTTCCTTCAAGCACTTTATTCAATATTACCGCACCTTCCATTCCGGAATTAGCTGCAATCTGTTTCAATGGCTCTTCTAAAGCTTTCATGATAATTTTGATACCAGTATTCTGATCAAGATTTTCACCTTTCACATCTTTAAGGTCTGCGATTGCTCTTACTAATGCAACACCACCGCCAGGAACAATTCCTTCTTCCACAGCAGCTCTTGTAGCATGTAATGCATCTTCCACTCTTGCTTTCTTTTCTTTAAGCTCAATCTCAGTAGCCGCACCGATTTTTAATACCGCTACACCACCTGATAATTTTGCTAATCTTTCCTGTAATTTCTCTTTGTCGTAATCTGATGTTGTCTTATCGATCTGAGCCTTGATTTCATTGATTCTTTTCTT
>JBAYVI010000087.1:0-14473 GCA_041674625.1 Melioribacteraceae bacterium | reverse complement strand
ATTATCAGGTTCGTCTGCATTTTCATTCCACTTGACTAATAGCCAAACAACAAATGCAATAAAGAAAGTAGAAAGAGCATATACTTCTGCTTCTACTGCATTAAACCAAAAAGTATCACTGAATCCTAATGAAAGGGCTCCAATTGCTGCTGCTACATAAGTACCTAATGCATCTATTAAATTCTTATGTTCTTTCCCTTTGTAATTCTCAATTAGCTTTATTGCTATTAAATAAAGGAACAGTACAGCAAAGGCAGATGATAAAACTGAAATTGCATTTATTCTAAGACCTATATTCTCTGTGAATGGAATCATCGAAAATATTTTACCAAGAATTATAAAGAAAGGTGTTCCGGGAGGGTGAGGTACTTGCATTGAATATGATGAAGCTATAAACTCACCACAATCCCAAAATGAAACTGACGGTTGAACTGTCATAAAATATACAGCCGCCGCAATTGTAAATACTGCTAATCCAATAAAATTCTGGAGTCTCTTAAAATTCATTATACCACCGGGAATTGATTTATTTTTTATTAATTATCTGTTTCTGGCTTCTTAAATAGATGATCGAAATTCTTTTTCTCTCTATTTACATGATACTTCTCGTATAAATTTATTAGTCGTTCAAAAGATAATTTATCTAAATCTTCATCATCTTTATGCCTCTTAACTAACATTTTATAATCGTCTAACTCTTTTTTTTCAAATTTCTTTTCGTACTTCTTTAAAATTTCGAAATATCTCTTTTGATCGAAATAAGTCATTATTGTTATTCTCTGAAAATATATATCCCAAAAGTTAATTAATTTTTGTTATAATATATAGTAGAAAAAAAGAGAATATCAATGCAATTATACAAAAGCTACAAACCGATTGTTTCGATAGTATTACCGACCTATAATAGAGGTAAATTAATTGAGAGACCGATTAATTCAGTTCTCAAACAAACCTTTCAAGATTGGGAGCTGATAATAGTAGATGATGGAAGTAATGACGATACTTTTACTTTAGTTAATAGGTACTTGATGAAAAATGAAAAGATACGCTATCTAAAGCAAACGAATCGCCGTCCACCCTTAGCATTTAATACCGGTATCCAAACATCAGTCGGAGATTACATTACATTTATTGGAAGTGATGATGAATACAAATCTAACCATTTAGAAACTCGGTTAAATTATTTCAAAGAGGATAAATCTTTAGAGTTTGTTCATGGCGGATTAGAAATTATTGGTCGTCCATTTGTAAAAGATAAAAATGATCTGAATCGTGAAATTGCAATTGCTGACTGCGTAGCAGGTGGGACTTTCTTCGGGAAAAGAGAAATCTTTTTAAGTCTGGGCGGATTTCAGGACCTAAAATATAGCGATGATTCGGATTTTTATGAAAGATTAGTAAAAACTAATTGTAAAATTAAAAAGGTTGATGACCCGACTTATATCTATTATAGAGATACAGAGGATAGTATCTGTAATACAATAACTTAGTATTATTGGGGAGCTTGTATTAGAAGAAATTGGAGCAAGAGTTTTTATACTTCACCCCATGGGGGCTTATATAGTGTATTTCTCTAAAATATCTTGTGGGATTCTGACGGGCTTACCCGATTCAATTGAGACTAATGAAAAATTTGCTTTCCCTTCGGCTGCGATTTTTTTAGTGTCTTTTCTTATAATCCAATAATTAATTTTTACTTGTGCTCCGCCTATCTCTAGAATTTGAGTCTGGATAATCACATGGTCGCCTAAAAAAAGCGACCGTTTATAATCTATTGTAATTGATGTTGCTACCCAAGTAAAACCACGTTTGAGAAATTCATCCATCGGCACTTTATAGTCTTTTGACATCTGATCGAATCGTGCAAATAAAAGATAATCAAGATATTTGGTCATATGGACATGATTATTCATATCGATATCATCAGGTCGAACTAATAATTCCGATTCGAACTTGGAGAAAAGCATTTCTTTATTTGTCATTTATTCTTTGTTCAATTTTGTGTATAAGAAATAGAAAGCAGCGGTTAAAAGTACAGTTGAAATTACTTGAGCAATAATAGGTGTGGCAATAAGCTCTCCATTAATTAAACCCATATTCAAAAACAGTCCCTTCACTGAATAATAAAATGCTTTACTTATTAAAATACTTCCGAATGAAGCGAATAGAATATTCTTTAATGATTTAGCTAAAATAAAAAAAGCAAAAATATTTACAGCTAATTCACATGCTATAAGAACAGATTTCAATAAGTAGGGGTGTGAAGATACTACAAGTGAGATGAACGGAAGTAGTAATGCTAATACAATAGAATTATTTCTATTTGTGTATAATATTGATAAAAGCACAATAATTCGCATTGGCTCTGCATAATAAAGAGGAATTGAAAACATATGTGATATTGAAGGTACTAATAAAAATAGCCCAACCATTATAAAATCAATGATAGCAAACTTAGCTAAATTAAATTTTCTTTCAATTAATAATGAATTTTGCATAGAAAACTCCGATAATTCTTGAATACAATATAATATATTAATATCTTATTTAAAATAATTTTTCAATTTTGGTGCAAATATGAAAAGAAGAGACTTTATAAGCAAGGGAATTGTTGGTGGAATAGCTGCCGGATCACTTTTATCTATACCCGGATTCTATTCTAAAGCAATTGCGAGACCATCTGGAGTTCAAAAAACAGATTATGATTTGGTAGCAATTAAAAATGGCGAACCGGAAGTTATGTTTGATTCTGCTATTAAAGAACTCGGAGGAATTGGAAAATTTGTTAAAAAAGGTCAGTCTGTTGTTATTAAGCCTAATATTGGGTGGGATGTAGTTCCTGAAAAAGCAGCCAATACAAATCCCAAATTGATTAAAAGAATTATCGAGCATTGTTTTAATGCCGGTGCAAAAGATGTTTATGTATTCGATCATACCTGCGATGATTGGAAAAGATGTTATTCGTCTTCCGAAATAGAAAAATACGCCAAGGATGCAGGTGCTAAAGTCGTACCGGGTAATACAGAATCATACTATCAAGAGGTAACGATACCAAAGGGTAAATCGCTTAAGAAAGATAAAGTGCATGAATTAATTCTCCAATCTGATGTTTTTATTAATGTACCAGTACTAAAAAGTCACGGTTCTGCACGTCTAACAATGTCTATGAAAAATTTGATGGGTATCGTTTGGGATAGAGGTTATTGGCACAGAAATAATTTACAGCAGTGTATAGCAGATTTTCCGACTTTCCGAAAACCTGACTTAAACATTATAGATGCTTATGCGGTAATGAAACAAAACGGTCCGAGAGGTGTGTCGCTTGCAGATGTTGTTGTGATGAAATCACAAATAATTTCTACAGATATAGTAGCTGCTGATGCAGCGGGTGCTAAATTATTTGGATTGGAACCGATTGATATTCCTCATATCAAGAATGCATCGGAATTAGGTCTTGGAAATATCGATTTGAGTAAACTAAATATTAAGAGACTTGTCGTATAAATAAATTGAAAAAGTTAAATTCTCTTAAAATATTTCGGATAATTCTTTCGGTAGTTTTTTTCGTACCAATACTAATTGTATTTCTCGATCTGGCTGACCTTGTGCCGCATGATATGAAATTGGTGTTTACCAACATTCAATTTATTCCTGCATTCTTGAATTTCGTTCAAAATCCTATTATAGCTTCTGTAATATTTTTATCATTGATCGCTATTACATTTTTATTTGGTCGTATTTATTGTTCTAGTATATGTCCTCTCGGTATCTTACAAGATATTGTTTATTATTTCGTTCTCAAGATCAATAAGCGAAAAAGATTTCTTTACGAGGATCCAAAAAATATTTTTCGATATACCATTCTAATAGTGTCGGTAGTACTATTCTTTGTTGGCAATATTCTTTTATTAAATCTCTTAGACCCATATAGTTTATTTGGTAAAATGAGCGCAAATTTATTACGCCCGATTGCAATTTTAGTAAATAATGGTGCTGCCTCGATACTTACTTCCTTTGATATTTATATTCTTTTCCCGGTAGATATCTTTTTCCATTTACCTGTATTTATCTTTTCTATTTCAATGCTGGCTTTTATTATCTGGTTTGTTACTAAAAAGGGAAGATTATATTGTAATATGATTTGTCCCGTTGGTACGTTCCTCGGCCTGGTATCACGCTTCTCAATTTTCAAAATCAGAATTGTAGAAGATGACTGCACAAGCTGTAAGGTTTGCGAAAAAAAATGTCGAGCAATGTGCATAGATAGTAAAGGGCAACTAATTGATTATTCAAGATGTGTTGATTGTTTTGATTGTATTTCGGCTTGCTCTTCTAAAGCAATTATTTTCTCTGCGAAAAACCCCTTTGTTAAAGATTTTCCTATTCCTTCCGAAAATATAAATGCAGGTTTGAAATCAATAGACATTTCTAAACGAGATTTTGTAAAAACTATTATTGCAAGTTTTACAATTCCATCAATGATTTTGAAGGCTGGTGAAACTCCAAAGGTTTATAAAAATTCCACAATAGCAGAAGATAAAAATTATTTAGTAACACCTCCCGGTTCGATAAGTATCGAACATTTTAATGATTATTGCACTGCCTGCAATCTTTGTGTTACCGCTTGCCCGACAAAAGTATTACAGCCTACATTTATTGAATATGGAATCTTTAATGTATTTCAACCAAAGATGGATTATCATAAAGGATTCTGCAATTTTGAGTGTAAAATTTGTAGCGATATTTGTCCTACCGACGCAATAATAAAAATTAGTTCACTTGATGAAAAAAAATTAGTTCAGATTGGTAAAGCACATTTTATTAGAGAAAATTGTGTTGTAATTACTCAAGGGACTGATTGCGGAGCATGCAACGAACATTGCCCTACAAAAGCAGTGAAGATGGTGCCCGAAGATAAATTATTAGTCCCCAAAATGGAAGATGATTTATGTATCGGATGTGGAGCTTGCGAGCACGCATGCCCCACTAAACCTTATAAAGCAATATATGTAGATGGTAACCTAATTCACCAAACCGCAAAAAAACCGGTGGTAGAAAAACAGAAAGTCATCGATACGACTGAAGAATTCCCTTTTTAATTTTTTACTCAATTAATATCTTCAAAGCAATCACGAATTATTTGGCTTGACTAAGAATTTTCTCTAAAGTTTTTTTATCTGCTACTAATAGCCCCGATGGAATGAGTCGAGGAACTAATTCAATATAATTCTTATTCTTTACGAAAACTTCCTTAAATAAGGGTAAAGCCTCTTCTAATTTGTTAGCATTCACTAAAGTAGTTGCATGCCAAAATTTCATCTCTTCATAATCCGGGAACATTGCTTCAGCTGTTTTATATTCAATCATTGCTTTATCCATCTCGTTCTTTTCGACATACAAATCACCTTGATTCATGTGGTCATAAGCATGATGAAGTTTAACCAATCGTTTCATCTCGCTGATTGGATCGGCGCTATCTTCCACACGGAGATCAACTAATTTATCTTCCCACGGTTTATCGGAAGCAGTTCCTTTATAAACAATTATGGATGCAGATTGAGTACCTCTAATGTCGCCGCCGGTTTTTTGAGCTGCGTCCATTGCTTCTAAAATTCTATCGACTAATTGACCTTTACTGTTTTTAAATGCTTTTTCCATTGCTCCCCAAACTTTATCATTTATCATCAAGTTTGCCTGAACAGAAAAATTTTCACCGGTAATATGCCCGGCGGGTTGTATGCATTTTGCTCCGGTATATGCAGCACTTTTTCCTTTAGTATCAAGTACTGCTAATTGACGGAAATCTCTTCCCTCATCTGATTTAATTAATTCGTCCACAACCTCCTGCGGTGATAATCCTTTCTTAAGGAGACTAAGCGCACGTAAACCGAATGAAACATTTACGAATGATTGAGTTGCTACAACACCTACTCCGGCTTCTCCCCAAATAACAGAGCTTCCAACTGAGAACCAATGAGATTGAACTCCCGCTCCTATATCCCCGGTAACAGGATCCCGCGCTACTATCGAATATGTGTGTGCGAATGGAGTGCTATAAAATGTTTGTCCCATTATTCCGATGGAACTTATTAGCAAAATGATTGGTATCAGTTTTTTCATATTACTTCCGGTAATTATTAGTAAATTTACTTTCTAATTTTGAAAAATTAATTATTTCTTTCATAAAAATCGCAAAAATAGCAGGAGTTGCAATGAAATTATTTAAAATATTTGTTTTTGTTATTTTAGCAACAATCACATTAAACGCTCAAACAAAAAAGGAACAAAAAATGAAGTTAGTTTCAGAACAGGATAGTATTAGTTATAGTATTGGTCAGAGTATCGGTAAAAATCTTTCAGACCCAAATTTTGATTTAAAATATGAAGCAGTTTTAGAAGGTATTCAAGATGCAATGGTAAACCATACTTCACTTATGACTGATGAAGAGATGAATAAAGTAATGACTGCTTTTAACAACAAAATTATGTCTAAAAGAAATGCAGTAGTAAATGAATTGAAGGAAAAAAATGCAGCGCTTAGCAATGCATTCTTAGAAGCAAATAAACAAAAAGAAGGCGTAAAAGTACTTCCTGACGGTCTTCAATATAAAGTAATTACCACTGGAACAGGCGCATCTCCGCTTGCAACTGATAAAGTAAAAGTTCATTATAAAGGTTCTTTAATTACAGGCGAAGAATTTGATAGCTCATATAAAAGAGGCGAACCAACTGAATTTGGTGTAAACCAAGTTATTAAAGGTTGGACTGAAGCTCTTCAATTAATGAAAGTTGGTGATAAATGGGAATTATATATTCCTGCTGAATTAGCTTATGGCGAAAATGGTGCCGGTCAAATGATAGGCCCAAACTCAGCATTGGTTTTTGAAGTAGAATTATTAGATATCGTAAAATAATTGTTTTGTTAATAGCTCCCATTGTCGCAATGGCAAAGGGAGCTATTTAATTTCTCTTATATTTTAACTTTCACAACAATCTTCTTTATATCAGTTTCTTCGTTCGCAGTAATACCAGGCATGTGCGAATCACCCGGGAAAACAATTACAAAATAGCCCTCTGTTAATTCAAGAAAATTTCCTCTACCCTCAAAAAATATTATATCTTTATCTATTGAATACTCCGCGGTAACATTAGTCATCTCTTTTAGATTCGAGAAACCAAATTTTTCCTTTCCTTTTAGAATTAACTGAATATCAAGATAGTTTTTATGCGCTTCCCATCGACCCTTGGATAAATCTTTTGATTTATATTCACTTACTAATGCAAAAGAATTTTCTCCATCGATTTCATGTTTTCCAATCTCCAAATTAAAAAGATTTTCTTTTCGCAAGAAGTCAAATGCTTTTTTTAGGTTTGGATTCACCGATAGATAAAGATCACTATTATTAATTAAGTCGTAAATCATATTTCCCTCTTAGTTTACATAAAAATTAATTGATGATGGATATTTTTTAGAGAAATAAACTCGATTATTTACTTTCTGAAAATCATTCTCGTCCGCTTCTCTAATATTCATGAATTTATTTGGGTTTCGATCGAAGAACGGAAAGAAACTACTTTGAATCTGCACTTTTAATTTATGTCCGGCTTTGAATGTATGATTAATATCATTCAGGTTAACTTTTACCAATGTTGGTTCATTTGGTTTGAATGGTTCAGGGTTCTCTTTGTTATTTCTAAATTTACCCCGCATCATTTCATATCGAACTAATTGATTATAATTTCCAAACTCAACTGTTACTCCCTCTATTTTTTTTGAGTTGCTTGTATCGGGATAAACATCAATAATTTTTACTAACCAATCAGAGTCAGTTCCGGAAGTTGATACGAATAAATTCGCAGTTATTGGTCCGGAAAGTTCTAAATCATTCCCTAAAATATCAGTCTCAAATTCTACAACATCGGGACGAGTAGAAGCGAATCTCTGATCTTCAATCATAAATGAGCGGTTATAGAATCCTCTCGAATCTTGAAAAGCCGCTGTATAAGGAACCGGATTTGCAGGGTCATTTACATATTCTTTAAAATCATTTTTCCCTTTTGTTCCTTCTTGTACTTTTGAAAGAAGTTTTTCTCTCCCGGCAAAGTAAAGTGTATCTACTTTTGAAGAAGAAGGATATTTATCTAATTTCACCCATTTGTTTTCACCTGTGCGAAATATTGTTGCTTCCGCTATCTTGTTTTCTCCAATTCCTTTTAAGTAGTAATTGAAAAATGGATAAATAATACTATCATTATAAAAACTTCCGGTTTTGGAATCAAATGAAATATCACCAAGTTTTTCCCCATCACCTCTCGACCAACCACCATGCACCCAAGGACCCATAATGATTGAACTGTTTGCATTCGGATCGTTTTTTTCTATTGTCTTATAAATATTAAGTGGACCGTATTGGTCTTCTGCATCAAACCAACCACCAACAATTAAAACTGCCGGCTTGATATTTTTTAAGTGAGGCAAAATATTTCTAGATTGCCAGAATGAATTATAGACTTCATTCTTCATCACTTGATTCCAAAAAGGTCTAATGTTATTAAAATATTTCTCGTTTATATTTTTCAAAGGACCAAGGTTCATAAAGAATTTATAAGCATCTGGAGAATCATAAGAAGCTCCTCTTTGCCAATCTTGTGAAGGTCCTTTTCGAGGAAGATCAAATGAATTGAAAAAATTAAATGCCATCAACATGCTAAAAGCACCATTATGATGCATATCGTCTCCCATGAACCAATCTGAAATTGGTGCTTGTGGAGAAACAGCTTTCAATGCCGGATGCGAATCAATGGCTGACATTATTGCATAAAACCCGGGATAAGAAATTCCCCAAATACCTACGGTTCCATTATTATCCGCAACGTTTTTTACTAACCAATCGATAGTATCATAAGTATCTGTTGTCTCATCAATATCGTTTTTGTTTTTTTTATTTGGTATATAGGGACGCATATTTACATATTCGCCTTCGGACTGAAATTTCCCTCTAACATCTTGAAAAACAAAAATAAATCCATCATTATCAAATTGTGCAGAAGGACCTAATTGATTTGGGAAAGCATCTTCACCATAAGGTCCTGCTCGGTATGGTGTCCTCTGCATAATCATTGGATATTTCTTAGATTGATCTTTTGGTGAATAAACGGCGGTAAATAATTTTACTCCGTCTCTCATCTCTATCATATATTCTTTTTTAGAATAGTTGTCTTTTAAGAAAGTATTACCTTGTGGGTAACAGGAAGATATAGCAATAACAAAAATAATTAGAAAAACGAGTTTTCTCATTTTACTTCCCCTTTTGATTTAGATAATTTTCTGCTTCAATTAATTTATTTATATCCCCTATATCGAACCAATAATTATGTGAATGATTGTAGCCGATAATTTTATTAATTTTTATAACATCGAGATATGTAGTAATTAATGAGAAAATATTACTACAAGGGAAATAATTGAAAATATCAGGGGATAGAATTTGTATTCCGCTAAATGCGTATTGTTTTAATTTTCCCTCAATTGGAATAATTTTTTCACCGGTTTTTACGCTCTCCCAACCGCATAAATAAAGCTCTTCATTAAATAGTAAATATCGTGTCGATTTTCTTTCTAATATCGCTAAAGTGGCAATTGCATCTTTAGAATTATGGTAGGCGAGCATATCATTAAAATTTATATCCGAAATAATATCAACATTCTGAACTATAAAAGGTTTGCCATCATCAAAAAACCAGGAAGCGTTTTTTAAACCACCACCTGTATCTAATGGACAATCTGTTTCGAGTGAAATTTCTATCGATATTCCAAAATTATTTTTTACTTTTAGAAATTCTATAATCTGCTCGGAAAAATGGTGAACGTTAACGATAATTTCATCTACACCATATTTTAGTAGATGCTTAATTACACGTTCAAGATTAGATATTCCATTTACTTCTACTAAAGCTTTAGGAATTTTATCAGTAATAGGTTTTAATCTGGTACCAAATCCGGCAGAGAGAATTAAAGCCTTCATTGCGGAAGATTTGTATGTGTCAATTCAGAAGTAATTCCGTACTTTTCTAATAAATGAGCTTTTGTTTTTTCTGCAAAATAAACCGATCGATGCTGTCCTCCTGTACATCCAAAATTTATCATCAAATGATCAAATCCTCTATCTATATAATTATCCACCGCTTGATCTATAATGGCAAATATATTTGATTTGAATTGTTCAACTTTTTGATCGCTTTCTAAGAAATCGATGACCGGTTGGTCTTTACCACAAAGCAATTTAAATTCTTCTTGTCTTCCGGGATTATAAAGGCATCTGCAATCGAAAACAAAGCCACCTCCGTTTTCAGTTTCATCAATAGGTATCCCTTTCTTATAAGAGAAACTTGTTAATTGTATTTTCAATTTTGTCTCTTTTTTTTCTTTAAATAAAAATTTTGTTACTTCTTCTGAATGTTTCATCTTCCCGATTATAGAAATTAAGTACTGGATCGGATTATCTTGTGGAAGTTTTGAAATAATAAAATCAAGATTATTAAGTGCATAAGGAATGCTCTTGAGAAAATGTTCTTTTCTCTCGAAGTAACCTCTGTAACCATAAGCACCAAATGCTTGTAGCAGTCTGATTAAAGCTACATAATAGTAATCCAATTTAAATTGATTATTATCGATACTTTCATAACCTGCTGCAACAGATAAATAATATTCTAATAAATATGATTTTGTTCCATTTGTTAGATTTGCCTTTGCATCAAATAAAAGAGAAGCAACATCATATTGAAGCGGACCACGCCTTCCACCTTGATAATCAATAAAAAATAATTCATTATCCTTAACCATAATATTACGCGATTGAAAATCGCGGAACATAAAATAATTATTCTTAACGCTAGTGATAATGGTGATTAACGCATTGAAATCATTCTCTAAAAGCTGTTCATCAAATGGTACATTTACTAATTTTAGGAAATAATACTTAAAATAATTCAAGTCCCATAAAATTGATTGATAGTCGAATGATTCCCTTGGATAACATTTCTCAAAATCAATTTTATCAATATCGAGCATTTGAAATTGGATTAATTTATTGAGTGCGATTTTATAATTTCGTAGAATAAATTCCGGTTCGAAATTGGATTTTACTACTGACGAATAAAGAGTTTCGTTTCCTAAATCCTCAATAATATATATACTTTTATCTTCGCTCGTATGAAATAACTGTGGAACGTTTAGTTTGTTATAAAAGAATAATTTCGTAAAATAAAAGAAAGCATCATTCTCTCTTATATCGCTATTATAAGCTACGAGATAACTTTTCTTCTCGACATAAATACGATAATACCTTCGTGCAGAGGCAGATAAAGGGAGCGAAGAGATCTTATCGAATTTTTTATTAAAGTGTGTGATGCATTCCTTATTTATTTTTTCGAGAAGATCAGCTATTAATAATTCAGAACCGGAGATAGCCATCTTTCTGCCTCATCTATTGAAAATCCTTTTCTTTTTGCATAATCTTCTACTTGGTCTTTATTTATTTTTCCTGTTGTAATATATTTAGAATCAGGATGCGTAAAATACATTCCCGATACAGAAGAAGCAGGAAACATGGCAAGACTTTCTGTAAGCCTTATCCCTGTTTGGTTTTCTATATCTAAAGTATTCCACATAATTAATTTCTCTGTATGATCTGGTTGTGATGGATATCCTGGTGCAGGTCTAATACCTTGATATTTCTCTTCAATCAATTCATCATTGCTTAAATTATCTTTTGCATAACCATAAATTTCATTTCTGTACTTAGCATGTAATAGCTCAGCAAATGCTTCTGCCAAACGATCTGCTAATGCTTTAACCATAATTACATTATAATCATCATGGTCGTTTGTAAATGCTTCAATAAGTTTTTCGATACCGAGTCCTGCTGTAACAGCAAAGAAACCGAGATAATCTTTTTTACCGGAATCCTTAGGAGCAATAAAATCTGAAAGAGCAAAATTAGCTACTCCTTCGGATTTATTTTTCTGTTGTCTTATAGTATGATAAACTGCTTTTATTTCAGATAGGGATTCATCTGAATAAACTTCAATATCATCTTCGATAGAATTGGCAGGGAATAGGGCAGCTATACCATTCGCTGTTAATAATTTTTCTTTAATTATTCTATCGAGCAATTGATTAGCATTATCAAATAATTTCTGCGGTTCATCTCCATATTTTTCACTCTTTAGAATTGCAGGATATTTACCTTTTAATTCCCATACATGAAAGAATGGCGACCAATCGATATATTCTTTTATTTCTTCTAATGGATAATTGTTGAAATTGAAAACACCTATCGAATTAGGTTTAGGAGGTGAATAATTATTCCAATCAATTTTTAATTTATTATTTCGCGCTGTATCCAAGGAAATATAATCTCTACTAATATTCTTTTTATAATGATCTTCCCTAAGTTTTTCATATTCTTCTTTTATTGATTTAGAAAAGTCTTCATTAGTTTTTCGATTAAGAAGTGAGCTAATTACACCCACACTTTTAGAAGCATCTAATACATGAACAACCGTATTAGAATATTTAGGAGCGATCTTTACTGCTGTATGAACGCGTGATGTAGTAGCCCCTCCGATTAAAAGTGGGATAGTAAAACCTTCACGTTCCATCTCTTTTGCTACATGAACCATCTCATCTAAGGAAGGAGTAATAAGTCCACTTAAGCCAATAGCATCAACATTATTCTCTCGTGCTGTTTCTAATATTATATTTGAGTTTACCATCACACCAAGATCGATAATATTGAATCCGTTACAACTTAAAACAACACCCACAATATTTTTCCCGATATCATGAACATCACCTTTTACGGTAGCAAGAAGAATTGTTCCTGCAGAAGTTGTCTCGGAATTATTTTCTAATTCAATATATGGAGTTATAATGGCTACGGCTTTCTTCATTACACGTGCAGATTTTACAACTTGAGGTAAAAACATTTTTCCTGCTCCGAAAAGATCACCTACCACGCTCATTCCTGCCATTAATGGTCCTTCGATTATATCAAGCGGCTTAGGATATATTGTTATTGCTTCATTAATATCTGCATCAATAAATTCGGTTATCCCTTTTACTAATGAATGCGAAATTCTTTCTTCAAGAGGCAGAGAGCGCCATTCTAATTCTTCTGTTTTAACTTTTTCTTTAGAAAAATGTTGATTTGCATAATCGGTTAATTTCTCAGTTGCCACATCAGTTCTATTTAGAATTACATCTTCTACTAATTTTAATAAATTTTTATTTATCTCTTCATATACCGTCAATTGCCCTGCATTTACAATCCCCATATCCATACCGGCTTTAACTGCATAGTAAAGGAAAGCGGAATGCATTGCCTCGCGCACATCATCATTTCCTCTGAATGAAAATGAAAGATTACTTACTCCACCCGAAACTCTTGCATGGGGCAAGTTCTTTTTAATCCATTCGGTTGCATTAAGATAATCGAGAGCATAATTATTATGTTCCTCAATACCTGTGGCGATAGCGAAAATATTAGGGTCGAAAATAATATCCTGCGGAGGGAAATTTAATTCTTTAGTTAAAATATCATAAGCGCGTTTACAAATATTAATTTTTCTTTCATAAGTATCAGCCTGTCCCTTTTCATCGAAAGCCATAACAATAACAGCTGCACCATATTTTCTTACAAGTGAGGCATGTTTCTTGAACTGTTCTTCACCCTCTTTCATACTGATAGAATTTACAATCCCTTTACCTTGAAGACATTTTAATCCGGCTTCTAATACACTCCATTTAGATGAATCGAGCATTATTGGCACTCTAGAAATATCGGGTTCGGAAGCAATTAAATTAAGGAATCGGACCATTACTTCTTCCGAATTAATCATTCCTTCATCCATATTGATATCAATTATCTGAGCACCGTTTTCCACTTGATCGCGAGCAATAGAAAGAGCTTCATCATATTCACCATTTTTTATCAGACGAGCAAATTTTTTCGATCCAGTAACATTTGTTCTTTCTCCTATATTTACAAAGTTCATATCGCTGCGGAAAATCAATGGTTCCAAGCCGCTAAGTCTTAATGTAGGATTTATATTAGGGATTACTCTTGGAGGAAACTTACTCGGAATTTTTGCAAATGCTTTAATGTGATCAGGAGTTGTGCCACAGCATCCGCCGAGGATATTTACAAAACCGCTTTCTGCATATTCTTCCAATACCACCTGCATATCGGTAGGGGATTCATCATATCCGCCAAATTCATTTGGCAGACCTGCATTCGGATATAAACTAATAAACACATCAGCGATATTAGAAAGCTCTTCTACATATGCACGCATCTGCTTAGGACCGAGGGCGCAATTAAGTCCGATGCTTAATAAATTTTTTGTGTGAGCTAATGAAATCCAAAATGCTTCGGTCGTCTGTCCCGAAAGAGTTCTTCCGCTTAAGTCT
>JBAYVI010000086.1:0-14711 GCA_041674625.1 Melioribacteraceae bacterium | reverse complement strand
CAAAATTCATTGTAATTTGTTGCCCACTTAGGAATAATTATAAGCATAACGTATTCCGATTATTGTGGTAATCTTATTTAAATATAGAAAGAGATTTAATTAAAGTAAAATATTTTGTTTTATTTTGATATTGAAAGTAGTTCCCGGACCTATTGTAGAATTTAGTTTAGATGGAGAATAAAAAAATATTGTACCATCATGATTCTCAATGATACTTTTAACTATGTTCAATCCGGTTCCCGTTCCTTCAACTTGCAATACATTAGAAGCTCGGTAATATTCTTCAAATATTTTTTCTTTATCTGATTTTGGAATACCTATTCCGGTATCAGAGATTTCTATTGTCAATAAATCATCTTTAGTTGAAAGTTCAATCAGCAATTCTCCATTCTGATTATTATACTTGATTCCGTTATTAAATAAATTAGAAAATACTAATTCAAAAAGATTTCTATCACAATTTAAAAATACATCATCCTTCTGTTTCTGATTAAAATTAATCGTTATATTTTTCTTTTCGGCTAAAGGTTTTATGGAAATAATATATTTATTTACCAATTCAGAAAGATTCACGTTTTCAATTTCAATTTTGTTTAATAGTTTGAAGCGAGAGAAACGAACCATATTATTAATCATTTGAATTGATTCAGAAATTCTTTCTTTAGCGCGAAAAACTTTTTCTTTTACTACTTCGTTTACTTCGCCCAAATAATTCCCGAGTACTAAATCTAAGATTGAACTTGCTGCGGAGATTGGTGATTTTAATTCGTGAACTACTGCTGCTACATATTTTTGTTTAGACTTTTCTGCATGATGCAGATCATCTAAAGCACGTTTTAATTGCTGTTCCCTTTCATATAAATCTTTTACAATCTTTGAAGTAATAAAGATTGAAATGAATACTAATGATGCGAATACACTAAGAAAAACAATAAGATAATTTAGATTATTATAAAATTCAAAATTAAATAGTCCTATAATATTTTGATGTGGGATCGTACCTATTAATTCAAGACAACTAAAAGATACAAAAACCAAAAGGCATGTTGTTGCTAAAATGTACATCAAACTAACCGGAAGTATTAAGCTACCAATGATCATATGAAAAATATAAAACAGAAAAATGGGGGCTTCTATACCACCAAGTACATAAACAAGACTGCTTAATGAAAATAAATCCGCAATAATTTGATAGAAAGAAAGATTTACTTGAGCATCTTTCTGATTTAACTTTACTTGATTTTTGAAATAATAATTATATGAAAGAATAATTACTATTCCTGACATGACAGAGATGTTTTGAAAAGTGGTTAGTTGAACATTTGGTAAAATATTAAGTAAAATAAGCAAGGCAATAAGAGCTAATATTGCAGCGTATCGCAATTCAATAAACCAAGCGTTATAACGCTTGATCGTCTTGAAATACTCGTCATATATTTGAACATATTTAGGTATTAGGAGCATAAAATAAATCTTAGCAGCCAAAATTGACTGCTAAGACCCTAAATGAATTAAATAATATATTTACCGCGTTTTACGTAGTTTGTATGTAACAATTTGTGCGATAAATGACTACAAGGACCTTCTGTTAGGAACTCTTCATAAATCTTAGTAATGTTAGGATTTTCATGAGATTTTCTTAATTCAAGCGATTCATCTTCTGCATAAATAGCTTGAGCGCGTTTCTTACGAATTTCAGGAGTAGTTGGGATCGGTTGACCACCACCTCCAAGACATCCACCAGGGCAAGCCATAAATTCTATAAAATGGCATTCGCTAAATTTACCACCTGCCTTAATATCATCCATTACTTTTTTTGCATTTGCTGTACCGTGAGCAACCGCAACTTTAAGAGTAGCACCTTTGAGCCATTCCCAATTAGGAACGAGATGAGCAATTAAACCGGGTACAGGACCAAATGTATCTCCGAGTGGAATTTCCATATATTTAATACCATCAAATCCGCGTACATCAACAACATTTGCATTTGCAAAAATATCTTCAGCTTTAGAACCTGTAATAAATTCTACTATGGTTCTAATAGCGGCTTCCATTACACCACCCGTGGCACCGAATATTAATCCTGCACCGGAAGCATCACCGAATGGATCATCGAAATGTGATTTAGGCATTTCAGGGAGATTAATCCCCGCTTCCTTAATCATCTTTGCCATTTCGCGTGTTGTAAGACCATAGTCAACGTCTTTATAACCAGAATCAGCCATTTCAGGACGGTTACATTCAAACTTTTTAGCTGAGCAAGGCATTAAAGCAACAGAAACAATATCTTCCGGATTAACGCCATTCTTTTGTGCATAAAAAGTTTTAATCAATGACCCAAACATTTGTTGAGGTGATTTAGCACTACTTAAATTATCGAGATATTCAGGATAGTAATGTTCTAAGTATTTTACCCATCCAGGTGAGCATGATGTGAATTGTGGAAGACTAACAGAAGCATCTTTACCAACTAATGCTTTGTATAGTCGAATTATTAATTCAGTGCCTTCTTCAATAATTGTTAAATCCGCAGTAAAATTGGTATCAAATACTTTATCAAAACCGATTCTTTTTAATGCAGTATTTAGTTCTTGAGTTAAAGAAGTACCTGCTTCCATTCCAAATTCTTCGCATATAGCAGCTCTTGGAGAAGGTGCAGTTTGAATTACAACATGTTTATTCGGATCGTCAATTGCTCTCCAGATTTCATCAGATGGATCATTTGCACGAAGGGCAGCAGTTGGACATCTATTAATACATTGACCGCAATTAATACAGATTACATCCGAAAGTGGTTTCTCTAAAAAGGTTGAAATATGTGTTGCATCTCCCCTTCCAATTGATTCAAGTACACCTACTTCCTGAAGATCGATACAAGTTCTAACACATCTCTTGCATAAGATACATTTACTCATATCTCTAATTACAGAATAAGAGGAACGGTCGATTTCATAACGTGGCTTATCTACATGTCCGAAAGTGTAATCATCCACTCCATACTCTTTGGCTAAATTCTGTAATTCGCAGTTGCCATTTCTGACACATGAATAACATTCGCCATAATGTTCACTTAGCATTAAGTCAATAATATGTCTTCTCGCTTTACGAACCATAGAAGTAGAAGTTTTTATTTTTATCGGGGCAGTAATTGGGAATGCACAAGAAGCTTGAAGAGTTCTCATTCCTTCCACTTCAACTACGCATATACGACAAACGCCTGCAATGCAAAGGTCTTCATGATGGCATAAAGTTGGGATACTAATTCCCGCTTGTTTACAAGCGTCCAAAATTGTAGTTCCTAATGGAACAACTACTTTCTTTTCATTAATTTCAACGGTGATAGTACCACCAATAGCAGTAAGGTCAGTTGGTTTTTCGATTGTCAGTGGCTGCTGACTTAATGGTGCTCTATAATCTTTTCTGCTATCCATTGCATCCTCCGTCTCCATTGAATATTTCATCTTTAAAATTTTCTAAAATCGAGATAAATGAATTTGGCGAAGATTGACCTAAGCCGCATTTAGAAGCTACTTGCATCGTTCTGCCGAGATCGATTAACTTATTGATATAATCGAAAGTATATTCACCTGATTCAATCATTTTCACACCTTCAAGTAATTTTACATTACCAATTCTGCATGGAGTACACTGCCCGCAAGATTCTTCTACGAAAAATTCCATGAAATTATTAAGGATGTGAATCATATTTCTCGATTCATTAAAAATCATTATCGAGCCACCTGTTGCCGCATCTTCATAAGCTAAAGTTCTATCGAATTGGGACTTATTGAGGCATATACCAGAAGCACCTCCAACCTGAATTGCTTTAGTGTTTCTAGCACCTACAAGAGTTAGAATTTCAGAAAGTTTAGTACCCCAAGGCAATTCATATACTCCCGGATTTTCGCAATCACCAGAGATAGAAAATAATTTAGAACCGGTAGATTTATCAGTTCCATGCTGTCTGAACCAATCGCCGCCTTTTATAATAATATGTGAAACAGCAGCTAATGTTTCCACATTATTTACAACAGTGGGTCTACCGAAGAAACCTGTATTAACAGGATAAGGAGGTTTATTACGAGCTTCTCCTCTATTGCCTTCTAATGATTCAATTAAAGCAGTTTCTTCGCCGCATATATACGCACCAGAGCCCATTCTAATTGTTATATCAAAATCGAATCCTTCCTTACCAAGAATGTTTTTCCCGAGTAAGTTATCTTTTCTCATTGATTCTAAATAATCTTCTAATGGTTTTCTTACATATTCATATTCACCGCGTAGATAAACAATACCTCTTGAAGCCCCGATTGTATATCCTGCTATAACCATTCCATCAAAAACCAATTCAGGATAATCGACTAAAAGTACACGGTCTTTGAATGTACCAGGTTCGCCTTCATCGGCGTTACATATAACATATTTGATTTCAGCAGTAGAAGCCGCTACAACCATCCATTTAGTAGCAGTTGGGAATCCTGCGCCGCCTCTACCTTTAATTTTAGATTCACGAAGTTCTAAAAGAATATCTTCACGCTTTTTAAGCAAAGCTGCTTTTATTCCTTCGCCTCTTTTATACTCAGAGAATATTACTGAACCTTCTCTTTTTGTCTTTTCCATAATCATTTAACCCCCTTAAGAATTTTGACAGCTTTTTCGGGTGTTAGATTTGCATAAACCACATCATTAATTAACATAGCCGGTCCTTGATCACACATTCCAAGACAGTTAGCATATTCTAATGTGTATTTATTATCTTTTGTAGTTTCACCAAAAGTAATTCCGAGTTCACGTTCAATTGCTTGTGCAATTCTTTCTTTACCTTTAATATCGCAAGTAATTGTCTGACAAAGACGAACGATAAATTTACCTTTAGCTTCGGTATTCAGAAATGAGTAAAATGATATTACACTAAAAACTTCAACAGGATGAATATCTAATAAACGAGCTACTTCTTGTTGAGCAAAATCGGGTATTGATTTATGATCTCGTTGAATGTCTTGAAGAATTGGAAGTAAAGACGACCTTTCAGGTCCGTATTTCTCAACTAACTTTTCAATTTCTTCAGTCATTGCATTTTTTTCGAGAATAAGCATTTAATTACCTCCTATTATTTATGCAATAAACTTTCAACTTTTTTAACTAATTCTTCAGGTGAAATTGGTTTTTCGACAAAATCATCGACAGGTACCATATCACTTTTGCCAAATTCTAAACCAATGGCTTTTGATACTGAAGTGTACATTAAAATTGGAGTTGTAATTCCGTTTTTTCTAAACTTCTGTGCTAAGAAAAAACCATCATCAGGTTCATCCATCATTACATCAAGTATAATTAGATTTGGATTTTTCTCTGTTACGATTTGGTATCCATCGACAGGATTAGTTGCAGTAACGACATCAAATCCTTTAGATTTTAGAACCAAAGAACTTGCATCGAGAATATCCGGATCATCATCGATAATAGCGATAAGAGCCATAGTTATTTCCCCTTTTTAGTTAGTATTTATTGGAAAATGGATTTTAAATGTCGTACCCGAACCATATTCAGATTCGACTTCTATTTTTCCATAATAAGATTCAACTATTTTTTTTACGATAGAAAGACCGAGACCTGTACCGCTGATGCCCCTCGTCTTTTCATTTTTTGCTCTGTAAAATTCCTGGAATAATCTATTTTTTTCTTCCGTTTTCATCCCTATTCCGCTGTCGCTAATATTAATCATTGCATAGCTGCCTGAATGGGAAATACTGATATCAATTTTACCTTTGTCTTTATTATATTTTATTGCATTACTGATAAGATTGGTAAATACCCTATTTATTTCGTTTGAGTCGGCTTTGATTGTAGGTAATGGGTCTTCGAAATGTGTTATTAAAGTAACTCCCTTTTTCTTTAATTCTAATTCAAGCATTTGAGATACTGAATGGACTATCTCATCAAGTTTAATTTCAGAAATTTCTCTTTGTTTAGTTTTTAGCTCCATTCTTGATATATCTAATAGGTCATTTACTAAATCTGTCAAGCTTTTTAGACGAATAACAGAACGAACTAAATAATCTCGCTGAGTGTCATAAGGGATGCTGATAGTATCATCCAAAATAATATTTAAGAATCCTTGCACCGCCGCCATTGGAGTTTTTAGTTCGTGAGCTACCATTGAAACGAACTGAGATTTGATAAGCTCGATCTTTTTAAATTCAGTAATATTTTTTATTACTACTACAACTCCGGCAATTGATTTATCGTTTTGAAGTATTGGAGTACATGTAGACTCAACAAATAATTCATTATTTGATTTTAATTCTAATTGAATACTATATGTTTTTTGAAGTGATTGATCGGGGCTATAGATCTTCTTTATAATTTCTACGATAGGAGCGGGCAAATGTTTAAGTGCAGAATCTCCAATTGAAAGAGAATCGAGATCAAAATATTTTAATGCCGCAGTATTAAAATAAACCAACTCACCAATTCTATTAATTACTAAAACACCATCACTAATTGCTTTAATAATAGTATTTAAGCGTGATTTTTCAGAAGCAATTTCAATTAAATTTTCTTCTCGTTCTTTTTTTAGGAGTTCAGATTCAACAACCAATTGGCGCTGTCTAAATCCTTGTTCTACTTGATAGATTAATTCATCCGGCGTAAAAGGTTTTGGTATATAGCCATAAGCACCAAGGCGAGTGGATTCTATTGCTGTTTCATAGCTTGCATAAGCAGTTGCTATAAAGCAGATAGTATTAGGATGCACGGACTTGATTTGCTTAAGTACTTCAAGTCCATCTACATCCGGCATTTTAAGGTCGATTATTGCTAAGTCGTAATCGGAAGCAACTCCAAGACTAATTCCCTGTTCACCATTTTCTGCAGTATCTACTTCAAAATTTTCATCTTCTAATAATCTTTGCGTTCCAATCCTTAAACCTTTTTCATCATCGACAACTAAAATTTTTCCTTTAGTTTCATTCAATTTATTAATTCGTATTTGGGATAAAATTTTCCAATTTAGTGATCAATTCTTCAACTACGACAGGTTTATGAAGAATACCATCACATTTAATCCATTCTCTTTCTTCGCTTGTAGAAGCACTGAATTTAAATCCTGTCTCGTAAGTGGCAGAAGTAAGAATAAAAACAGGAATTTTTTTACCATGTTCAGTATTCTTAATTCGGTGAGTTAAAACAAAGCCTGAATCCATTTGCTCCATTATTAAATCCACGATACAAGCATCCGGTTTTTCTTTCTGAAATAAACTCCATCCTTCAGAGCCAGATTCACCAGTCACCACCTGAAATCCCTTATTCTCAAGGATTAACTTATTTTGTTCTAATAAATCGATATCATCATCCACAAGTAATATTTTTTTTACCAATAAATCCATTATTTTCTCCAAATCTTATTTATTTTTTAATTATTATTTTCGGTAATTTGATTTTGAAATCACTTCCTTTGCCTAAAATCGTCTTTACGGTAATATCTCCCTTATGCATTTTAACTATTCCATAAGTAATTGCTAAGCCCAAACCTGTACCTTTTCCCATCTTCTTAGTTGTAAAAAATGGTGTAAAAAGCTTATTTATGTTTTCTTCCGGAATACCACACCCTGTATCTATAATGTTTGTAATTAAAAATTCTTCATTCTGGTCTATATTAATTGTAATGTTTTTTATTGAGCTTGCATCTAATGCTTCCACAGAATTATTTAGAACATTAAGAAATACTTGTTTAAGCTGATCTGAATCACCTTCTATTACTGCACCTTCTGTATTATCGTGAAGATTAATAATAATATCTGAGTTCTCAGGATTAATCTTAATTGCGGAAACAATATTTGTAATCAAATTACTTAGTTTAATTGTAGATAATTTAATTTTGCCTTGACGAGCAAAGTTCAACAAATTAGCTACGATATTTTTACAACGAGTTGCTTCTTCGACAATTAATTGAAGGTCTTCGGTATTTTGTTCGGAACAATTAGTTTTTTCCATTTTACGTTTCATCATTGAAGCGTATAGCATAATAGTGCCAAGCGGATTATTTATTTCGTGTGCCACTCCTGCTGCTAACTGACCAATGGAGGCTAACTTTTCAGCACTATGTAATTGAGCTTGAGTTTCTTTTAATTCTCTATTAGCTTCTTCCAATTTCTCAATCAAATACGGAAGACACATATCTTCTTCTGCTAATCCTTTAGCGATAGCAATTGCATATTCTCTACAAGTTGGATATCCACATGAGCCGCAGTTAAGTTCATCAGTTAGTAAATATTTTTCAGTTTGAGCAAGAATCTTTGTAATTTCTTCTTCGGAAGGCATTGGTCTTCTTTGATTTTTATTATCAAATTTTCTTGTTAAGTCCAAATCTCTGCTATTATAAATCTCACTTTTCCAAACTGCTTTATCAACGTTATTAATATGTTCGTTTATATAATCGACTACTTTAATTTTGCGTGAATAGTTATCTAAGTCACTTCCTACCGCAGGTCCATTAATGCATCCTTCACAAAATAAAATATCTACAAATCTTGCTTTTACTTTATTATTATTTATTTCTTGAATAACTTTTTTGACGTTTTTCTTTCCTTCAACCACAAGAATGTCATTCTGAAGAATATCATTTGAAAGTTCAGAAGTCTTGAGAAGGCCACCTGTTAAAGGATATGTTTTCCCCATATTAGCAAAAGGTGGATCAAATGGTGCTTCTTCACACTTATTTAAATCGATCCTTAATTCTTCAAATATTTCCTGCAATTCTACAAATGTAAGCACAGCATCAATATCTCCTGCTACTTCTTCATCTTGATATTCACTTTTCTTCGCAATACAGGGACCGATAAAAACTACATTATAATTTTCACCTAATTTTTGCTTTAAATATCTTCCCATAGCAATCATGGGAGAAACAATAGTTGCTATATTTGGAATCAGATCGACATAATATTTCTCAATCCAATTAGTAACTGCAGGGCATGGTGAACTAATTATTGTTTTATCTTTATTCTCCTCAATAAATTTTGGATAGAGTTGACTAACTAAATCAGCTCCAAATGAAGTTTCATAAACATGAGAAAATCCGATTTCCTTTAAACCTGCAACCAATTTATCATAGTTATCCGGGAATGCTACCGGAAAGGAAGGAGCAATCATTACTGCTGCCTTCCCACTTGATAATATCTGCTTCAAAACCAATTCTTTATCGTTTACAACTTGTTTAGCATTTTGTGAACATACAGTAACACAATGCCCACAGACGATACAGCGTTCTTCGATTACTACCGCTTGACCATTAATCACCTTAATGGCTTGTGCCGGACATTCTCTGACGCAGGAATAGCATCTTCTGCATCGTTGTCGTATTGTGGTTACTATACCTGTCATTTATTACTTAGAATCTTTTTTCTATCTACATAAGTAGTATGCAGTACTTCATGAGCTACATGACTATTAGGTTCAATTAAAAACTCTTTATATAATTTCTGAACTGACTCATTTTCATGGGAACGTCTATTTTTCATTTTAGAATCAATCTCATATAGAGCTTGAACACGTTTTTTCACTTTTTCCGGTTTTTGATGAATTGGTTGTCCGCCTCCATTAATACATCCACCGGGACAAGCCATAACTTCAACGAAATGATATTTTGAAGTCCCATTCTTAATCTCTTCTAAAACCGGACCGACGTTTCCGATACCATTAACAACTGCTACTCTAACTTCAAGACCATTAATATCAATAGTAGAAGATTTCAATCCGTCATTACCTCTTACCTCTTCAAGAGCTAAATTAGCTAACTCAGTACCGGTCAATTTGAAATAAGCTGTTCTCAGAGCTGCTTCCATAACACCTCCGGAAGTACCGAATATAGCTGCAGCACCGGTTGAATCACCAAGCGGATTATCAAATTTATCTTCCGGTAGATCATTAAAATCAATACCGGCGGCTTTGAATAAGCGAACTAGTTCCCTTGTTGTAAGAACTGCATCTACGTCCTGTAATTTATCTATTGCTAATTCAGCTCTATTTGATTCAAATTTCTTAACAGTACATGGCATAATGGAGACCACATAAATTTCTTCCGGTTTCAATCCCATTTTCTTGGCATAGTATGTTTTTAGAACAGCACCTTCCATCTCGTGAGGAGACTTACAAGTAGAAACATGAGGTAGTAATTCAGGGTTATTTTGCTCAATATATTTTACCCAGCCCGGGCAGCAGCTAGTAAACATGGGTAATGTTCCACCGTTACTAACTCTATTAATTAGTTCAGAAGCTTCTTCCATAATTGTAAGATCGGCTGCGAAGTTTGTATCAAATACTCTATCGAATCCAAGTCGTTTTAATCCGGTTACTAATTGTCCCGTTGCGTTAGTACCAAGAGGTAAATTATATTCTTCACCGATTGAAGCTCTAACAGCAGGGGCTACTTGCACTACGGTAAATTTCTTTTTATCTGTAATAGCATTCATTACTTCCTTCGAGCTGCTTTTTTCTCTAAGTGCAGCAGTAGGACATACAAGAATACATTGACCGCAAAGAATACAATCACTTACATTTAATCCGATATTATATGGAGTAGTAACCGTACTATAAAAACCCCTATTTGTAAAATCAATAGCCCCGATTTTCTGAATTTCTCCGCAAGTTCTAACGCATCTTCCGCAAAGGATACATTTAGCAGGATCTCTTTCCATAGAAGCACTTGATATATCAATTGCGTGTTCCTTTTTCTCACCGCAGTATCTATGTTCTCTTACGTTATAGGTTTCTGATAAATCTTGCAATTCGCAATTCTTATTACGAACGCAAACTAAACAATCTTGAGGATGATTTTCTATTAATAGTTCTACAATAGTTTTTCTTGCAATTCTAACACGAGGTGTATTGGTTTGTACTTTCATACCTTCCATAACAGGATAAGCACAAGAAGGAGTTAAACCGCGCATTCCATCTACTTCTACAACGCAAATTCTACATGCACCGGTAGGGAATAAATCTTTCATATGGCATAAAGTAGGAATATTAATACCGACTGATTTTGCTGCATCTAAAATCGTCATTCCCTCTTCTGCTTTCACTTTTATATTATTTATCGTTAATTCTAACATTTTTTTCTATCTCCGGTTTCAAATTAATTAACTGTAATAGCTTCAAATCGGCAAGTTTCTACGCACATACCGCATTTGATACATTTTTCTTGAACAATATAATGTGGCATCTTTTTATCGCCTACGATTGCTTCGACAGAGCATTTCTTAGCACAAAGTCCACAACCCGAACAGATATCATTGTCAATTGTGTAGGTTAAAAGTTCCTTACAAACACCAGCTTTACAATGTCTTTCATATAGATGTTCTTCATATTCTTCTCTGAAATATCGAAGACCAGAGAGAATTGGATTTGGAGCAGTCTGACCTAAACCACAAAGAGATGTATCTTTAATTACATCAGCCAATCTTTGCATGTGCATAATGCCTTTAAATCTTTGAAGTTGTTCAAGTTTATTGGTCTTTTCAGAATATGCAGTCGGGATTCTTTCAATAATTTCTAATAGACGTTTTGTACCTTCTCTACAAGGAACGCATTTACCACACGATTCATCTTTAATGAAATTCAAGAAATATTTAGCTACATCAACCATACAAGTATCTTCATCCATAATTACGAAGCCGCCGGAACCCATCATAGCGCCAACGCTTTTCAACGATTCATAATCAATTTCTGTATCCATAACTGATTCAGGTAAACAACCGCCTGATGGACCACCAATTTGAACTGCTTTAAATTCTTTACCATCTGGAATACCGCCGGCAATATCGAAGACAACTTCCCTTAAAGTAACCCCCATTGGTACTTCAACAAGTCCGCTATACTTAACGTTTCCACTAAGTGCGAATACCTTTGTTCCTTTGCTGGCTTTTGTACCTATTGAATTTAACCAACCGGCACCTTTATTAATTATCGATGTAACATTCGCAAATGTTTCAACATTATTTATAACAGTTGGTTTATTAAATAGACCAGAAATTGAAGGATAAGGAGGACGAGGTTTAGGCATCCCTCTTTTGCCTTCGATTGAAGCTATTAATGCAGTTTCTTCGCCACATACAAATGCGCCAGCACCTTTTTTAATCTTGAGCTCGAATGAAAAATCTGTTCCAAGAATATTATTTCCAAGAAGTCCATATTCTTTACATTTAGAGATTGCATTCAATATTCTTTTAATGGCTAACGGATATTCAGCACGGCAGTAAACATAACCCGAAGAAGCACCAATTGCATAAGCTGCAATCATAATGCCTTCAACCATTTTATAAGGGTCGCTCTCTAAAACTGAACGATCCATGAAAGCACCAGGGTCACCTTCATCTGCATTACAAATTATATATTTTTTATCATTTTTTTGTTTTAGTGCAATTTCCCATTTCATACCGGTAGGGAAACCTCCACCCCCTCTACCTCTAAGTCCACTATCTTTTACTTCTTTTACAACAGTTTCGGGAGTCATTATTCTAAGTGCTTTATCCAATGCTTTAAATCCACCATTTGCAATATATTCGTCAATGGAATCAGGATTAATAATACCGCATTTTTCTAAAACTATTTTATGTTGACGTTTGAAGAATGGCACTTGATCAATACTAATATGACCGGCATCACCCTCTCCATGAATACCAAGAAATTTTCTATCAAGAATTTTCTTTTCGATAATTGCAGTTTTGATAAGCTCCGGTATATCTTTAGGAGTAACTTCGCAATAAGCAACTCTTTTATCATTTGGAACTTTTATATCAACAATCACTTCTCTAGCACAAAAACCGATACAACCGGTTGGTACTATTCTGGCTTCTATATTTAATTTTGTAAGTTCAGCTTCGATTGCTTCTTTTACTTTTTCTGCACCAGATGCAAGTCCGCATGTTCCCATACCAATGAAAATAACAGGGATGTCATGTTTCTGATAAAGTAATTCTTTATTAAGGTTTTGAAATTTCACTTTACATTCAGGATTCTGATGGCAAAGCGGACCTTCAGTGCAGCAAAGTACGAACTGTTCGCAAGGATTTTCATTAGTATGCCAGCATTCATTGCAACATGTTTCTATAAAATTTTTCATTCTACGCTCACGGATTGTTCTGACTTCAATTTTGATGCTTCTTCTTGCCGATATTTTTTAAGAATTTTAGGGATCTCTTTAACCGTTACTCTTCCGAAATATTCTTGATTGATATTAACTACGGGTGCAATACTACAAGCTCCGATACAAGCCACTGTTTCTAAAGTAAAGAGTTTATCTCTTGTAGTGTCGCCAGCTTTAACACCTAATTCCAACTCTAAAGCCATTAAAATATTAGCAGAATTTTTTACATGGCATGCAGTCCCTCTGCAAACGCGAATTACATTCTTACCTAATGGTTTCAAACGGAATTGATTATAAAAAGTAGCTACTCCGTAAATACCGCTTAAAGGTACTTTTATAAAATCTGAAATGTCTTTTAATGCTTCTTCCAGTAAATAGCCATAAATTTCTTGAACGTCCTGCAAAAGAGCAATCAAGCTGCTTCTTTCTCCCGGAACGTAATTTTCAAAAATATGATTATGCATCTTTTTCTCTTATTTAATTTGATTTTATTTCTTAAGTAATCATATTGTATGCCAATGTCTTAATTTGTTTTTGCTCTGTTTTTAAAGCTTTTTGGAACTTCTTTGTCCTTTTTTGTTAATTAATCTAAAATATTCCTAATTGTGAGAAACGATTATACTATTTGCAAATCTTTCATTATGTTTGAGTAAAGGATTTATAAAAAATGAAACTTGTACAAGAAAATTTACCGGAAAAGAAAAAAGCTGCCTATATATCTTTATTTATAGGGATAGGAATGTTTGTATTCAAAATGACAGCATATCTTATTACCGGTTCAAATGCTATATTTTCTGATGCCGCTGAGTCTGTTGTTCATGTCGTTGCTACTTCTATGGCTTTATATAGTATATATTTAAGTTCTCAACCCGCAGATGAATCGCATTTATATGGACATGGTAAAATAGAATATCTTTCTGCTGGTGTAGAAGGATTTTTGATATTAACTGCAGCAATCGCAATTATTTATTCTTCTACGGTTAGTTTAATTAATGGAGTTAAGATTGAAAAGATCGATATCGGAGCTTATATAATTGCCGGTGCGGGTATCATTAATCTCTTTTTAGGGTATTATCTAATAGCAAAAGGTAAAAAGACAAAATCATTAATTCTAACTGCCGATGGAAAGCATGTATTAACTGATTCTTTTACAAGTATTGGTGTTGTAGTTGGTTTAGTGGTAGTTTTATTTACTGGCTATCAAATAATAGATCCTATTTTCGCAATTGTTGTTGCTCTTAATATTCTTTATACCGGATATAAATTAATGAGGGAATCGATTGGCGGTATAATGAATGAAACAGATCCTGAAACATTAAAAATCATTTTAGATACTCTTAATAGAATTAAAAAGAATTATTGGATGGATATACATCATTTGAGGTTTTGGAAATCTGCTGAAACATTGTTTTTAGATTTTCACATGATACTTCCCTATTACTTTTCAATAAAAGAATCTCATTTGGAAGAGGAATTTATAGAAGCTGAATTTAAGAAGTTATTTCCTAATTTCAGTGTAAGGATTCATATGGATTATTGCAAACCGGAAGTCTGTAAATATTGCAAT
>JBAYVI010000085.1:0-15011 GCA_041674625.1 Melioribacteraceae bacterium | reverse complement strand
TCGAGTGATTTAGAAATTTTTTGCGGGAATACTGATACTGATGCAATTAAGGATACCATTAACCACAATATGATTCTATAATTAGTCTTCATTTCAGTAAAACTAATTTTTTGGTAATAATTTGATTGCCAGCTTGCAAAGTATAAAAATACACACCATTAGATAAATCATGTTCTATTGCTGAAAACTGAATATTATAGAGCCCGGGAGCTTGCTCTCTATTGACAAGATCAGCTACTTTCTTACCTAAAAGATCAAATATTTGCAATGTAACTTGAGAACTTTTTGCAATTTGATAAACTATTTCAGTAGTTGGGTTAAATGGATTCGGATAATTTTGTTCAAGACGAAATTCATTTATGAGTGGTTTATCTTCAACTGAAGTTATTTCTTCAAAAACAGAAGTAATCGAATAATTCTTATCCATAATAAAGGATATTGGATTATCATTACCGCTAATCATACCGCCCCATTCTTTAAATTTCCAACCAGCATCAGCTATCGCAGTAAGAGTAACAGTAGATCCTTCAAGATATACTCCGCCAGATGGATTAAAATCAACCTTGCCTGACCCACTATTCCAAATATTTATAGAATATAAACCTTTATTTACATCCCAATTTGGACCGGTATTGCTCTGATTCATTGGTATATTGATTATTGCATCAGATGATACTTCATCAGCACCAATATCATAAGGTATTGTTCTATTTTGACCGTCAATATCATTAATAACGAAATCGTAATTCCCTATTGCAGCAGATATTAGTGGGCTATTATTTTCAGGTCTCCATAATCCATCATTCGCTAAAGCAAGCTTTGGATCGACTAAATTTATTCCATCTGGTTTATCAATTCCTAAAGAATCACCTTTAATAATATTACCCTCATAAAAGAAATTTTCTGGCGGAGTTGAAATATAAAATACTTGTGATCCGGAAAGAACTGCATTATTAGCAAATGTAGAATTTTTAGGAGTTAAATCTTGTTTAGGATCAGCTTCCTTTTTAGAGCCAATCAAAAAAGATATTTTACAATTTACAATTGTATTAAAAGCAACAATTGCACTATCTACTTGAAAATATCCATTTAAAGGAGTATCTCTTAATCCATTCATCATCACAATTGCACCGCGCCAATCTGCAGAATTGCCATCAAGGTCTTGAAAATAATTATTATATACTTTATGACCTGAGGCAATAATTCTTACTCCACTTGTCATCGGTTTATTATTTCCAAAAAAGAAATTTCCATATACTGAGCAATTATCACCATGTCTTAAAGTTAATCCCCCTTCACATTCAAAAAAAGTATTATAACGATATACATTTTCGTCACTTTTATTAGAGATGATTTCGACTTCTCCATTACATCTCTCGAAATAGTTATTTTCAACTAAAGTTTTCGAGCTATAGATTGATGTATTACTATCACCAATTCTAATAGTTTCACCCCCATTTACACCTAACTCAGGTCGTTCTCCAAAATAATTATGATCAATTCTATGATAATTGGGAACTGTAGATTTATCCAACCAAACTACTAAGGTTGTGCCTGAATGAGTTTTACCCTTGAGATAGCAATGATCTACCCTATTATTAGTACCATAAATGGAAATCCATTTATAATCTGTGGTATTTGAAGGAGGATTATAATCAATAATAGCGCAGTTAGTTACTCTACAATTATTAGCATAACTACTTGAATTTCTAAATTCTATAACAGCTCCACTGGAGCTATAACCACCATAAAAACGAAGTCCATCTACCGTTAAATATTTGCCTTTGATTCTTAATGTTGAATTTCCATTTAAAATAACCTGCCCTGGTTCCTCGGCAATCAAGTAAATATTCGCTGATTCTGTACCATTGCCATCAAAAACTATCTTTTGATTATTCCAGATACCTTTTTGCATAATTAGAGTATCGCCAGCAATAGCATTTTTCATAGCCGCAGTTATTTCTGATGCCGATTTTACAGGAAAACTTTTTGCATTATTTTTAATGCTTATTGTGCAAAATAATACAAGTGTGTATAGCAATATTTTATAAGTAGATTTCAATTTTAATTTAATTTTATTGATAAAATAATCAAAGAACCGAGAGCAGAAAGTACCATTCTCGGTTCTTTGGGAGGCACAATATTTAATTATTTTAAGAACATCATTTTCTTTGTAAGATTTAAGTTTGAGCCTGTGAGACGATATAAGTAGATACCAGAGGATAATTCATTTGCATTAAATGAAACTTTGTGAACACCAGGGTTTAATTCAGAATCTATTAAATTAGCAACTTCCTGACCTAATAGATTATATACTCTCAATGAATATTTACCAGAATTTGTAATTGCAAATTGAATTGAAGTAGTGGGATTAAATGGATTTGGGTAATTCTGCTCTAAAGCAAATTCAACAGGAATTATTTCAGAATCTTCAACCGAAGTTCCTGTACCAGCCCATCTTAAATCACCTAAAGCTTTACCATCAGATGCAAGATTTTTTACAGGGGAGGCTGATAATAAAGTAAAATCTCCGTTTGCTGCATCCTTAAACAAAGGATCTAAATTATAAATAGTAGCTTCGTCTGTTGTTCCGGTTTGTTTGGCTCCAGACCATGAAGATGGAGTTTCAGCTAGGAATCCTTGTACATAATTAGGAACAGAAACATTAAAAGTATCAATATAAGAAACAGTAGTACCTTTACCTTGATAGGTAATTACAAAATCCATCTTATCATTACCTTGAATCAAATTAGTGATTAATAAATTTTTAATTACTGTATTCTGTAAATCTCTATGCCAAATTACTCTACGTTGGCTTGCATTAAAATTACAATGTTCTATTAAAACAGGAGTATCAACATTTGTTGAATCTACATCGCCTTCAATTTTAATTGAGCTACCACGTATATTATTAAAAGTACAATTCCTTACTGTCATAGTTGTAGCGAAAACACCATCAACAGCAATCGGAGTTTTATGAGTATTAATAGCTCTAATAGCTTCATCACCTGTATTCATAAAAGTAGTATTTTCAAATAATAAATTGCCAACTCTTGCGCCGGTCGTTACGTCAAATATATCGCCATCTGTACTTGTAGCCGGGTCTCCAAATTTATAGATATTTCTCACTACGCAATCTTTAAGTGTGAAATTTGGCTTCTCATTTACTCCACCTACTTTTGCATTTGCACTAAATACATGCTGAATAGAATCATATTTTGCATTTGCAGCATCATATCCATCAAAAATAATTCCTTCAAACATAAGATCATTTTCTATTTTGATAAAAGGTAGTGCCAAACAACCTTTAATTAAAATTACCGGTTTATTTGTTAAACCAGCTTTTGCTCTTATAGTAATAGGAGAATTGATAGTAACCGGAGTTGTTGGATATATTCCACCATCATCTGCTAATTCTATTACGGTTGCATTTCCTGCAAGTGCATATGTCAAGGCATTATTTAATCCATCAGAAACTTTAACTTCTATGGTTTGTGCCTGAATAAAATAGCTGGACAAAAGGATGATTGCAAAAATTGTAAATTTGTTGATTTTCATACCTGCTCCATTTTTTAATTGATTTATTGTTTATTACTAAAATGTATACGTATAGCCGAGCATTACATTTGTAAACTTTTCTGTTACATAATTAGTATTACTGAAATATGAGTCGTAATAGTTCATTACATTGTATTCAAAAGCAAAATCAAATCTTCCAAAAAAGAAATCTAAACTTGCACCAACTGTATAAAATTTTGAATTTGGACCACTCTCTTTTTCAGCTGAACCATCAGGAATAAATAGTTTTGGTTCGTTTCTAAAACCAGCAAGAATAGATAAAAAGTCGAGTACTTTGTATTCCATACCGAGTCGAACTATTGTTTGATTAGCATAGCTACCTAAGGTAGAATCAGGTGAAGTTAATTCAAATTCAGTTTTGCTATATGGAGTGCTCTCTAAATCGAATGCTAATGTAAACTGGTCAATCGGTTTGAAATTAATACCAATTGCTATCCCAAGCGGGTATTTTGCTTTATCTGTTCCTGTTAACTGAACTGTTTGATTTCCGCTTTTCTTTGCAATAACTTGTGTTAGATTGTATTCTCTTTCAAATGTATATGGAGTTTTTACTTGAATACCAATGTTAATTCTATTTAAAGTGATTACAGTACCAAACGATAGGCTAAAAGAACTATATTTAGATGTTCCCGTTTCTGTTGTATTTAATGTATCATAAGAAAATTTAAAGCTGTTAGCGCCTCCTATTAAACTAAAATATCCTATTTTGTTTAATCCATGAAAATCATCTGATTCCCCATTAATAATATTAGCACTTACACCAACCTTTAAGAAAGGAAATAATTCAGCTGCAACACCTAAAGTAATCTGATTGAGATTGCCGCTTCGGATTCTTGAATAATCAAACCAATTAAAATTGATTGTATCATCAGCAGCTGTTACCCTTCCGGCTAATCCACCATAACCGGAAAATCCAATGTGTGGATCGAGATAGGTATTATTTCGGTCATAATCTAGTATACTATTTCTACTATAAGATGCAGCTGCTATAAACTCTTTATCGAAAAGAGAAAATGGGATTGCCATAGCAACATTATTAAATATAAATTCATTTTTATCATATTGCCAGTTGGCAGCTTCACTGCTGTATGGGTCTAATCCTAATGTTGGGTCTGCGACTATATAAGTGGGATCATTAAAAAACGCATCATAATCCCATTTTCCATTATTTGCCGGATTAGGTACATATAAACCTGATAAATAAAAAGGGAGAGTTACAAACTGTCTATTTGATCGATAATCCTGATTTTCCCATATTTTTGACTGATAGCTATTAGCACTAACTGTAAATTGAATACTTTTTAATCCAATTAAACCTGCAGGATTACCAAATATTGAATTAACATCATTTGATCCTGCTAGATGAGTACCGCCCATTGCAGCGGCTTTAACACCATAATTATTAAAATCATTCAATCCTTGAAACGAAAGATTATCGCCTCGATGCTGCCCATTAATAAAAGTTGAAATAAAAAGCATCATCACGATTGAAAAAAATATTTGATTGAAATTCATATTACTTTGAGTCATTTCATTGCTCCTTTTGCAAAGCATTCACTAATTAGTACTAAATCCGATTGTAAAACGATGTACATTTCCGAGATACTCACCGTAATCATTAAACGAATAATCGATACGGTAACTATTATACTTAACCCCTGCACCTAATGTTAGTCCTTCTTCATCAAAATTAGCTTTATAACCGGCTCTTAAGAAAAACATCTCTTTGAAAGCATATTCTAATCCTAATTGATACTGTTGAGTGTAATCACGAGGATGAGAAAGATCGAAAGCTACGAGCATCCTTTGGTCGCTAACATCCATTAATAAGGAATTTTCAGGTGCTAATACATTAGCAGATATTCCGATTGTAAATGTCTGTGGAAGAGGATAAGATTTATCAAAGAATTTTACTTCCGGTCCAAAGTGGCGAAGTGAAGCACCAATCTGAATGGAACGAAATCCGGTTTGATAAAGCAATCCACCATCAAATATTATTGATGATGCACTTTTTACTACTAAGTCTTCATAAGCATATTTAGCAGTTAAACCGAAAGCAAATTTATCTGTTAGCTTACGCGAAAACGATAAACCGAAAACTTTAGAGCCCGGTGTTACTGTCTCACCGGTAAGGCCAGGATTATAATTGCCATTTTCATCTCGATATAAACTACTAACTCTCGTTACTTCAATAGAACCGATGTCATTCATAAGAGCTTGAACACCAATAACACCTATTCCATCAAGATTATAAGCTGCAGAAAAAGAGAGATGACTGACATCTAGGAAGTAATCAACATATGAGAAAGAAGCATCGAAACCATTAATTTTACTTAAACCGGCAGGATTCCAGAAAACCGATTCAGAATTATCTGTTACCGAAACGAATGCCTCCCCCATGCCGGTTGCTCTTGCATCGGGAATTACTTTTAAGAATTGGAACGATGTCGTCCCTACTTTATCTATTCCTATATTCTGACCATAAGTCATCGAAAACGTTAAAATCACGAAAGCTATTACCTGAATGAATGTTTTCTTCATGATATGTTACCTATTAATTATATTCTTATTTAACTATTATCAATTTACCGGTTGCTGTTTCACCTGAAGGTGAAGAAACTACATAAAAATAAATTCCTGACGCTATATCTTGATCATTTCTTGTTACTTGAAACCATGCAGTAGAAAATGTAGGTGAATCATGCTCAATTGTTTGAACTAATTGACCTGCATATGAGAAAATTCTTATTGTACATTTTTCAGGAAGTCCATAAAATCCGATTGCGTTTTCTTGACCATTACCTTGGAAACCGGATTTAACAATAAATGGATTAGGAACTGCATATACTTTTGTAAGTTTTTCGGCATTGCGAACATTTTTTACATGAGCTGTTATGTTTGTTCTTCCACTTTGATTCTCTTTATCATCAACTGATGTAACGCTATAGTATTTCTTTTCGCCTAATTTGTAAGTTTCATCATCATCGATAAATTCATATTTATCATCTTCATTTATTTGACCAAGATTAACTTCTCCTACAAGTTTCCAAGGACCCATACCGAAATTGCTTCTCCAGACCTGGAATTTTTTCAATGCGCCTGTTAGTCTCGGAGCTGAAAAATTTTCTACAGCTCTTTTCCAAGAAACTTTTACAGTAGCTTGTGCAGTGTTTTCAACTTCTATTACTGGTGCTGGAAATGGAATCGGAATATTTGAATATTTGGCTGAATTATCCGATGGACTTTGATTCTTCTCAGGGAATAGCATTCCCCCTTCAGGTCCTTTTCTTTCAGCATCATAAGGAATCGTTTTACCCAAATATGCTTCCCATGCGTTATGAGCTACTTGATTTACAGATACAACATCTGAATTAACATAATCTGGATAACCATAATCGGTTAAATAATGATTTGTATATGTTTCACCATTTACAACCACTTTTCTATCCATACTTCTGATTGGGAAAAATTGATCGTTAGTCTGTCCACCGCAAATAACTTTACCTTCAGTGCCGCCATAACCAACTACTTCTGCATAAGCAAATTCAAGTTTATCACCTATCTTCATGTTATAAGGACCAAATCCATTAAGAATCATAATACCGTTATAACTTTCGTCCGGTTCATATCGCGCTCTTCCAATCCATTTCCTGCCATCAGGAAGAACGAATCTACCTTCATCCGATGGTAGACCTGCTGGAGTACCAATTTCTCCATATACTGTCCACCATCTTTCATCTAAAGTACTTGCTCTATCTTCAATTTTGTCCGGTCTTGAATTACCGCTCTCAGTTTTCATGTTCCATGGCTGAAGAATATGCCCATTAGCATCTGTTTCAAAGTATTTACCGGTCTTATCTTTCATCATAAAATTTGCATACTCTGATTCATTTTTAGCAGGGTCTAATGGATCGACAACTGCAAGATTTTTAGTGTCCCAATAAAGCCAGCAATAACCGGGAGCTTGTGGACTAAGCAATCCCCCACCATTAATACCGGTCTCTGAGAATAACTTGAATAGGTCCTTATCAGGCTCAGGCTTGAATGCCATTAATTCTGCTATCGCATCTCCCGCTCCCGTATGTACAGTCTGCATAAATGTTAACCAATAATCAGGATCGAATGAACTTCTATTATCTTGTCTATACATTCCTTGATCATATTTCCATTCACCATAATTTCTTTGATATCCAAGCATTGAAGGTGCAAATCCATAATTAACATGGAAAAGTACATCTGCTAATGGAGTTGTTCTTTCTATGGTTGCAGGGTTACCGTCAGTATCGCCATTATATTCTAATTGATATTCATAAATTATCATATCATCATAATCAGGATATGACCATACGCGTGAAGTGCGTGTAACTGTTATACCGGTTGATGTAGCCCATTTTGCTATAATAATTTCTTCGGCTTCATTTGGATTGTAACTCACATTAAGATCACCATTTGCAAGTAGTGGGTAATTTTCCTTCTTTTCTATCGATATTGGGAAGCTCCATCTACCGGCTGGTAATTCTGGACCACTTCCTGTACCAATTGCACCGCAAAATGAAAATATCCTATTTGGCCAACCGGGCTTCCCTTTTTCATTAGCGGAAATATAAATCCCTGCTCCGATACTATTATGCTGACCACTATAACTAATACCATTAATAACAGTACTTGAATTACCTGGCCATTCAAAACTTGGGAAATTTTGTTTTTCTCCACCGGTTCCATATTGCCAAGGTCTTCCAATCACTCCATCATTATAGACTGTCTCGTGAATCATTCCCCGGTTATGAATTTGATATTCTACAAGCTGTCCCTCAATTAAGACCGGGAATGCACTTGCAAAGAGAAAAATTAATATTGATATTTTATTTTTGTAAACTTTCATAAAACTCTACACTCCTAAATTTTATAATTATTAGAACCGTAAATTCACGCCGAATCTAAAATGTCTTGGTTGATTTCCCATTAAATAACTTTCGATATTCGTTACATAAGGAGCAAATTGTCTTTCAGTAGTTAGGTTTTCTTGATCCTGAACGTATATCGTTCTATATTGATTATCCGGGCTATCAGAGAATGTTCTCGAATAGTTGTAGGTCTTTGTATTGAATAAGTTAAATCCTTCCAAGTAGAATTGAAGATCAACAATTCCAAATTTTACTGATTTATCTATTCTTAGCTTTACATCATGTTCATCCGGTGTACGTATGTTATTTCTTAATCCTTGTCCCGTTGCATCATATGTGAAAGGTCTTCCACTTTGGAATCGATATGATATACTAAAAGAAACCCTTGCAAATGGATTAAATCCAAACATTTCAAATGCTTCACCTGTTTTGTAAGATAAATTGACCAATACTCGATGTGTTCTATCATAATCAAGATGAATATCTTCAGGAGCCGGAAGTATATCACTTGCCGGATCAGATTCATAATAAACGGCACTAGAAACTGCTCCAATAGCACTAGAGGTTTTACCGGTTACCGCCTGCCAGTTATATCTGAAAAATCCGGTTATATTTCCATCATTTTTTTCGAGATTAACATGAAACCCTTTAATATCCGCATATTCTCTATTATTAAACGTTTGATATAAATTTCCACTCTTATCAGTATAAAGTGCATCTTGAACAAGATTACTAACGTCTTTTAAGTAAGCACTTAAATCTAAATTAAAACCAAATGGAAGAGCACGTACTATTCCAACATCATAAGAAATGGTTTTTTCAGGTTTTAATTCAGGGTTGCCGAGACGTGTAAAATTTGGCTCAGGTGATAATTTATATCTGCTTACATATACATATTCAAAGGCCGGTCTCTGAGTAAAGATTCCATAATTCAAGTGAAGTACTGTTTGATCATCCACAGGGAATGAAATTCCAATTCTTGGTTGAAGTGCTGAGGTAAACTTTGTATTCTCTTTTCCTGAGAGTTCTTTACTATAATATTTTGAACCGGGTTCTTTTGGATTGAAATTTGGGTTTCTATAAGGAGAAAATTTATCTAAATAGTAATCAGTATTAAAATTATAGAAATCATAACGCAATCCAACATTAGCAATCATCCCCTCAAATTCCATTTTATCCTGTAAATAAAGGGCTCCTTCAAATGGATAAACATGGTAATCGTCTAATCTTACACTTGACGCATTTGTTGCGCTCATTCTTCTATTTACTTCCATATCATAATAAAAGAATTGAAGACCTGACTTAAGCATATTATATTTATCTATTTGACTGGTGATTGCGGAATTAATACTATATGATTGTGTCTTACTATAACCGGTAGTTGTATTTAAGCTGCCAACAGTATGACCTGATGGATCAGTATAAAATCTCCAATTGCTATTATCATTATAAATTGTGGAATATTCATCTCCGCCTAACAAATTTATTCTATCATCATCATCGGTAGTTAATATCCCTATCTTTGTCTCCCAGAAAGTAGATTGATTAAAAATATGATACCATTCAAAACCAACTTGTGCAGTTGTATTTGTATTTAATGTAAGATTAAATACAGGATCGAAATAACCAAAGAAACCATTTCCAAATTCATTCGTTGTTTGCTTATTATAGTTAACTGTCATTTTGAATTTATCGTTTTCAAAAGGTCTATATACTAATGAGCTTAGGATTTGAGTTTGTATATCAGGATCAGTGGAAGGTAAGATTGGATTTACAACTTCATATCGTCCGGCTAAAAAGAATGCCGCATTTTGTGCCAGTGGACCGCTAATTGAAAAATCTGTTTTATAATCCGGCTTGTCATAATTCATTCCGAGCTGCTTAAATGATTCTAACCACATCGCTCTAACTAAATTAGCTGTCCTAAGTGAATCTTTTCTGCTTAATGGAGGAAGTGGTGGCCATTTTACAGGGACTTTTGGGAGATAATTCTCTGGGAAATTAATTCCAAAATGTGTCCAAAGTATTTTTCCTGATGCAGGGTCTTTTCCATCTAGCCACGTATCCGGATTATTCATTAATTCATAAAAATAATTATTGCGTAAGCTATAAACACTGCCGCCCCATGTCTTATAATATGAATTAGAAGAAGAGACATCCATTCTGGTTTCCCATTTATTCTGCCCCTCTTTTGTAACCATATTAATTACGCCTGATTGAACGTTTCCGTATTCAGCACTGAAACCACTGGTGAATACTTCTACTTGCTGAAACGCTAATGTCATAGGTTCAAAAGAGCGTGAGTTATTTAATGGATTTACGATTGATGATCCACCTATCAAATAAAGAGATTCACCGCTTCTGCCACCTCGGAAATGTCCATCGGAAACATCTGCTTGTAATGAGATTACATCGCTTATACTTGTGATACCCGGCATTGATTCAATTCGGCTTATATCATAGGTTTGGCGTGTCGCAGTTAAGTCTGATTCAGCCTTATCTCTAGCAAAACCAACCACCATGACTTCATCGGTTGCAAAACTTTTTGCAGATAATTGAAAATCGATTTTTGTGGTTTTGTCGATATTAACTTCAACGGAGGTTCTGAGCTCTTCAGTATAACCTATATAGGATACTTTAACATTATAATATCCGGGTGCAATCCCTATAATATAATATTCTCCATCGAGATCGGTAGCAGCACCCATCATAAAATCCAACTTGATCTCTTTACCTTCTATCAATTTTGAAACAACAACAATATTCGCACCTATTAAAGGGTCTCCGGAATCTTTATCAATTACTTTCCCTGCGAGTTTTCCTGTTTCACCAGCATAAATATTACTGATGCAGAAAAAGATTGTAATAAATAACATCAAGAGAACTTTGGTAATCTTTCCCATTGTTCAATTACTCCTCTACTTTCAAATTGATTTGTACAAATATTTACTAACTATTTTCTTAATAATTTGGCATTTACTAAAACAAAACCAGAATTAAATACCTTTACATCTAAAAATTGACTGCAATTAAACACTAATTATTTATATGTTATATGATGTCTTACATATAAAAATGGGAAAAAAATTTATTCTTCTTTCTTTATTAATCCTTCAATTCTTAACATTTCTTCTGCATGTTCATGAGCAATAACTAAATGATGTTTCATCTCTTCGTAAGCTTTATGTGGGTCTTTTTCAATAATTGCATCTAATATTTTTTTATGCCAAATAATTGCAGATTCAATGGCATTAGGAATATCGGATATAATTTTTGATTTTATCATCGGCATGAGTCTAAAAACTGGTTTTACCATCAGGGGAATAAGGCGATTTTGAGTAGCAAGTGCAATATCAAAATGGAATTCCATATCAACATTGGCAAGCCCTTCCGGTCCGCCCTCATAGTTTTTAAGCTTTTCAATAGCTATCTTCATCTTCTCGATATCAGCATCAGTCCTATTTAATGCGGCTGAACGGGCTATTTCCGGTTCGATTATCCTTCTTGCTTCAATTACTTCCAACACATATGGCATGCCAATCTTAGACTTTAGGTAATTTTGCATCGGATCAGTTACAGTATCGGAGGAAAGCTTTTTAACAAAAATACCGCGACCCTTTTCTACACTAATTAATCCTTTAGCACTTAGCGTCCTCAATGCTTCACGAAGTGAAGTCCTGCTTACTCCAAATTGCTTACATAATTCAAATTCAGTCGGAAGTTTATCTCCTTCTTTGAAAATATTTGAATTTATCGCCGTTTCTATCTCATGTGATATCTTTTTGCTTAGCGAATCCCTATTTCCTACTTCTGTAAACAAGTTTTTACCTTATAGTTGTCATACCTCATACAAATATAAGGATATATAAATCTTTTTGTCAAGTAAAATTTAATATAATATTAATCTTTTCTTAACAATAAATAAATATACCCATACCTAATTTCTTATTCTTCGGCTGATAGCGTCATCCTTACCATCTCTATCTTTGTTTCGTCTGACTTAATGATATGGAATGTAAATTTATCTACCTTTATATTCTCTCCTCTTTGTGGAATCTTCCCTGTAATCGAGGAAATTAATCCGCCAATAGTTTCATATTCTCCATATGGAAGTTCTAAATCATAATCCTCGTTTATTAAATCGATCTCCACTTTCCCACTTAATATATAAGTCGTGTCATTAAGCTTTCTTATAATTTTCTCTTCTACATCATACTCATCTCCAATCTCTCCGAACATCTCTTCAATCAAATCCTCGACTGTAATTATCCCCGAAGTGCCACCAAATTCATCAACCACAACTGAGAATGAAAAATTATCCTTTAGAAATTGATTCAACATCTCGGAGCTTTTTTTTGTCTCTGGAACATACACTACCTTCCTCATTATCGATGCAATATCTTTTGGCGATTGGAACATATCTTTAGAAAATATTATCCCTTTAATATTATCAAGATTATCTTCATAAACAGGAATCTTTGAATAACCGGAATCGATAAATAGATTCAACGCTTCATCAATATCTGCCGTTATCTCAACTCCTACAATCTGAGTACGAGCTGTCATCGCTTCATTTACTTTCTGATTCTTGTTCTCAATGATTTTATTAATTACATCAGATTCATCTTCCTTGAGTTCAGATATACCGGGCATATCCTGTATTATTTCATGAAATTCTGCATTTAAATTAATTGGAGTACCAAAATAAAGAGTCGATTGTGGTATCTCTATTGTATTAAACTTTCCAAATACTTTTTCGAGAAGTATTATTATCGGCTTTATTGGTTTTACTAATAGATAGTATTGGCTTAGGTCAAAATCGATTGATGATTTCTTACTGAAATTAAATATCGCTATCATTAATAAAAATAAAATTGCAATGAGTATATAAGCGATAACTATATGTAACGGATTTATCACAAACAAAATAATTACCGCAAAGGAAAATAATATTGATACTATCATTCCTAAAAGAGAAAAAGCATAAATCTCTTTATTAAATTTTGATAAAAAAGAAAAATAATTTTTATTTTCTTCTGTCTCATCAAAATGATGGGAATTAAATCGCACAGCTGCACTTTCTACTAAATAAAAATAATATGCAGACAAAAGCAAAATCAATAAATAGACTGTAATTTTAATCATATAAAAAAATTAAAAAACGGCACTCTCCTCATAGATGCCAAAATGAACTTTCATCTGAGAGACTATCTCTCCCATAGTAACGTAATTTTCTGCCGCATTTATTAATGAAGGCATTATATTTATATCATTTTCTATTGCATAAGAAATCTCTTTTAAACATAACTCAACTTTATCATTATCACGCTCAGATCTTAATCGACTTAGTTCATCAACTTGTTTCTTCTCTACTTCAGGCGAAATTGTCAATATCGGAATATCAACTTTTTCATTCTCTTCAATAAATTCATTTACTCCAACAATATATTTTTCTTTTCTCTCTAATTCTTTTTGATATCGATAAGCTGCATTTGATATTTCTTTCTGGAAATAACCTGCTTCAATAGCAGGAATAACTCCTCCAAACATTTCAATCTCTTTAAATATCTTATTCGCTTTCTCTTCCATCGTATTAGTTAGCGACTCAATAAAATAAGATCCGCCGAGTGGATCAACTGTATTCGTTACTCCCGTTTCATAAGCAATCAATTGCTGAGTCCTTAGAGCTATCTTCACTGCTTTTTCACTTGGAAGTGCTAGTGTTTCATCCATAGAATTTGTATGTAGCGACTGCGTGCCTCCCATTACTGCTGCTAGTGCCTGGAATGCAGTCCTAACTATATTATTCTCCGGTTGCTGCGCTGTTAATGTACAACCAGCTGTCTGTGTATGGAATCTTAGCCACCATGATCGCGGATTTTTTGCTCCATATTTTTCTTTCATCTTCTTAGCATAAATTCTCTTTGCTGCTCGATATTTCGCAATCTCTTCAAAGAAATCAAGATGAGAATTAAAGAAGAATGAAATCCTCGGAGCAAATGAATCAATATCTAATCCCCTTTCAATGCACGCTTCTATATATGCGAATCCGTCAGCTAATGTATAAGCCAATTCCTGTACCGCAGTTGAACCTGCTTCACGAATATGATATCCACTGACTGATACCGGATTCCATTGCGGGATCTCATTCGTACAGTATTCAATCATATCTGTAATTATTCGCATCGATGGTTTAGGAGGAAAAATAAATTCTTTTTGCGCTATATATTCTTTTAGAATATCGTTCTGCAAAGTACCCCGTAATTTTTCAAATGGCACACCTTGCTTCTTCGCTACTGCTAAATAAAAAGCAAATATAATTGAGGCAGGTGAATTAATCGTCATTGAAGTTGATACATCTGCAAGCGGTATTCCTGCAAAAAGCGTTTCCATATCCCTTAACGAAGAGATAGAAACACCGCACATACCCACTTCACCTTTGCTAATTGGTGCATCTGCATCATACCCCATTAATGTAGGAAGATCAAACGCCACAGATAAACCGGTCTGCCCATGTGCTAATAAATA
>JBAYVI010000084.1:0-15094 GCA_041674625.1 Melioribacteraceae bacterium | reverse complement strand
TATTACAGATATTTGATTCTTCGCAAATCGAATTAAACAAAGAGAAAGAGGAAGCTATAAGGCAATTGGCAAACTATTTTAATAATAGAAAAAATGTAAAATATTTTTTCGATAAAAATAGTTTCAATGAAGAGTTAGCCGAATTTAGAATTGAATATCCAGAGGAAGTTGAATCTATATTTAAGAGATCACAAGAATATAACGATACCTATGGAAAAGATTTAGATTGGAAAATACCAGGAAAAGATTTATTTGGAAGAGAGAGTACACCTAATACGATAAGATACATAGCACGATTTCCGAGAGCTTTTGAAAATGTATTAAGTACAATATATACTAATAATAATGAATCGAAAGAAATATTATTGGCACAACTCAAAGACTTTATAAAGGATTATGAAGCAGGGAAAACAGAGATAGGTGGAAACGATGTATTTGAAAGATTTTATGCTGGGCATAGAACTCGGAACTTATTATTTGCTTACCAGATGATGCTTTTTTCAAATAATCTTACTCAAAATGATATAATTTATTTTCTAAAAGTATTTTTGCTTCATGGTGCTCGTTTAATAGATGATTGCAAAGAATTTCATTATGGTAATCACCAGCTACACGGATTAGCCGGACTTTATGAGATGACAACAATGTTCCCTGAATTTCCGGTTATGAAATTATGGAATGAAATGGCTCTTAAAACTATTTTAGTTCATGCAGATAGAGAAATTAATGATGATGGTTTCCAATTTGAAAGAGCTTCACACTATTTCAAATTGGATATTATGAATTACTTTAGGATATATAAGATTTCTCGATTGAATGAAAAAGCAATTCCAGAATTATTAGAAAACAAATTTCATAAAATGTTTGATGCAATAGTAAACCTTGCACTACCAACAAAAGCATTACCGATTTTACAGGATGCTCAAGCAATCTATTCAAATCAAAATGATTCGTTAGAAAACAATAATGCAGCAGAACTATCTGATCCTAAAGAATCTTTTTTCCTTAGTATAGGTGCATCAGTTTTTAATGATAAAGTTTATAAATACTTCGCATCAGAAAAACTATATCCTGAATTATTCTGGTATTTTAATAAAAATGAAAGAATGGATTTCTATTCCTTGAAATCAGAATACCCATCTGTTGGTTCAATTGCATTAGAAGAGAGTAAATATTTTGTAATGAGAAGTGGCTGGGATATAAATGATCTCTATATGGTTATTGATGGAGGATTAGCAAAATTCAAACCTGACCATACCCATGGGGGAATACTTGGAGTTATGGCTTATGGTTTTGGTAGTCCATTACTTCCTACGTATCGAGTACACTATAGCGATCTTTCATATCAATATTTTAAAAATTCATTAGTGAAAAATGTTGCACTTGCAGATAAAATTCTTCAAGGACAAAATTGGATTGATAATAATGCGCGAACCGGTTTTGGAATTTGGGAAAATCTTCCTAATCCTTCAGTCAATGAATGGATTACAGGAAATAACTACGATTATTTTTCTGCCTCGCACAATGGATTTGATTCTATTGGGGTATCTTATAATCGTTCAATAATATTTGTTAAACCATATTTCTGGATATTTATTGATCAATTCAATTCAGAGGATTTTCATTCTTACCAGCAACTATGGCAGGGTGTCTATACTCAACTAAAAAATAAAAACGGAATTATAAAAACAACAGATAAATCGAAGCTATATATAATACAATCCGACAACACTAATTTATCAATTGAGCCATATACCAAATATGATACTAATTCTATTCTATTTGAAAAAGAATCAGTCAATAATTATTCTTTTAATACATTGATATATCCAACCTCTGTTAGTGATAAAGAAATTCCTGAAATTAGAGAATTTAATCACCGTGAATATAAATTGATAGACATTATTAAAGGAGGAAATAGAACTAGTATTTATTTCAAGAAAAATAATGAGTTAGATCTTCCCGAGTTGAAAACTAATGCATCAATGGTTGTTCTTTCTTATGAAAAAGAAATACTAAAATCAGTATTGATGTATGAAGGAAGTAAAATTGAAATAAATGAATTTAAGAAAAGCTACGATATTAATTCTATAATTGAAATTGAGAAAAATACTGATGGATATTGGATAAATAAAAATATAAAAAAATATACTGATGCATTTAACTCGGAGTCTAATTAAATGAATAAGCAAGAAATAGTTGAGAAAATAATTTCAAATTGTGCAGTAGCTGTTATTAGACTGGAAGACTCGGGAAAATTAATCAAAGTAGTAGAAGCGATTCATTCGGGTGGAGTAAGTTCGATTGAGATTACGATGACAGTTCCTAATGCAATTGAAATGATTAAAAAAGTTTGCAATGAATTTGGTGATTCTGTAATGGTAGGTGTTGGTTCAGTATTAAATGCAAATATGGCTCAAGAAGCAATTGATGCAGGTGCAAAATATGTTGTTAGTCCAATATTAAAAGAAGAGATTATAAAAAAAGCACGAGAGAATAATATAGCTGTAATGCCGGGATGCTTTACTCCCACAGAAATTAATTTAGCGTATGAGTTAGGGGCTGACATAATAAAAGTATTCCCGGCAGATGTACTTGGAATTAATTTTTTCAAAGGCGTAAAAGCACCCATGCCTCATTTAAAGATGATGCCTACGGGAGGAGTTAACTTAATTAATCCTAGTGATTGGCTTCGGGCAGGTGCTTGTGCAGTGGGAGTTGGTTCAGCATTGATAGATAAAAAAGCAATTAATGAAAATAATTACACATTACTTAGGAGTAATGCCGAAATACTAATGAACGGAATTAAAGAATACTTTTCCAATAAATAGAAGTAAAAATTATAAATAAATAAGAGGTTATAAAATGGTTGATTTAAATGACAAATTGGCAATTGTAACAGGCGGAGCACGAGATATCGGAAGAGCGGTTTCTATACGTTTGGCAGAGCAAGGAGCTAAAGTATGTCTTAATTATTATGATAATCAAGAAGATGCTGAAGAAACAGTCCGTCAAATTAAAGCATTAGGAAAAACTGTAATTGCTGTACAAGGAGATATGACAAAATCCGAAGATATCGAAAGATTAGTAAATTCAGCTGTTTCAGAATTTGGAAAAAAAATAGATATACTTGTTAATGTAGCAGGTGGTTTAGTTGGTCGTAAGACAATAGGCGAAATGGATGAAGCATTTTGGGATTTATTAATGACACTAAATTTAAAAACTGTTTTTCTTGTAACAAAAGCAGTAGTTCCATATATGATTGATGGTGGAGCGGTGATAAATTTTGCATCACAGGCAGCTCGTGATGGTGGTGGTCCTGGTGCAGCAGCCTATGCTACTGCTAAAGGAGGAGTTCTTACTTATACAAAATCACTTGCAAAAGAATTAGGTCCAAAGGGAATACGCGTAAATGCTGTTTCACCAGGAATGATAAATACAACTTTCCATAATGTATTCACAAAACCGGAAGTAAGAGTAAATGTTGCAGCAGGAACTCCACTTAGGAGAGAAGGAGAAGCAAATGAAGTGGCTGATTTAGTTACCTATCTTGCATCAAATTCAGCCTCTTTTATTACCGGGGCTTGTGTTGAAATTAATGGTGGAACTTATTTTGTTTAAAGAAGAATTTAATATTTATTTTTAGATTGAATAACAGATAGGAATTATAAAATGAAAAAAATATTAGTATTATTTTTATTAACACTTCAGTTGAGTTTTGGTCAATCAATTCATCCTAATCTTTTATTAACCAAAAAAGCTGTAGCCGAAATAAAGAAAGATTTTGATAAATATCCGTTATTCAACGAATCTTTCGCAAAAGCCAAGAAAGCGATAGATATGGCTTTGGAAAAACAAATGGATGTTCCTTTACCAAAAGATGCAGGCGGTGGATATACACATGAAAAACATAAACAGAATTATAATGAAATGTATATTGCCGGAATAATGTATCAGGTTACAGGTGAAGTTAAATATGCTGAATTTATTCGAAATATGTTAAATCAATATGCTCTGTTATATCCAAAATTAGGTAAGCATCCTCAAGGTAAAATCGAGATGACCGGTAAGTTATTTTGGCAAACTTTAAATGAAACTGTTTGGTTAATCCATACTATTCAAGCATATGATTGCATTTATGATTGGTTAAAACCGGAGGAAAGAAAATCCTACGAAGAAAATATTTTTGTTCCTATGTGCGATTATTTCTTAACCGAGTGTGAAGAAGAATTTAATCGAATTCATAATCATGGTACTTGGATGGTAACAGCAGTAGGGATGACCGGACTTGTCATGGATAAGAAAGATTTTATAGAAAAATCTCTTCATGGTTCAAAACTTGATGATGAAGGTGGATTTATTCCACAGCTTGATAAACTATTTTCACCCGATGGTTATTATACCGAGGGTGGTTATTATGCCCGATATGCTTTATGGCCATTCTTTATTTTCGCAGAGTCATTAGAAAACAATCGTCCTGATTTAAATGTATTTAAGCATCGTGATTCTATATTGAAGAAAGCTTTTTATTCTGCATTACAGATGACCTATACAAATGGTGCATTTATGCCAATCAATGATGCACTTAAAGAGAAAACATGGCTTTCGCAGGAATTAGTGTTAGCTTCTAATGTAGTATTTGAAAGATACGGACACGATTTAGAGTTGTTGAATTTAGTAAAAGAACAAAACCAAGTTAGTTTAACATCTGCAGGATTAGAAACCGCATCTGCCTTAAAAGAAGCCAAGACTATACCTCAGTTTTCATGGAAAAGTATTTCATTTATAGATGGAGCAGATGGGAAGCAAGGAGGAGTAGGTATATTCAGATGGGGCAGCAAAGACGATATGGAAACCCTTCTTTTTAAGTATTCATCTCATGGTTTATCTCATGGTCATTTTGATAAACTTCATTTTCTCTTTTATGATCAAGGTGAAGAGATAATTCAAGATTATGGTGCAGCTCGATTCTTAAACGTTGTTCAAAAATTTGGTGGAAGATATCTTCCGGAAAATGATTCTTATGCTATGCAAACCGTAGCACACAATACACTTGTTGTAGATGAAAAATCTAACTTTGATTTTAATCGAAACAAATCAGAAAAAAATCCTCCAAGTGAATATTTCTATAATGCAGACGACCCAAATTTACAATTCATGAGCGCAAAAGATTTTAATGCATATCCAGGTGTGGAAATGCATAGAACTATGGCTCTAATTAATGATGAAAAAATAGACCGACCGATTGTTTTAGATATTTTTAGAATAGCTTCTAAAGAAGAACATCAATATGATCTTCCTTTTTATTATATGGGTCATCTAGTTGATGCGAATTTCGATTATAAAACATATGCAAATGAAAAAACAACAATGGGAAGTAAAAACGGATATCAGCATTTATGGAAAGACGCTGAAGGTAAATCTGACAATAGTGCGATTATTACATGGCTTAATAAACATAGATTCTATTCTATTATCACAAACGCAGACCCATCAATGAAAATTTTCTTTACTCAAGTTGGGGCAAATGATCCAAAATTTAATTTGAGAAATGATCAAGGAATTATGCTTAGAAAGAATGCAAAAGATTTTGTCTTTGCTTCGATCATTCAACCTCACGGTGAATTTGATCCAACTTTGGAATTTACCAGAGATTCTTATCCTACGTTTACTAGCACTAAAGTAGTTTATAATAGTGATGAATATACAGTAGTTGAAATTAATGGAATCAAGGAAATTAAATGGGTAGTATTTATTGCAAATAAGGACAACAAACCAGAAAGTAAACATATAGTAAAAGTTGGTGAAGTAGAATATAGCTGGACAGGACCATTTTCAATTAAAAAATAATTAATGGAGTAATAATAATGAAATATCAAAGTGATCTATATATACAAACTGCCGGAATGGAATGGGAAACAGTAGCTCCGGGAATGAGAAGAAAATTTATGGGCTATAATGATGAGATAATGATGGTACAAGTAAGTTTTGATAAAGGGGGAATAGGAGCAGTTCATAAACATTTTCATAGCCAAACTACTTATGTAGTCAGCGGAAAATTTGAAGTACAAATCGGTGATGAAAAGAAAGTACTTGTAGGCGGAGATGGATTTTGTATTCCTCCTGAAATAGAACATGGAGCAGTATGCCTAGAAGCAGGGATGTTGATTGATGTATTTAGTCCTATTAGAGAAGACTTTATGCAAGGTATTTCCGGTTATCAAAAATAAATCTATAAGAATGAGTGGGAGTGAAAAAAGTGAAACAAGTTAAAGGTTTACGCTGGTGGATAATTGGACTTATAGCTTTAGCCACAGTAATAAATTATATAGATAGAAGCACGCTAAGTCTTATGTGGCCTAGTATTTCAAAAGACCTCGGAATGGATAAAGGCGATTATGCAATTATTCTTAATGTATTTATGGTTGCTTATGCAATTGGTCAATTAATATCGGGTAAGCTTTTCGATAAGGTGGGTACTCGAATCGGATATGTGATTGCAATCGGTATCTGGGGAGTTTCGTCATTCATGCATTCATTTGCACGTGGGATCTTATCATTCGGATTTCTTAGAGTTACATTAGGATTAGGCGAAGCAGGTAATTGGCCCGGAGCAGTAAAAAGCAATGCGGAATGGTTTCCGATTAAAGAGCGAGCAGTAGCTCAAGGGATTTTTAATGCCGGAGCATCTATTGGATCAGTAATAGCACCGCCTTTAATTGCAACCTTATGGGCTGCTTTTGGATGGCAAGTAACTTTTATGATTGTTGGTTCATTTGGAATAATATGGTTAATCCCATGGTTAATTGTAAATAAAAAATTGCCTGCTGAACATCCATGGATTTCTCAAGAAGAAAAAGAATTTATTTTAGCGGGTCAAAGTGAACTCGATAAAAAAAATCCGGGAAGAAAAGGATTATCATTAAAAGAAATTCTATCTCATAGAGAATCGTGGGCTGTGGTTGTTTCTCGTTTCTTTTTAGAACCGATCTGGTGGCTTTTCGTAGGCTGGATGCCTTTATATCTTGCTGATGTTTATGGCTTCAATGTAAAAGAGATCGGTTTTTTTGCATGGGTGCCTTATGTAGGTGCTGCAATCGGTAGTCTATCAGGTGGTTACTATGCCGGTAAACTTATTAATAAAGGTGAATCGATAAATAAAGCCAGAAAAACCGCAATTGTAATTGGTGCGGTTATTATGTTTTTGGGACTAGTTGCCACAATCCTTATTGCAGATACAGCTCTTAAATTTGTTATAATTGTTGCTTTCGTTCTTTTTGGATTTCAGTTTACAATCGGAAATATCCAGACTATTCCAAGTGATTTATTTAGTGGTAAGTCAGTTGGTTCATTAGCCGGATTTGGTGGCTCAATTGGTGTCTTTGCAGTAATTATTATGAATTTCTTAGTCCCGGTAATTTCAGAAATATCTTATATACCGATATTCATAATGATTGCAATATTTGTTCCATTGGGAGTTATGGCAATTTATATTTTTGCTAAAGATATTGCCCCGGTTGAAAAAAGTTAATAATAAATTATACTATAGGATTTTTAAGTGAAGAAAAAAGTAGTAACATTTGGCGAAATAATGCTCCGGTTATCGACACCCGGTTTTACACGATTTGTCCAATCACAATCATTTGATGCAACTTATGGTGGTGGTGAAGCAAATGTTGCTGTATCGCTATCAAATTATGGATTGGAATCCTATTTTGTTTCAAAACTTCCTAAACATGAAATCGGTCAATCTGCTATTAATCATCTAAGAAGATTTGGAGTAAAAGACGACTATATAGTTCGTGGTGGTGATCGAGTTGGTATTTATTTTTTAGAGACCGGTGCTAGCCAAAGAGCTTCAAAGGTAGTTTATGATAGAGCCAACTCGGCAATTTCCTTAATGAAATCGGATGAAGTGGATTGGCAAAAAGTATTTGAAAAAACTGATTGGTTTCATTGGACAGGGATAACCCCTGCATTGGGTAAGAATGCTCAAGAAGCTCTTTATACTGCTTGTGAAGCAGCTAAAGAAGCCGGTGTAAAGATCAGCTGCGACCTAAATTTTAGAGCTAAAATGTGGACTAAAGAGGAAGCACAATCTGTAATGAAACCATTAATGCAATATGTAGATGTTTGCATTGCAAATGAAGAGGACGCAGAAAAAAGTCTTGGACTAAAAGCAGATAATACCAATATTGAAGAAGGTGAACTTAATGAAGAGGGCTATTTTAATATTGCTAAAAAATTAAAAGAGCTTTATGATTTCAAAGCAGTGGCAATTACTCTAAGGGAAAGTTTTTCCGCTTCCCGAAATGGATGGAGTGCGTTACTCTTAGATGAAAAAGATTGCAAATCGCCATATAGATCTTCGAGATATGAAATTGATATTGTTGATCGGGTTGGTGGAGGAGATTCATTTGCCAGTGGTTTAATCTACGGTTTATTAGAAAAAGATAATACGAAAGAAGCTCTTGAATTTGCTGTTGCCGCTTCTTGCCTTAAACATTCAATAGTTGGTGATTTTAATTTAGTCTCAGTCGATGAAGTAGAAAAATTAATAAAGAGCGGTGGATCAGGAAGAGTAGAAAGATAATTATCCAATTTTTTTTATACCATGATTATTTAGCTTCTTTATTAAACTCTCTATTACAATTTATGAAAATGAACAAACATTATTAGAAGCTAAATATTAGTAGCAACTATTTAAAGTATGTCATTTTTAGGAAAATGATATATTATAAAACCTCCAATACAACTTAGGCAAACACCGCTATAATAAAATGAGAATTATTTAATATAACCTCAAAATCCCTACCTTGAAACCTTTTCAATAATCGGACATCATATAGTTTATAAAACAAAGAGAATATGATAGAAATATTAGGATACATATTAACATTAGTAATCGGGATTTCGCTCGGATTAATTGGTGCAGGGGGATCGATACTTACGGTACCACTATTAGTATATTTATTTCGCCTAACTCCTTTTAATGCAACATCTTATTCGCTTTTTATAGTAGGACTCACAAGTTTATTCGGGGCATTTAATTATTATTTAAAGGGATCAATAAAAATTAAGTCTGCGATAGCGTTTGCAATTCCTGCATTTATTTCGGTTATAATTACGCGTACTTTTTTAATGCCATTAGTACCAGTTACTATATTAGATATAGGAAGTTTTGCTATAACCAAAAATTTTATGATAATGATATTTTTCTCGGTACTAATGCTATTCTCGGCATTCAAAATGATTACGGATAAAAGTTTAGAGATAGAGGATAATCAGAAGAAAGATTCAAATAAATTATTTGTATCAGGTTTAATAGTAGGATTTGTAACCGGAACGGTAGGAGCAGGGGGAGGATTTTTAATTATCCCGGCATTGGTAATATTTCTAAAAATTCAGATGAAATCAGCGGTAGGTACTTCATTATTTATTATATCTCTAAATTCCTTAACAGGATTCGCATCTGACTTAATATTAGGCATTCAGTTTAATTGGATATTTTTATTAAGTCTTTCGGCAATAGCGATTGGAGGGATATATTTAGGAAGTTTTTTAAGTAAGTTTATAAAAGGAGCTCAGCTCAAACCTGTATTTGGATGGTTTGTTCTTATAATGAGCGTATTTATTTTAGCTAAAGAGTTTAAATTAATTTAAGGAGTAAAAATATGTCATTATTATCCTCGGTATTTGGAAATCGGACACAAGTAATAAATCTTGATTCAGATACATTTAATGAACAGATGAAAAGTGATAAAGATGCTGTACTTATAGATGTAAGAACATTGGCTGAAAACCAAGACCAAAGAATACCAAATTCAATATTATTAGATATGATGAGCCCGAAATTTTCTACGGAGTTAGAGAAATTAGATAAATCAAAAAGCTATTACATGTATTGCAGAAGTGGAAATAGGAGTCATCACGCCTCAAAGCTGATGCTTCAAATGGGATTTGAAAAAGTATATAATCTAGCCGATGGAATGATCGGTTGGAACGGTGAAGTTGAATAATAAATTAAGAGGGAAAAATGTTTTTTAAACATATATATGAAACTGGATTAGCACAGGCAAGCTATATAATCGGATGTCAGAAATCAGGAGAAGCAATAGTAATAGATCCAAGAAGAGATATAGATATTTATCTAGAAATTACTGAGAAGGAAAAATTAAAAATTACTCATATCACAGAGACACATATACATGCCGATTTCTTAAGTGGAACAAGAGAATTAGCAGCAGCAACTTCAGCACAAGTTATGCTTTCAGAAGAGGGAGGTCCTGATTGGCAATATCAATTCGACCATATTGCTCTTAAAGAAGGACATTCGTTCAAAGTGGGAAATCTACTTTTTGAAGTGATTCATACACCGGGTCATACACCCGAACATATTAGTTTTATATTGACTGATACGGCACGAAGCTCTACACCGGTGATGATTTTTTCAGGTGATTTTGTATTTGTAGGAGATGTCGGGCGTCCTGATTTATTAGAAAAGGCGGCGGGATATATAGGCACACAAGAGATTGGAGCTCGTCAGATGTTCCAGTCTTTGAAAAAATTTAAGTCATTGCCGGATCATGTTCAGGTTTGGCCTGCTCACGGTGCAGGTTCTGCATGTGGCAAAGCACTGGGAGCAGTTCCTTCATCGACAGTAGGATACGAAAAATATACTAATTGGGCATTGAACATTGATGATGAAGAAAAATTTATAAAAGTATTATTGGATGGACAACCTGAACCTCCAAAATATTTTGCAATGATGAAGAAGTTGAATAAAACAGGTCCGCAGATACTTGGCGGATTGCCACATCCTGCACGATTGACATTGCCTCAATTTAAGTCAGCACTCAATCAGGAAATTCGGTTAGTTGATACTAGGGATAAACTTTCATATGCGGGCGGGCATATTTGTAAATCGATTAACATTCAGGCTAATGCTTCATTTTCTACATGGTCAGGGTGGCTCTTAGATTATGAAAATCCATTTATGCTAGTGGCGAATGAAAATAATATTGAAGAACTTACGAAATCTTTAATCCGAATAGGGTTAGACAATATTCATGGGTATATATCTAATTTAGATAATTATGCAAATGACTGTCACGAATTGGAAACAGTAAATCAAATTACAGTAGCAGAATTAGAGAAGAAGATGCTTTCGGATGAGGTTACAGTAATAGATGTAAGAGGTGCAACAGAATTTACGGCAGGGCATATACCCGGGGCTAAAAATATTCATCTTGGTTCACTGTTGTATAATATAGATTTATTGAAAGATGAGAAAGAGATTGTGTTGAATTGTGCAGGTGGAGATCGTTCCAGTATTGGTGTGAGTTTAATGCTTTCAGTGGGAATAAAGAATGTAATGAATCTCACGGGCGGATTTACAGCATGGCAGAGCGAAGGCAAATCGATAGAGAAAGAAGAGTTACAAGAGGTGAAGTAAAACTTAAATCGTGTTTATAGGTTACAAGATTATAGCGAAGCAGTATAGGAAGTTTTCTATACTGCTTTTATTATTCAGTAGATATTTTATAATGTAATAATCCAGATTACGATAGTTACATAAAAATCGAAATCAAAATCGTTATCAGCTAAAAATATACTTTATGAAATGATAGCTCTAGCAATATCATTTTGGGAAGTGCCAAGAGCTAATAACGATCTTATTATCAAATCGAGAGAAACAGAAGAATCGCCGGTTTCAATCTTTGCAATGCGGGATTGACTTGAATTTAGCATTTTAGCAAGCTCAACTTGAGTGATATTCTGTTCCTTTCGCAATCTTTTTAAATTGGTACATAGTTTAATTTTTAGTTCTATGTATACAGATTCTTCGTCAGTCAATCCGAGAAACTCCTGGACCGAACCAGTTTTCCAACCTCGTAAAGCAAGTTTATTTTGTTTTAATTTATTCATTTTCATACTCCTTAATTCTCTTTTTACAAACATCTATTATTTTTTTTGGCGTTCGTTGGGATTGTTTATTAAATACTTCAAGAATCAATATTGCATCGAAATAAATTTTATAAACTATTCGCCATGTTGCATTCTCATCATTGATTCTAAGCTCATGACAGTTTGACCCTATGCTTGGCATAGGTCTTGAATGAGGCATTCCCAGTTTATCACCTAGTTGCAAAAGTCGCAAATAGTAACCTGCTTCAATTCGGGCAGCCGAAGTTAATGGTGGAGTTTTTAATTCACCATAGAACCATATGAGAGGCTTATCTTCCATATTTATAAAAGAAAGATATGTCAAAAATGACATATTGTCAATAACTATTAATAGACTAGATTATAAAATATTTATTGCGTGAATAAAGAATTTAATGAATCAAGGATAATAAAAATGGTGATTTGCACATTGTAGAATTTATGTAATTATATGGATAGAAGCTTGGAAGTAGCGGTAAATCCCTAATCTTTTATGCACCTAATGCTGAACGCATAATTTATTTTAGAGAAATCAATAGTTACTTCACTGTTATTTCTTCTTAAATAGACGTAGTATGCGTCTCCTGTGAAATATTCTGAGGAGAGCCAAAATGATGTGTTATTTTCGAGCATTCTGAAAATACCGTCCGTATTTCTATGACCAGCAATCAGAGCACTAAATCCGCTCATGTTTGAATTATCATTTCCGGAAAAAGCCTTTAGATAATCGCTATTATAATCAACTGTTTCTATCAATTTTTCAAATTCAGCTTTTGTAGGAATATGCCAACCCGAAGGGCAAATACCTTTTGTTCCTTCCTTTGTGGAATATTGCATTGCTTCATTCCATTGATAAAGTCCACCATAAATATTGGAATTATTCGTATCGTTTTCGTAGCTATATTTCTCTATTACTCGATTATCAGATGGATTACTATCTCCCAAAATCATTCTTCCAATATCTAAATTTTCTTTTAGCCAGAACTGTACTCCAATTTGTATGGTATTATAGTTTTTCCCTTCATATACGATAGTCGGCAACCCGGGGCAGAATCTTTCAATAATAATATCTCCCAAATCGAGAGAGCTACCATTGATAGAAGGTAAATTATCAAAAACCTTTTTACCTATAATCTTACTAGATACAATTAAGCTATCAATTATAATTGTTTCAGTATTCTTATTTGTGTTTACAATTTTAGCATTAGCGGAATTTCTAATTGGGAAAAGATGTTGACTCCCATAAAGGAGCATCATTTTTTTTACGATAGTGAATCTATCATTAATCGAAACATTGGCAAAATAAACTCCATTAGGCAATCCATTAAGTTCTAAGTCGATTGAATGAGAGCCGCTAGTTAATTCCTTAGAAATATCTGAAATAACTTTTTCACCTAATAGGTTGTATGTTGAAATCTTTACATTACCGTTCGAGGGAAGAGTTACCATAATTCTTGTTATAGGATTGAAAGGATTAGGATAATTATTCGAGATAAAATATCCTGAAGGTATGGATTCATTATCCATACTAAGAATATTATCAAATAGGAAACTACCATCAAAAGAGCTAATAGTTTGATAAGTTCTATTTTTGGCAAAAAGTGTTAAAGATAAATTTGAAAGAATATGATTTTCATTATCAATTAATCTACCTTTAACGTTTTGAGATAAGATAGGCGAAGACAGAATCAACATGTATAAAAGAAGAAAAGAATTTTTCATTAGATACTTAGAATTATTCTGAATAATGATTCAAAAATAACCTTTTTTTACAATATTTACCAACACCAGTGAGTACGAGTTAACGAGAATATCGGCTTTGAGTATTCCATTAATTACTTTATCTTTATAATTACGATAAAATTAAATATGATAGGTATAATTGGATTTTCAATTACTAAAAACAGATACAAATTCTAAAGCACGTCTCGGTAAAATAACAACTTCGCATGGTGAAATAGAAACTCCAATCTTTATGCCTGTCGGTACTCAAGGTACGGTTAAGGCAGTTACGCCAAAAGCACTGAAAGAAGAAGTAAAAGCGCAAGTCATTCTTGGAAACACATATCATTTATATCTTCGACCTGGAACGGAAATATTAGAAAAAGCGGGTGGGCTTCATAAATTTATGGGATGGGATAGACCGATATTAACTGATAGCGGTGGATTTCAGGTCTTTTCTCTTTCAGAGCTAAGAAAGCTGAAACATGATGGTGTGGAATTTAAAAGTCATCTCGATGGCTCAAAGCATTTCTTCTCGCCCGAAAAGGTCATTCAAATACAGAGGAGTATAGGCTCTGATTTTATGATGCCGCTTGATGAATGTACACCATTCCCATGTGAATATGATTATGCAAAAAAATCGCAGGAACTTACGAGCAATTGGGCTGTTTTAAACAAGGAAGCTTTTGAAAAAACCGAGCCGCTTTATGGGCATAAACAATATTTATTTGGTATTATACAAGGAAGCGTTTATAAGGATTTAAGGGAGAAATCGGCAGAGGATTTAGTAAATCTCGATTTCGATGCCTACGCAATCGGTGGATTAGCAGTCGGCGAACCGATGGAGCAGATGTATGAATTAGTTGATTTTACGACTAATTTAATGCCGATAGAGAAGCCGCGATATTTAATGGGTGTAGGGAGACCGGAGAATATTCTCGAAGCTATTGAAAGAGGAGTGGATATGTTTGATTGTGTGATGCCTACTCGCAATGCACGAAATGCGTATCTTTTCACTTCGCTTGGAGTGGTATCGATGAGAAATGCGGGATACAAAGAGGATTTCACTCCTCTTGATCCAAATTGCTCATGTTACACGTGTCAAAATTTTACAAAATCATATTTACGACATCTATTTAATGCGAAAGAGATATTAGCTTATGAATTAGCATCAATACATAATCTGACATTTTACTTAAATTTAGTGCGTCAGGCGAGAGAAAAAATTAAAGAAGGTAATTTTTCCGAGTGGAAAAAGGAAATTATTAATAAATTAATGTATAACATAAATTCAATTTAGGAGAAAAAATGGATCTATTATTAGCAATGGCACCTCCATCAGGTCAAGGCGGTGGCGGAAGTATGGTTAGCACACTTATTATGTTTGGTGCTATATTCGCAATTTTTTATTTTATGATTATTCGTC
>JBAYVI010000083.1:0-15184 GCA_041674625.1 Melioribacteraceae bacterium | reverse complement strand
TACATTTACTAAATCCAATTGTTCCCATGTAAAATCTTTATCGTTACGTCCGAAATGTCCATAAGCGGCAGTCTTGGTATAAATTGGTCTTCTTAATTTTAATCTCTCAATAATTCCTTTAGGTGTGAGATCGATTTTTTCATTTATTATCGCAGCAATTTCTGAATCAGGAATTTTGCCTGTACCTTTTGTATCGACTAAGATAGATACCGGTTGAGCGACACCAATTGCATAAGCCAACTGCAATAAGCATTCATTTGCTAATCCCGAAGCAACAACATTCTTAGCAACGTGGCGCGCTGCATAAGTGGCACTTCTATCTACTTTGGTCGGGTCTTTGCCCGAGAATGCTCCGCCGCCATGAGGTGCCCATCCGCCATAAGTATCAACAATTATTTTTCTACCCGTTAAACCAGTATCGCCATACGGTCCGCCAATTTCAAAATTTCCCGTAGGGTTCACATAATATTTTGTGTCCTTATCTAAATACTTAGCAGGAATAATTTTCTTGATTACGTTTTCAATTACATCTTTTTTTATCTTCGATTGCTTTACGCCACCATCATGTTGAGTAGAGATAACAACTGCATCCACTCTTAATGGTTTGTGATCGTCGCTATATTCAATTGTAACCTGCGACTTAGCATCAGGACGAAGATAAGGCATTAGCTTTGGATTCTTGTTTCTTAAATCAGCTAATTTTTTAACTAATTTATGTGCATAAACAATCGGCATAGGCATCAATTCTGGTGTCTGTGTGCAAGCATATCCGAACATAATTCCTTGATCACCTGCTCCACCTGTATCCACACCCATTGCGATATCAGGTGATTGTGATTTAATCGAATTAAGTACACCGCATGAATCTGCATCAAATCTATATTCGGCTTTTGTATAACCGATTCTTCTAATTGTTTCTCTTACAACATTTTCTACATCAATATATGCTTTGGTAGTAATTTCACCGCCAACTACAACAAGTCCCGTAGTAACGAATGTTTCGCAAGCTACTCTTGCATTTGGGTCTTCGCTAAATATTGCATCCAAAACTCCATCTGAGATCGCATCACAGACTTTATCCGGATGCCCTTCAGAAACGGATTCTGACGTAAATAAATATGACATTATGTAACCTCTCTTAATTTAGAAAAATTCTATTTCCGACGAATCGCCGGCATTTAATCTTTTCAAACTCCCTTTTACTACTGCATCCGTTCCGATTATAGAATTATCAAGAAGCGATTTATCTACACGTGCACCGGGACTGATAATCGAATTTTTGATAACGGAATCAGTAACTATACAATTTGAGGCTATCGTTGTAAAAGGTCCTAAAACACAATTACTCACTTTAGCTTTTTCCGAAATAAAAACAGGATGGATAATTACAACGTTATCGGGAGTTCTATTTGTACCATTTTTTGTAAGGAGGAATTGATTAGTAGAAAGTAATGTTTCCGGCTTTCCGCAATCGTACCATCCTTCGACAGGGAAGGTTTTTAATTTTTCCCCTTTGTCTATCATTAATTGCAATGCATCTGTTAATTGAAATTCACCTTTTGTCTGAATCTCTTTTTCGATCAATTCTTTCAAGCACTCAGTAAGTAAAGTAGAATTTTTTATATAATACAAACCAACAATTGCTAACTTAGAAACAAGTTCTTTTGGTTTCTCGACCATTTTTATAATATAGTCATTTTCAAGAACAGTAACACCGAATCGACTTGGGTCTTCCACTTCTTTAATACCTATTGCACTTTCAGTAAGAGTAAATATCTTATGCAATTCCACATCAAAGATTGTATCCCCAAGAACGATAAAAACTTCTTCTTCATTAAAAGTAGGTGAAGCCATATAAACCGCATGTCCCAAACCGAGCAGTTCAGTTTGCTCTACATATTCAGCCTCTAATTGGGGATAATGACTACTTATATATTCAGAAATTTTATCGCCGAGATAGCCGATAATAAATGTGGCTTTAGTTATATTTTCTTCAAGGAGTTTTTCTATGATGTGGGCAATAATAGGTTTACCACCGACATTTAATAACACCTTTGGTAAAGAATAAGTATGCGGTTTCAATCGTGTTCCAAAACCCGCAACAGGAATAATAGCCCTCATATTTTCCTTTCTTTTATTAAATTTATTAATACAATGTTATAAATTAAGTAAAAGGTTTTTTAGTTCAAAAAAATATAAGCTTATGATAAAGAATAATCGTGTAACAGAATTACTCGGAATAAAATATCCAATCATTCAAGCAGGGATGGTTTGGACTTCCGGCTGGCGTCTTGCCTCCGCTGTTTCTAATAATGGCGGACTTGGTTTAATAGGCTCAGGCTCAATGAAAGCGGACTTGCTAAGAGAACATATTCAAAAATGTAAAGCGGCTACTGATAAACCGTTCGGCGTTAATCTCACTTTATTGCGTGGTGATATCGAAGAACTAATTAACGTTACAATTGAAGAGGGGGTTAAGATTGCTTTTTCTTCGGCGGGACATCCGGGTAAATTTATTGATAAATTAAAAAATGCCGGAATGGTGGTTGTTCATGTTGTACCTTCGCTTAAATTTGCACTAAAAGCAGAAAGTGTTGGATGCGATGCGGTAGTGGGCGAAGGCGTTGAAGCAGGCGGACATAATGGTGCAGATCAAATAACACTAATTTCATTAATTCCTAAGTTAGTTAATGAACTTAAAATTCCTGTTATAGCAGCGGGGGGAATTGCAGATGGAAGAGGAATAGCTGCCGCTATGGCTCTCGGTGCCGAAGGTGTTCAAATCGGTACTCGCTTTGCTGCAACAATCGAATCCTCTTCTCATGAAAACTATAAAAGAAGAGTTGTAGAAGCAGGTGATAACGATACTACATTGATATTAAGTAAAATTGGCTTAGTGCGAACACTTAAAAATGATTTTACAAGAACTGTTTCAGATGCTGAAAATAAAGGGGCTAATGAAGCGGAATTAAAAGTATTGCTTGGTGTAAAGCGCGAACGAAGAGGAATTTTTGAAGGTGATGAACAAGAAGGTTTAATGGAAGCCGGTCAAGGCGTCAGCTTAATAAAACAAATCCTCTCAGTGGAAGTTTTATTGAAAAATTTAGTTGAAGAATTCGATCAAACAATTGATAAGTTTTGTAAAAAATAATTTTTTAGAATGGAGATTGTTACCTAATTATCAAATCATTATTCCTCGGCGAAACATTTTAAAATTTATTAAGGAAGAAATTAAATTTATGGAGTGTAAATGTTTTAGATGCTTGGAGAATTTGCGAAATTAGGCATATCGGTCGATTCTGTAAAATCACTTATTCTCCTTCACTTACCAATTTTTTCATAGTATTTTTTTATCAGCTCTTCGTAATCTTTATTATATTTCTCTCGTGTTCCATTATTAAGCGATTCACGTAATTGTTTGATTCGTTCTTCGGGAGAAAGGTTTAATGCATCAGGGCGTTCTTTTGTAATATTCTTTCCCGTGTTCGATTTTCTATTTTCTTCATAATCCTTTTCATTAATCGATCTCTGTGCATCTAATAATTTCGATAAAATATTTTCCTGCTTCTTAATAAGATCATCATTAATCTTTTCTGTTTCCAATCCCGAAACAACCTCTTTCATTTCATCAAGTATCTTATCAAGATTTGAAGCGATTCGCTTCGATTGTCCGCTCTCTTTAGCTTCCTTATTCAATTGCTCTAGCGACTTACGAAGCATCTCTTGCTGCTGTCCTAATCTCTGCATCTGCCCCATCTGCTGTTGAGTCAATTTCCCCTGCTGCATCATTTGAGTTAATTGATTCAGGTTCATTTGTTGCTGGCTCATCTGCTGAAGCTGTTGAAACATATTCATCATACCACCGCCGCTTCCTCCCCCTTGCATCATCATATCGAGAGCCGATTTCATCATTGAAGCCGCCTGATTGAGGTTTTCCATCGATTTATTTTGGTTCTGAGATGCTCCACCTGTATTTCTATTTTGAAGAGAATTTATCGACTGCTGCATATTAGAATATGCCTGTCCCAACGCCTTACCCATTTCAGGAGTAATTGCAAATGACTTTTGCGATAGCTCTCCTAAATTCTGCATTACCTTACTAAGGTTATTTTGAATCTCACTCTGCTTTTTAGCATTCTCATTAAATTTCTGTTGAGAAATACCGCTATTATCGGTTTCCTTTTTTAATTTCTCCTGCGATTTACTAAGCGAAAGAAGATCATTAATATTCTTCATCATTGCATTGAAAGTTTCCATCTGATTCTGCTGTTGCATACTCTCTTGAAATTCCTGCATCTGCTTATTAAAATTCTGCATATTGTTCTGCATCTGCTGTTGGTTTTGCTGTGCCTGATTTTTTTGATTCTGCGAAATATTATTTTCTGCCTTTTCCGAAAGCTCCTGATTCTGCTGTTTATCAAGTTCTTTCGCTATTTCATCTAACTTATCTTTCGGCATATCATTTAATTCACTAATCTTCTTTTGAAGATCGCTCATTTCATCTTCTAAATTCTTAAAATTTTGTGTAGCATCTTTCTGCTCATTCTTAAGCTGATCTCTATTCTGCTTATCTGATAAATTCATTTTATCAGTTTTCTCTTTTAGCTCAGACATCTTTTCTGCTAACTCTTCTGAACGCTTAATAATTTCATCCACCTTCATTTCTGCCTGTACACGCTTGAGTAAATTCATTGTACGTTCGAGACTTTTCTTAAACATTTCTTCATCGAGTTTAAAATTTTCCATCGATTGATTCACTTCATTACGCATTAAGTTTTTCATCGAATCTTGGAGTTTTTTCATAGCATCTTTGAATTCTTCACTCGATAGCTCATTCATTAAGTCCTGGAGTTCCATAAATTTTTCCATCGTCTCTTCCGAAAGAAGATTATTTTCCATCATCTCTTTCTTCATATCATTTAGCTTTTTAGATGCTTCATCAATTTTAGAAGTCAAGTCCTTAAATTTATCGATTGCTTTTTCAACCTTTTCTTTTTCATCCCAAGTTATTTCGGCTTTATCACGCTTCAAGTCATTTTTAAGTTTTTCTAATTCCTTGCTTAGTTTCTCGGCTTCTTTAAATGTTTCTTCCAAATCTTTCTTGGTATCTTCTTGAGTATTTTCTAATGATTTATAAAGATCATCGAGTGAAGGAACAGATACATTTATAATTTTTGTTTTTACAGATTTTGGTCCGTTTACATTATCATTATCAAAGAGTTCGAGATAAAATGCTACTACCTCACCCTCTGCTAAATATTGTTCTGCCATATTCCAAACATAATTTAGTACATATTCTTTAGTGGCTTTAGGAACTGATATTTCTTTGGTCTTAAAAATTGTTTCCGGTTGACGATATTTAGATGAAGTTAATTTGTAATTAATTGTAAGTTTTGAAAAACCGAAATCATCACTTAATATAGAATTAATCTGCACGATATTGTTTTTAGCAAGTCTTATATCACTCTCGGGCTCAATTAATTCAATGATCGGATATGAATCGCTTAATGTAGTGATCGAATAAAGAATGGGATTAAGATTTTTATTACCAAATAAATCCGTTAGCTCAAATGAATATTTTTTATCACTTGATATTATATAAGTTCCATTAGCTTTTTGGTAACCTGTTTTTAGTGCGGTCGAAGAAGAGTCGCTAAAATTAATTTTAGCTTCTTTTAATTCTTTCGATGAATTAAGTCCAAATGTAATTCTGCTTCCCGGATATGCTTCAATATTCCCGTTATCGGATTGTAATACTTCGGGCAGTTTCGTGTAAGATGGTGGAAATATCTTTATGTCAAGTCCTGTTATAACGGGTCGATCGATTACATCAATTTTAAAATGCTCAGATTCAATTCCTTGAGCAGTAACAAAATATTCAAAACTGTTTTTTACGAATTGTTTTTCGTAACGGAATAAATTCTCTTTTGTTAAGGTCAGTTTTATTTGTGAAAAATCGGTCTGCTCTTCTGACTTTGTATAGAGATTTATATCATTTACCGGCTCGCCGGTTGTTTTAACTGTAATTGTAATGGATTCATCTTTGGTTAATTGATAATTACCGGGTGAGACTTCAAAATATAATTTCTGAGGGATTTTAAATTCTTTGGTAAAATTTAATATTCTATAATACGCATTTGTAAATCCCGGAGTGATAAGAATCAGCGCAAGGAATGCGGTTATTATTATAAATGAATATTGTAACTTCTTCTTAGATTCACTTAAATTGATTGTTTTTTCAAAATCGATATTCTTTGTTTTTTCATAAGTCGCTTTAAAAGCAGCTTCAATTAATGAATGAGAATAATTATCGGAATTTTCTTCTGCAATTTGAAGTGTATTAAGAAGTTCATCTTTAATTTCAGGGAAATAATCCCCTGCCATCTTTGCCGCTTTATTATAATCCGGTTTGGATAAATATTTTTCTTTTATAAAAGGGATAACAAAAAGTATTATAGCAGCAATGAGTACAATCAATAAATAACTAAAGAATATTATTGTCCTACCGAAAGGAGAAAATCTAAAAACACTTTCAAGCAATCCGAATAAAAACCATAGCAAAACCGTACCACTAATAAACCAACTTAACCGAGCTAACTGTTTTCTCTTAAAATCTTTTTTTAAGACAGAAAGCAATCGATTTTTTATTTCAATAATTAATTTATCTGACATATTAATTCGCCAAAACCCAAACAATTAAATTCGCACCGAATTTCAATGCCTCTTCCCGCACTTCGGGTGGATCGTTATGAACATTAGCATCTGCCCAGCCATCACTCGGATTACTTTCATAAGAATAATAAACCATTAATCTATCGCCGAAAAAGATCCCGAATCCTTGCGGTGGTTTATTATCGTGTTCGTGAGTTTTTGGCGGTCCGCTCGGGAATTCGTATAAGCAATGATACAAACCATATTCATAAGGCAGCTCCTGCAATTCTTTATTGGGGAATACTTTCTTCATCTCTCTTCGTATCGGAGCATCAAGACCATAATCATCATCAATATAAAGAAATCCGCCATTAAGCAGATACTTTCTTAATCGCTCCACTTCTGAATCGGAAAAAACTACATTGCCGTGCCCGGTTATAAAAAGGAAAGGATATTTAAATATATCATCGCTTCCGATATCGACGAACTTATATTCAGCCGATACTTTGATATTCGTTTTCTCTGCTACAAATTTTAGTAAGTTTACTTCAGCCGAAGGATCGTTATACCAATCCCCTCCGCCATTATATTTAAGGCGTGCAATTTGGAATGAGCCATCCTGCGCCGAAATTATCACCGCAAAAACAACCCACATAATAATTATATTTTTTAATATATATATCATTAGATTACTATACAAAATATAGGTTTTCATTCTTATTTTTAATAGTCAAAAACAGGGGGATTACCCGATTATGAAATATTTTTCTATTCTTTTTACAATCCTATTGATAGCAGGTTCTATGAATGCGCAGGATTTAACACAATTTAATACTTTTTTTAATGATAAAACGATGAGAATCGATTATCATCATACAGGCGATGCTAAAACCGAAATCGTGAGTTTAGACCAAATTTATGTCTATGGAATTTGGGCAGGAAGCCGAATTAATCTCATTGATAACTTTAATAATGGTGCTTACTATGTAAAAATCTATGATAATGCATCGGGCAAAGAGATTTATTCGAAAGGTTTCGATAGCTATTTCAAAGAATACCAAACAAGCGAGGAAGCCGCAAATGGTATTATTAAAGCATATCACGAAAGCGGCATTATACCCGAACCAAAAGCTCCAATTCGTTTTACATTGAATAAACGCGACCGTCAAAACAATCTAAATGAAATCTATTCTTTAGATATTGACCCTGCTAATATCAGTATCATTCACGAAAATATTACCGATGAAACCGTAAAAATTTATCAATCGCATTATAGCGGCGATCCTCATACAAAGGTTGATATTGTTATACTTGGCGAAGGTTACACACTCGCTCAGGAAGATAAATTTAAGACCGATTTAGAAAAATTTACTGCTATTATTTTTAATCAAGAACCGTACAAATCGCAAAAAGAGAAATTTAATATCTATGGCGTATTTAAGCCATCGACAGAAAGTGGAACGGATAATCCTCCTGCAGGCGAATATCGAAAAACCGTACTTAATTCTACTTTTAATTCACTCGGTTCGGAACGCTATCTACTCACTGAAGATAATAAAGCGATGCGTGATATGGCAGCACACGTTCCTTATGATGCAATTTATATAATGGTCAATCATAAACGATATGGCGGCGGTGGTATCTATAATTTCTATTGCACTTTCACTACCGATAATCAATTCCATGAATATCTATTCTTGCATGAGTTTGGTCATTCGTTTTCCGGCTTAGCCGATGAATATTATACTTCCGATGTCGCTTATAATGAATTTTATCCGAAAGGAGTTGAACCGGTCGAACCAAACATTACTGCATTGCTTGATAAAGATAATGTAAAATGGAAAGCTCTTCTTACTCCCGGAATTGAAGTGCCGACACCTTGGGAAAAAGAGGGTTTCGATAAGCAAGATTATGCTTGGCAGAAAATAAGAAGAGAAATGAATAAACATACATTGGCTTTGAAGAAGGGGAACGCCCCCGCTGAGGAAATTAAAAAAGCAGAAGACGATTATAACGCAAAAGATAAAGAGCAATCGGAGGTGGTGGATAAATATTTGCAGTCGAGTAAATATTGGGGTAAGGTAGGCGTTTTTGAAGGTGCGGGCTATGCCGCCAAAGGTTTATATCGTTCGCAATTGGATTGCATTATGTTCAGCAAAGGTAAAAAGCCATTTTGCGAAGTCTGCGAAGACCACATCTTAAAAGTGATTGAGCATTATACGGAGTAATTATGAAGTTGTGAGTTTGATTCTAAAATATTTCTGTAATCTTATATCAATCGCAATTCGTTAAAGAAGTTTTCAGAGCCGTTCAATTATATTGAGCGGTTTTTGATTTTAAATACTCATCATATTCTTACCAAGGGAGATTATTTAGATCGACGTTACCGCCCGATAAAATAAGCCCGATCTTCTTATTCTTAAACTCTTCTTTGTTTTCGGCAATAGCCGCCAGAACAACCGCGCTTGATGGCTCAATAATTATTTTCATACGCTCCCAAATCATCTTCATACACTCAATCATTGTCTCTTCACGCACAGTAATAATTTTCTCTATGTTATCTTTAATTATCGAAAAAGTCTTTTCGCTTAATTGAGTCATTAAACCATCGGCAATAGTTTTGGGGTTTATTGAGGGTTGAATCGTTCCTTCTTTAAGTGAGCGAAAAGCATCATCAGCATTTAATGGCTCTGCGCCAATTACTTTTATACCATTGCCGAAATATTTAGCAGATAAAGAAGTCCCGCTGCATAATCCACCGCCGCCAACAGGAGCGATAATATAATCCAATTCAGAAACTTCTTCTATTAATTCTTTAGCAGAGGTTGCCTGACCTGCAATCACCATATAATTATCATAAGGATGAACGAATACCGCACCCGTTTTTTCAATTACTTTTTGGAGTGCCTCTTCACGTGCTTTAAGATTCGGTTCGCAGAATATTATCTCCGCTCCATATCCCTTTACTGCATCATGCTTAATTTTCGGAGCAGTTCTTGGCATTACTATATATGCTTTTACGTTTTTCATTTTTGCGGCAAGTGCCAATGCGGCGGCATGATTACCCGATGAATGCGTGCAAACTCCTTTTTTTATTTCCTCTTCGGGTAGAGAAAGTATTGCATTACTTGCTCCACGAAACTTAAATGCACCAACTTTCTGAAAATTTTCACACTTGAAAAATAATTCTGCGCCGAAGATTTCGTTCAATGAAATGGAAATAAGTATAGGTGTTTTATGGATTTGATTTTTGATTCTATCATGAGCTTTTACTATATCTTCTTTGGTAGGTATCTGATTCATTTTGCAATCGTTCCGAAATTTTAAACGAAAATTAAGAAAATTCTCACTAAATCATAAGTATCAAACCAAATTCCGAAAATTTCCACAAATTTTTGGAGTTTAATTCCGAATTTTAACAAGAATTTTGGGAGTTTAATTCCGAATTTTAACAAGAATTTTGGGAGTTTAATTCCGAATTTTAACAAGAATTTTGGGAGTTTAAAAAATACTACTTAGATTCCGTTACTAAGGGATAAAGCTTTGTGAGAATATCATCTTTGTTAATTTTTATAAAGGAATCGTAGTCTAAAGAATTATCAAAAATAATTACACCATTCTTTTTACCTTCGATATCTATCGACAATGCAAAGAGCTTATAATAATCATAATTTTCCAGTGCTCCAATCCATTCAGGGAATATATTCTGAAGTCCGAGTACGCCCTTTACGAATTTTAATTTGGATAGTTCGGACGGAGAATAATTTTGTTCTACGATCTCAAAAGGCAGCTCAAATAATTTCTCATTGAGCTTAGATAATACTTTTGTAAAAATTTCTACATTAAGACTATCGGCAATTTTGCCCCCTTTATCATTAGCGATTGAAATATAATAACTGCCGAGTGCAGACTGCACTTGATAGGGAGCGATGCATATAAATTTTGTTAATGTATCCTGCTTATTGCATTTATAGTGATTAATAGAATAGATGCCGAAAGCAGCTTCAGCATCTATCATTCTATAAAACTCTACTCTAAAACTATTTCCCTGCCACTGAATTTCCTGAAAGAGAAGTTTATCAAAACCATATTCCAAATAAAGATCCGCTCCGCCATTTATATGACCCCATAACCCACCACCATCAAAATATTTTTCTTGAATGAATTTTGCACCATGCAAATCGATATCATTTAATTTCGGAAAATCTGTATCAACTTGTGAATATAAATTTCCGAATAATAATATTATCAGAGCAAATATCAGCCGGCGAAATTTCGACATATAAGAAATCATCTTTATTTTATCTCAACTTTTTTTAATTCGATTTTTTCTAAATCAGCTTCGCCAAGTTTAAGGTCTTGAGCAAGATTTAAGAACGATCTTCCACGTGGCGAATCTTCTTTTTGAATTCCTTCTTCAATTCTTTTCTTTATTACAATATCATATCCAACGCGATCAACTGCAACAGGATCAGTACCGATTATGATTGTCTTCCAATCAACAAAGAATTGCGGATTAGCTCCTGGTCCGCCTTGGAAGCAACCCTTTAGACCATCAACAATATTTAGCACTACCTTATCACGAAGCGGTGGGAAAGCATTTACTTCCGCAACTGTCTCCGCCCATAACTGTTTATGAAGCCGCCCCGTATTTGTTATACTGCCATAAGCCAAATTCTTTAAGCAAAGCGTTACAGATGAGCCCGCATTTTTTAGAATCGGCACATTTATAATTTTATCTACCATCTCGGTAACAATCTTGCTGAAATAAGAATACTTACCTTCATTAACCATATAAGGAATTGTAGCCGAATCATACTTTTCTTCGCAATCAGCCCAATAATATTGAGTGGTATCGATCATACGAAGTCCATATAACTTGCCGGATTCATCATACATCGAACCGTTTTCAGGTCGCTCCGTTCCAATAATCTTTATCCCCGGAAATGCTTCTTTTGTAAAACCGGCTTCAAATAACTGTTCCTCTCTTCTATCCCAAATAATTATATTCGATCGAGGGATACCCGTTTCCTCAAGCTGTTTTACAATTGCCTGCGTTACTTCTATACTTGTGGTAAGGGTCGGACCGGCTACAGGATTAACTTTCAATCCGATTCTATCCTTAGGGGATATGAATTCAAGCCATGCTTCTTTCAAAGAATTTTTACCTGTTAATTCAAGCATCCCTTTTGAAATCATTTCATAAGCAGCATCATAAACTATTTTCTTGTCAATTACTGATTTGTCATTATCGATTTGAACAACTTTAGCGGGATATTTCCCGGGCATTGAATTTTCATTCCGCGGAATCTTAATCGCATCTAAAATATTTGTCGCCGGTTTTGGGTCCGGTGTGCTTTGAGCCATACTAATAATTGGTATTAACAGCATAGCAATAGATAGACTAAAAACTAATAGCTTTTTCATTACTTCCCCCTTTTTTACTTGTGGTAATACAATCTATTTTACTTTAAATCGTGTAATATCACCTTAAGTTTTTCTAACGTCTGTTTCCAATCTTCTTTCTTTATTTTTTCTTTTTCTACAACATCGGCAGGTGCTCTGCCTACAAAACTTTCATTCGATAATTTTTTTATTACACCTTGAAGCGATCCTTCTATTCGTGCAATCTCTTTTTCAATTCTACTTCTTTCAACATCTAAATCAATCAATCCCTCTAATGGAACATAAATATCACAATCCTTAACCACAGCCGAAGCACTTGCCTTTGGTTTTTCTACATCACTTCCTACAACCAAATTATCAACTTTAGCTAATGCTTTAATATATCCGAAAGTAACTTCTTTCAATTTATCAGTCTTAAGAATTGCAGTAATAGTTTTTGAAGGAGGTAGATTCATCTCACCTCTGATATTACGAAGTGCTGTAATAACGTTCTGTAAAAGCTCCGCCTGCTTTTCGGCATCTTCATCAATTAAATCAATATTATACTGTGGGAATTGCTGTATCGAAATACTATCTCCCTCTTTTCTCTCTTCAAATAAGTGCCAGATCTCTTCTGTAATATATGGCATAAAGGGATGAACAACTTTAAGCATCTCTTCAAAAAGTCCGAGTGCCCTTGTAAGGACAGCCGATTTCTCTTCTTCTCCACCCTTATAAAGACGAGTCTTAGAAAGCTCAATATACCAATCACAGAAATCATTCCATACAAATGAATAGATTATCTTTGTTGCATTATTAATTTCAAACTTATCGAGTGCAGTGCTAAATCCTTTTACCGTGCTTTGGAATCGTGATATAATCCATCTATCAGCAAAATCCAAATGTTTATCAGCAAGAGATTTATTTAATTTTATATTTTGTGCATTCATTAATAAAAAGCGTGCGGCATTCCAAATTTTATTGGAAAAGTTTCTCCCTATTTCAACCATCGAATCTTGGAACATTACATCCTGTCCGAGAGGAGCAATATAATTCATAGTAAAGCGAAGTGAATCAGCGCCATATTGAGCAATTAAATCAAGGGGATCAGGCGAATTACCAAGCGATTTACTCATCTTCCTTCCTTGCATATCGCGTACGGTAGATGTAAAATAAACATCCTTAAAAGGAATCTCTTTCTTAAAATACATACCTGCGATAATCATTCTCGCAACCCAAAAGAAAATAATATCGGGTGCGGTTACAAGCAGATCGGTCGGATAATAATAATTTATTTCGTCATCATTTTCGAATACGTCATAAGCCCAAAGCCAGCTCGATGCCCAAGTATCGAGAACATCATTATCTTGAATCCAATTTTCGCTATCCTTCGGTTCTTCAATTCCACAATAAATTTCTTTAGTGTCTTTATGATACCAGACGGGAATGCGATGGCCCCACCAGAGCTGACGCGAAATACACCAATCCCTAATGCCGCTCATCCAATGTTCATAGGTTTTTACCCAATGTTCGGGATGGAATTTTACTTTCCCTTGAAGCACTACATCAAGAGCCGGTTTAACGAGTTCATCCATCTTCATAAACCATTGCTCAGATAAATATGGTTCTATCGGAACATCCCCGCGCTGAGAATAACCAACCTTATTTGTATATTCTTCTGTCTTTAATAATAACCCAGCTTTATCAAGCTCTTCTACAACTTTTTTTCTTACATCATATCGGTCTAAATTTCTAAATCCTTCCGGAACGTTATCGTTCGTGGAAGCATCCGTTTTGAAAATATTAATAAATTCAAGATTATGACGAACTCCCATTTCATAATCATTAACGTCATGCGCCGGAGTTATCTTTACTGCCCCAGTTCCAAACTCTTTATCCACATATTCATCAGCGAAAAGAGGAATTTCTCTTCCTACTAATGGAAGAATTATTTTTTTGCCGATCAATTCTTTATATCTTTCATCTTCAGGATTAACTGCCACACCTGTATCGCCGAGCATCGTTTCGGGACGTGTAGTAGCTACTATAACGAACTTATCGCTATCCTTAATAGGATATTTTAGGTACCATAATTTTCCGTTTACTTCTTTAAAAATAACTTCTTCATCGGAGATTGCAGATTTAGAAGCAGGACACCAGTTTACCATTCTATATCCGCGATAAATAAATCCCTGCTTATAAAGCTCAACGAATGCTTCAACGACTTTTTTATGATAATGTGCATCCATCGTAAAGCGTTCTCTATCCCAATCGCAGCTTATTCCAAGCTTCTTTAGCTGACTTACAATTATTCCGCCATACTTATCTTTCCATTCGTAACAGTACTTAAGAAATTCATCTCTTGTGAGATCGGCTTTATCCATACCTTTTTCTTTTAAGAAAGCAATCACTTTTGACTCGGTAGCAATCGAAGCGTGATCTGTTCCCGGCACCCAACATGCATTATAACCATTCATTCTTTTGTAACGAATATAAATATCCTGAATAGTATTATTTAGTATATGCCCCATATGGAGAATACCGGTAATATTAGGAGGAGGGATTACTATCGTATATGGTTCTTTCGTGTTATCAATCTGTGAATGATATAGTTTCTCGTTTTCCCAGTATGAATGCCATTTATCTTCTACATCTGCCGGATTATACGCTTTAGGGATATTATTAAAATCAAAAGCCATTTCTGCTCACTTTAAGTTTATCTGTTATAAAATAATTTGCAAATATTTTTATTCGTTTTTATAATATGTACTTGCTTAGGTCTCTATCTTTAATGATCTTATCAAGTTTATCATTTACCATCTTGCCTGAAATATCTATTGCCGATTCAGGCATTTTATCGGGAACTTCAAATAAAATATCTTCTAATAAAGTTGTTAGAATAGTATGAAGTCTTCTTGCGCCGATATTCTCCACCTGATCATTTACAGCGGCGGCAGTCTTCGCAATCTCTAATATCGCATCGTCCTTGAATCTAATAGTTACATCCTCAGTTTCAAGAAGTGCACTATATTGTTTTAGAAGTGCGTTCTGTGGAATAGTAAGAATTTTTACAAAATCTTCTTCGGTTAGACTTTTTAGTTCAACTCTAATTGGGAATCTGCCTTGAAGTTCAGGAATTAAATCCGAT
>JBAYVI010000082.1:0-15223 GCA_041674625.1 Melioribacteraceae bacterium | reverse complement strand
TTTGTTAATTTCTCTGTCATAATTTTCCCTTTTTTATGTAATTTATACATATAGGATTAAAAAAAAATGAAAAGGATTCAGAAATATGATAAGAAAATTTAGTTTTCTTACTTTTTTTATTTTGTCTTTTGGATTGATAAGCGGTTGCTCAACTGAAATAGTAAAAAAAGAGCCTTCCCCTTTTATTATAAATATTGATACTACAAAAATCGCCTCTATTAATTTTAAAGGTCTTGGTTTTGAGTGGGATGTAAGAAACTATAATAATATGGATATTAGTGAGAGCGACTACAAATTAATATTTGATCGAGTACAGTGGATGAATTTTAAAATTATTAGAACTATGATGCAGGTTAAATGGGCTTTCGATGAGAACGATATTTTTACTACAAATAGTCCTGAATTTTATCATTTAACCAAAATTTTAGATTATTGCGATCAAAATGATATTTCAGTTATTATACAAGAATGGGGGATTGAGCCAGTATGGCTTAATCATAATGGACTAAATAAGGTTGATGAATCAAAGTATCTTGATATGATTATAAAATATATGGACTATTTGGTAAATCAAAAAAAATACAAATGCATTAAGTACTATGGTTTTGTAAATGAGCCAAATTATGAAGTTGGTGATTATGAAAGATGGAAAAGGGGTTTTGAATATCTCCAAAATGGATTCCGGAAAAATGGAGTATTTCCAAAAATCAAGTTTATGGCACCCGGGCAGAGTAATAATGATGAGTGGTTTCAGAAAAGTGTAGACTCAATAAGTTCAAAAGTAGATGTTTTTGACGTTCATATTTATGAATGGAAAAAAGAACTTGAATTAGGGGGTATATATTATAAAGTAAAAGATTTTCGATCAGTAATGGAACAGCAATCAGGAAATAGCGACAAAATGCTTTTTATTAGCGAATCGGGAATGAGAGACGGTCAGAATGCTGAAATAAATCAAAATATTGATTCATTTGGGTATGCACAATTTATGGCAGATTATGGATGCCAAGCATTAAATTCAGGAGCAAATTCCGTGCTTGCTTGGATGTTAGATGATAATAGCCATGCTAATTTTCAATGGGGTGCTTGGAAAAACAAAGAAAATAAGTTTAATCTTAGGCCTTGGTTTTATACTTGGGGACTTTTTTCTAAACTTTTTCCCAATGGTGCAAAAATTATAAAAATTAATCCCACTTCAATTGATTTAAGAGCTACCGCAGCTTTATATAAAGATGAATATTCGGTTTGCGTAGTTAATAATAGTGCTTCAGAGAATTATTTCTATTTGAAAGGAGATATATTAAACCAGAAATTATATTATATAACAATGTCAGAAGAAAACGTTAATGAATCTATTTCGGATATAGAGAAAAAAGTACTTACAATTTCTCCTTCAAATCAGGAAATAAAAATTTATCTACCGCCAAAATCTCATATATTTCTTACTACTATGAGAATAAAATGAAAAAATTGTATTAGATTTCTTAATTAAATTTTGAAAAAAATATATATTATCCAATTGTCTTAATAAAATCTTAATTATAGGGAAAAGATGAAGCTAAAACCAATTTACATATATGGAATAGTTATTATAGTTGCAGCAATTGTAATAGCAATATTTAGTTCTAATATTTTTACAAGTGAAAATCCGGCGGGAACTTCAAACTCAGGAGCTCCAGATGATGCAATGCATCAATCGATGAGAGGGAAAATGCCTTCAAAGGATAATGTCGATAAATCTTCTATGCAAAAGCTCCAACAATTAGAAAGAGAAGTTGAAGCTAATCCTAACGATACTCTTAAAATGAAAAAATTATCTTCATACTATGCCATAGGTCATCAGAAAGAAAAAGCAATCTCTTTATTAGAGAAAATTTTAGTTAAAGGACCAAATAGAGTAGATATTCTTCAAGCATTAACATATATGGAGTATGTGCAAAAGAATTTTACTAAAGCTGAAAGTTATAATAACCAGGTATTTAAACTAACGAATGGAAGTCTTGAATCTCAATTTAATATAGCTGTGTTAGAAGAAGGGAAAGGCAATGTAGATAAAGCAAAAACTTTGTACCAATCCCTAATAAAAAAGCATCCAAAAACAGATATAGCCAAAATGGCACAAGCGGCTTTAGAAAGAATCAATTCACCTGCGCCGGCTAACCCTCATATGCATTAATTTTTGTAAGAAAATCCTTTTATAGGTTCACGTAGAGTAAGCACCGGACACGGTGCTTTTCTTACAACTTTCTCTGCCGTACTACCAAATAACAGATGCTCTACACCTGTATGTCCATGAGTAGCAATTATAATCATATCGATATCTTGTTCTCTTGCATATTCGTTTATTTCTACGAATGGTTTACCGGTTTTGATCACAACTTTATAATTCAGATTATTATTGATAAACTGCTTGGCAAGAGAATCAAGTTCTTCTTCTGCTTTTTTCTGCATATCTATATCGATAGAGGGAATTGCTACTTGTCCTAAACTAAAATCTGCCGGATAAATAATTGGTTCAACTACATATATTAGGAAAAGCTCGGCATCGAATTGCTTTACAAAATCTACCGAATATTTAAAAGCATTTTTGGAATATTCAGAGAAATCGATAGGCACTAATACTTTAGAAATCATAACTCCTCCTTTGTTAAAATTATATTTGAAGTATAAATATTATAATAGTCTTGGTTCATTGTCCGAAGTCTTTTAGCAATAATTTGAGAAATACCTCTAAGGATTTTAACTCCGTCTTTTGGGTATTTATTCATATATTCATCGAGGTCTGGTTTAAAAATAACTGCTAATTTAGATTTCCTTGTAGTAATTGCAGATGCGGAGCGAGTTTCGTCGTCTAATAATGCAACCTCTCCAAAGAAATCACCTTTAGTTAATTGAGTAATTTCAAATTTCTTTCCTGAAGAAAATTGTTGCGAAATAGAAATTTCTCCATCTAAAATTATGTACAATCCGATACCCGGATCTCCTTGATAAAATACATATTCATTTTCTTCGTATGCTCTATTGTGAACAAGTTCTAATAGAGCATAAAAAGGTTTTTCTTTTAATTCTCTAAAAGGAGGCATGGAAAGTAGTATGTCTTCAAGTTCATCCATTTCGGTTGGGTTCTTGAAAAGGTTAGACCAAAAACTCGATGTTTGCGGTTCATAGATTTTTTTATTCATAATTCCTCAACTAAAAAGACCAGATTCTGCAACACGCCAAACTTTTTGGCATGGGAACCTGTTTTCGTAAAGTGCTCTTCCGATTATTACTGAGTCTATTAAATCACCTGCAGCGTCTTTTAATCTCCTTAAATCGTTGTATCCGCTAATTCCGCCTGAATGTGTTACTTTACATTCAGTAGTAACTGCAATTTTTTTAGAAAGTTCTACATTTGGACCGGTTAGCATACCATTTCGCATTACATCGGTAACTGCAAATCTCGTTACACCCATTTCTTTTAGTTTAATAGCAAAGTCTAATGGTTTTATCCCGGTATGAATTTTTCTTCCATGAATAACTACTTCATCATTAATTACATCAATAGCTGCAACAATTTTAGTTGGAGAAAATTGGTCTAATGCTTTTTGAAATTCTTTTGGATTCTCATAAGCCATAGAGCCAATAACAACTCGATATACTCCCGCATCTAAGGTCTCTTTTATTTCATCATAGGTAGATAAGCCACCGCCGAACTCTACCGGTATTATAACAGCTTCACAAATCTGTTGAATAAATTTTAAGTTCTCTTTACTAATATTGGCAGACGCATCGAAATCAACCACATGAATAGCTTTAGCATTTTCTGCTCTCCAGATTAATGCCATTTCTATCGGGTTATTTCCATATTCAGTGGAATTTAATTCAGGTATTCCTTGGACTACTCTAACGGTTTTTCCATTTTTTATATCAATTGACGGTATGACAAGTAGTTTATTCATTTACTCATTTTTCTTATAGCTCAAGATAATTAATTTAATAAAACAATGGTAGCTATTATTTCTTACATTATAATCAATATTGACTTTTCTTTTTCATATATACATATTAGTAATATGAGAAAGAATTATAAATTAATAACAAACGATAAAGAAGAAATAAACATAACTATTTATTCAGCGACTAATGGATTATCAAATAAATTTCTATTTTTTGTACATGGTTTTAAAGGATTTAAAGATTGGGGATTTGGTCCTTATCTTGGAGAGTATTTTGCTCAAAATGGATTTACATCGATTTTATTTAATTTCTCTCATAATGGAGTTAATGGTAATTCAATAGAATTTACCGAATTGGAAAAGTTTTCTAAAAACACTTTTTCAAGAGAAATAAATGAGTTAAATCAATTGATTAATGCTGCTAAGAATGGATTTTTTGATGGTGTAATTCCCGATAAAATCGGTCTAATTGGGCATAGCAGAGGAGGTGCAATTTCATTACTAACTGCATACCAAAGAGATGATTTAAATTCTATTGCTCTTTGGGCTTCTGTTTCTAATTTAGACCGCTATTCTGAACGGCAAAAGGAAGCATGGAGAAAGAAAGGAGTTTTTGAAGTTTTGAACCATAGAACTAAACAGGTTATGAGTCTTGGAATTTGTTTATTAGATGATTTAGTAACAAACAAAAATTCATCTTTGAATATCAAAAAAGCAATTAATTCCTTAAAAATTCCTATATTTATAGGGCACGGTGAGCAAGATTTGGCAGTTAAAATAGAAGAAGCTGAAGAACTATATAATTGGTCAAACAAAGAGACAACAGAATTTTTAGAGATTAGCTCTACTGGGCACACTTTCGATATGGTTCATCCACACGTTAAAACCAACGAAAAATTTGAGTATTTATTAAGCAGAACTTTATTATTTTTTAAAAGAAATTTTTATTAATTGAGGAATAAAATGAATTCGTTACAAAATGTTGCAAGCAAATCATCATTCTTAGAAAAAAGTTTAAGTTCAACTGCATTCTGGGTTATTACTTTTTCTGTATTAACTTTCTTATCGGCTCAGGTTGCAGTTCCAGTTCAACCAGTTCCATTTACACTTCAGACTTTATTAGTCGTTCTTTCAGGAGCCTTTTTAGGAAGCAAAAATGGTGCAGCAAGCCAAGCATTATATCTATTGGTTGGAGCTATCGGAATCCCGGTATTTGCCGCCTTCACTGGTGGATTCGTTAAATTTTTTGGTCCAACCGGCGGTTACTTATTATCATTTCCATTTGCTGCTTTTTTAACAGGATATATAATTGAGAAATTCAATACTAAATTTGCAGTTATTGCTGCAATTGTTTTAGCTAATGTATTAATTCTTGTTGTTGGTTCCTTATACTTATCTGTCTTCTTTGGCGGTAATATTTCGCAATCATTTATGTCAGGGCTTTTAATATTCTCTATTTGGGATGTAATTAAAATTTCAGCTGCTATTAGCATTTATTTTTCATTAAGAGCAAAATATCCAAGACTTCCGAAAAAATAATGTTAATAAAATCAATTATTCTAACATTAGTTTTATTTAGTGCTTTTTTATTTCTTGGCAGGAATATTTCAAGAATAATTAAAAATATTCGCAAAGGAAGGGATACTAATCGATTAGAAAATATTCCATTAAGAATCAAAGCTGTATTAAAAATAGCTTTTGCTCAAACTAAATTATTGAATGATCCTATTCCGGGATTAATTCACTTTTTTATTTTTTGGGGATTTGTACTTTTTATTTTAGCTGTGATTGAATCGATATTAATGGGATATATTGAAGGATTTTCACTTGCGTTTACCGGAATATTATTTTCTGCCATTACGATAGTTCAAGATTTTCTTGGAATTATTGTTCTCGTTGCTGTTACGTTTGCTGCTTATAGAAGATACGTTATTAAAGTTCCTCGCCTTCAAGGAAATCCAAAAGGGAATATTGATGCAGGTATAATTCTATTATTAATTGCTTTTGTTATTATCACAATGTTCGGTCAGAATATTTCTCACATTGCTAAGAATGATTTTGTTTTAGCAAACAATGAATTTCGTCCTATATCATTTTACATTAGTAAAATGATATATGGAACAGCTGTTAATTCAAGTGGTATTGCATTTGAAATCTTTTGGTGGAGTCATATTGTATTAATACTTGGATTTATGAATTACCTTCCTTTTTCAAAGCATTTTCATGTATTTTCATCCATTCCGAATATATTTTTTGGAAGAATCGATGTAAAAGATAAGTATGCTTTAGCTTCAATTAATTTTGAAGAAGATGAACCATTATTTGGTGCTTCCGATGTTAATGAATTGACTTGGAAACAAAATTTAGATGGTTATTCTTGTACTGAATGTGGAAGATGTACGGCAGCTTGTCCAGCTAATAATACAGGTAAATTACTTTCACCTAAGAAAATCATAACTGATATAAGAAAACGGTTGGTTGAACCGGTAAAAGAAAATATTCTTCTTAATAATTATATTACAGCTGAAGAATTATGGGCATGTACAACTTGTAACGCTTGTGTATATGAATGTCCTGTTATGATTGAGCATGTAGATACAATAGTAGATTTAAGAAGGAATCTTGTTTTATCTGAATCGCAATTTCCAACTGAATTAAACAATGTTTTCAAAAATCTTGAAGTTAATCAGAACCCATGGGGATTTGATCAGAACGATAGGGGAGCTTGGGCAGAAGGTTTAGAAATTAAAACTTATGCCGAGGATCAAGAATGCGACTTATTATTCTGGGTCGGTTGTTCAGGCTCATTTGATACGAGAAATATGAAAGTAACTAAAGCATTTGCTTCAATAATGAAGTCCGCAAATATTGATTTTAGAATTTTGGGTAGTGAAGAAAAATGTAATGGTGATACTGCCAGAAGATTGGGTAATGAATACTTAGCACAATCTATGATTACGGACAACATAAATACATTGAAGCAATATAATATAAAAAAGATAGTAACTACGTGTCCACATTGTTTTAATTCTATTTCAAATGAATATCCGAAATTCGGTGCTGAATATGAAGTCCTTCATCATACTCAATTTTTGAAAGAATTAGTTTCAAAAGGAATAATTAAACTTAAAGAAAATTCTATCGATAAAGTTGTTACATTTCACGATTCTTGTTATCTTGGAAGGTATAATTCTATTTATGATGAACCGCGGGATTTAATTAAGGCGATTACTGAAAAAGATAAGTTCATAGAATTGGATAGAAATAAAGAAAAAGGATTTTGCTGTGGTGCTGGTGGGGGCAGAATGTTTATGGAAGAGAATGAAGGTGAGAGAATTAATATAAATCGAAGTAAAGAAATTATTGATTCGGGTGCAGGTATTGTTTCTCTTTCATGCCCGTTTTGCATGACAATGATAAATGACGGGCTGTCTACTCTAAATAAAGCAGATGATATAGAGGTTAAAGATTTAGCAGAAATTATTTTGGAAAATTTAGCAGTAAATTAAAATTAAATAATAATTAATTGGAGGCAAAAATGAACGAAAAATATTCACAGTTAGTTGAATTTGTAAAATCATTAGAAGTAGATGTAACAAAATTTTATGAAAAAGAACAAGCTGCAGCAGGTACAAGATTAAGAAAAGGATTGAGCGAATTGAAAAAATTAGCTCAAGATATGCGTAATGAAATTCAGGACGTAAAAACTAAAAGAAAAACTGAAAATTCTTAATAGATTTATTTTATAAGACCGGATGATTCCGGTCTCTTTTTTTATGAAAGTAATAATACTGCTTTTCCTTTCGCTTATTCTTAGTCAAGATACCTTACCACAGAAGGATACGAAAGAATCAAACCAATTAAATACATCGGTATCTTTTTCAGTAGTCGGCGATTTAATGTGCCATTCTGTGCAATTCAATTATGCTGAAGTAAAAGAAGACTCATTCGATTTTGTTCCTGTTTATAGAGAAATAGAAAAATATTTAAGTAAATCGGATTTTACAATTGGTAACTTAGAAACTATTAGTGCAGGAAAAAAATATAAATATACTGGATATCCAGCATTCAATTCCCCCGAAGAGTATATTAAAGCATTAGCAAAAGTTGGATTCGATATTTTATTTACAACTAATAATCATTCATTAGACAGGGGTGAAGTCGGTCTTAAGAATACTAATGAAAAAATTGTTTCTAATAAAATGAATCCTATTGGTTCTTTTGAAAAGGTTAAAGACACAGTTTCTATATTTGAAAAAAATGGTATCAAGTTTTCTATTTTGGCTTATACCTATGGTACAAATGGGTTTAAGTTAAAAGACAACTCAGAATATTCTCTAAGCTATATTGATACAAATAAGATTAAAAGGGATATAAAAATCGCTAAGAGCAAAAAGGCTGAAATCTGTATTCTTTACTTCCATTTTGGGGAAGAGTATTCGAGAAAACCTTCCAACTTTCAAAAAGAGATTGTAAAAAGAAGTATTTCGTATGGTGCTGATATAATCTTAGCCAGTCATCCACATGTTATTCAGCCAATAGAATTTTTTAAAAGTCCTTCATCAAAATTAGATTCTGGTTTTGTTGCATATTCACTTGGTAACTTTTATTCAAATCAGAAATGGCGTTATTCGGATACAGGTATTATACTAAATTTTGAACTTACAAAAGATTCTCACACTAACAAAATAAGTCTTTCAAAAATTGATTACATACCGACATGGGTGCATAAATATAATAACGGGAATAAAAAGGAATTTGTTATATTGCCCAGCAATTTTAAAAAATATAAATATTCTGAATCATTCTTAGTATCTAAGAGTGATAGTTCCTTAATAGAAGAATCATATCATGACACAAAAACCCTTATTGAAAAAGTAGAAGAATTATCAAATTATGAATAAAAAAGCAGCATTATCAATTATCTTTTTAACCGTATTTATAGATTTAATGGGATTTGGATTATTAATTCCAATACTCCCAACATTTGCGAGTAAAGAATTAGGGATTTCTGATTTTGGAATTGGAATTATTGTAGCTATATACTCTTTTATGCAATTTATATTCAATCCTATGTTTGGTAAAATGTCAGATAAATATGGAAGGCGTCCGATTATTTTAGGTTCATTGCTAATGACCGCAACATCATATATTATATTTAGTTTCTCAACAAGCTTTTGGATTTTAGCAATATCGAGGGTTATAGGCGGTTTAGGTGGAAGTAATATTGGAGTTGCTCAAGCATATATAGCTGATATTACTTCTAAGGAAGAAAGAGCCAAGGGAATGGGATTAATTGGAGCTGCGTTTGGATTAGGGTTTGTTTTTGGCCCGGTTATAGGAGCATTGCTATCACAATATGGATATGCTTTTGCCGGTTATGGAAGTGCTGCTTTTTCTTTAATGGCTTTCACTTTTGCTTTTTTTAAGCTGCCTGAATCGAGGAATTTCGAGTCGGTATCTACGATAGTTCGATCAAAAATATTCGATTTCAAATTTACATTTTCGGTACTAAAGAGAAAAAATATAGGATTTTTAATTGTATTATTTTTTGTTATTGTATTTTCTATGGCAAATATTTACGGTACTTTTTCAATTTTAGGATATAAGTATTATCATTTTTCTGATATGCAAAATGGATTATTATTTGCTATTATAGGAATAGTTGGTGCAATAATTCAAGGTGGATTTATAAAGCAATTAGCAAAAATATTTAATGACCGAAATATGATCTTATTTGGAACTGTTTTTATGATTATAGGATTAGCAGCAATTCCTTACGGACAGAATTTTTTAGGAGTTGCAATTGCAGGTGGTATTTTAGCTGTAGGTACAGGAGTGTTACAACCAACAATACTAAGCATGGTTTCAAAATATAGTCATGATTATGAACAGGGAAGTGTACTCGGGATTAATCAATCATTTTCGGCTTTGGCTCGTGTTTTAGGTCCTGTGTGGGGCGGGTTTTCTTTTCACTACCTTGGTTATCAAGCACCATTTCTTACAGGTTCTCTTTTTGCCTTTTTTACTTTTTTAGCTACTTTCTTTTTCTTTAATTCAACAGAAGCAATATAAATGAGCAGGTTCAAGGTAAGAAATATAGATATAGGAAAAGCATTACTTCTAGCACCAATGGAGGATGTTACTGATCTCGGATTTCGTAAGTTATGTAAAGAATTGGGTGCAGATGTAGTTTATACAGAATTTGTAAATTCAGATGGCTTGATAAGGGCTAATCAGAAAACAAGAAAAAAAATGTTAATAAGCGAATCTGAAAGACCTGTGGGTATTCAAATTTATGGTGGTAATCTCGAACCAATGATCGAAGCTGCAATTATTTCTGCTGACCAGAATCCTGATATTATTGATATCAATGCCGGTTGCTGGGTAAAGAAAATTGCTACACGCGGAGCAGGTGCAGGTCTATTAAAAGATTTGAATTATCTCGAGAAAATGGTTTCAGAAATTGTTAAGGCAGTTAAGATACCTGTAACAGTAAAAACAAGAATCGGATGGGATGATAGTTCCATAAATATTTTAGAAGTAGCAAAGATAGTAGAAAATGCAGGTGCAGAAGCAATAACGATTCATTGCAGAACGCGATGTCAAGGGCATTCAGGTGAACCAGATTGGAGTTGGATTCCAAAAGTAAAGGAAATTGTTAAGATTCCGGTAGTACTTAATGGTGGTGTTTTTACAGGAGGAGATGTTGCAAGAGCATTTGAAGAAACAGGTGCGGATGGTGTAATGATTGCTCGTGGAGCAATTGATCATCCTTGGGTTTTTAGAGATGCAAAAGAACTTTTAACAACCGGCAAGATTACTACCGAAATAACCGCCGAGGAAAGAATATTTACAGCATTAAAACATCTTAAATATCAGCTCGAAATAAAAGAAACAAAAGCTGCTGTAATTCCATTTCGCAAATACTATTCGGGATATTTGAAAGGTTTATATAATTCATCAAAAGTAAGACAAGAATTAATGAAATATATTGAATATGAACCGGTAGAAGAAATATTATTAAAGTATCTAGAAGAATTAAAAGTCCATCAAATAACTATTGAAGAAGGTAATAAAGATGGAATTTAATGAACAACTACTTGATGCATTAGAAAGTTATGCGGATTTAATGGAATTCGATGGAGAAAATCAATTCAAAATAAATGCTTTCAGATCAGGTGCAAGAGTACTTTCTCAAATCCCTGACATTGAAAAAAGAATTGATGATGAATCAATAATGGAAGTAAAAGGAATTGGCAAAGGGATTTATTCTGCCATGAAAGAGTTTTACGAAAATGGCTACATCCAAGACTTTGAAAAAATAAAATCTAAGTATCCTGCATCTCTTTTTGAGCTTTTTGCTATAAAAGGTCTTGGTGTAAAAAAAGTTAAAGCAATTTATGAGTATTTTCAACTTTCCGGATTAAACGAGTTAGAAAAAATCTGCAAAGAAGGGCAATTAACCGAAGTAAAAGGTTTTACAAAAAAAAGTGCAGAAAATATATTACAGCAAATCGAGAAAATAAAATCGAATAAAAGCTTTATTCTTATTAATCATGCAGAAATTATAGTAAAAGAAATATCAGAAAAATTAGCAGCTTTAAAAGGAATAAAAGAATTTTCGGTAACAGGGGATTTTCGTAGAGGAGAAACTACTTTTGATAAAATTGAATTTGTTGTTTCGTTCATTGATGATAATGTAGAGAATGTATTTCTCAATTCGTTTGATATTGAAAAAAATGGTAATGATTATGAGATATATTCTTATGCTGTCCCTGTAATTTTACATTCTTCTAAAAAAAATGATTTTCAAAAACAGCTATTTATTACAACTGGTAGCGATGCGTTTACGGAACAAATTATTAATTATTTAAAGGATGATTTTGATTCAGAAAGAGAAATATTAGAGAAAACATACGAACACTTCTTAAATCCTGAATATAGAGAAAAAGAGAATATTGAAAGGAAAGCTCCTACAAAGGAAATTATTGATGAAAAAGATTACAAAGGTTTAATCCATTTCCATACAACTTACTCGGACGGATTAAATTCAATTGAAGAAATGGTTCGGTTCGGATTAGATAATGGTATCGAGTATTTTGTTGTGAGTGACCATAGTAAGTCAGCATTTTATGCTAATGGATTGAAAGAAGATAGAATCAAAAAGCAAAGGGAAGAAATTCTCACTCTCCGAAAAAGTTTGACTGAAAATATATTTCAAGGAATTGAGTCGGATATTTTAAAAGATGGTTCTTTAGATTACGATTCGGAAATATTGAAAGAATTTGATTTTGTAATTGCATCTATACATTCTATTTTTAACCTTGATGAAGATGTTATGACGAGTAGGATTATTAAGGCAATAGAAAATCCATATACTCGACTTTTAGCACATCCTACGGGAAGAATATTATTGAATAGAGATGGATATAAAGTTGATTTAAGAAAAGTAATAGATGCATGCGTTGCAAATAGTGTTGCAATAGAATTAAATTCAACTCCTTCAAGATTAGACTTAGATTGGAAAGAATTGTATTATGCGATGGATAAAGGTTGTTTTCTGGCTATTGATCCTGATGCACATCGTAAAGAGGGAATATTGAGTTATAAATATGGAATTAAGTTGGCTCGAAAAGTTTCTTATCCAAAAGATTTAGTGATAAATACATTTAACATAGATAGATTTAAAGAATACTTAAGCAATAAATAATCGGAGTTGATAAATGGAATTAAAATCAGCTATTAGAAACGTCCCAAATTTCCCCAAAGAAGGGATAATGTTTAGAGATATCACAACTTTGTTAAAAGATCCAGTAGCTTTTAATGAAGCATTGGAACAGCTTTATGAATTTTCAAAAGACAAAGGTATAACTAAAGTAGTAGGTATTGAATCAAGAGGCTTTATACTTGGCGGAGCTCTTGCCTCAAAATTAAATGCAGGTTTTATTCCGATTAGAAAGCCGGGAAAGCTTCCTTATATTAAAGTAAGTGAATCTTATGTATTGGAATACGGAACGGATACAATTGAGATGCACACGGATTCAATATCAAAAGATGATATCGTACTCCTTCATGATGATCTTTTAGCTACCGGAGGTACTATGTTTGCAGCCTGTAAATTAGTAGAGCAATTAGGTGCAAAGATTTCTCAAATTAGTTTTATAATTGAATTAACTTTTTTGAATGGAAGAGAAAAATTTAAAAATTATGATTTAAAATCTTTGATAACTTACGATTCTGAGTAATCCGGATTCCAACCTAAAGGAGAAATAACTACAACAAATTCTCCTTTAATAGTTCTGTCAGGCAACGATTCAATAATAGTTTGAGGAGTACCAAACCAGTACTCCTCAAATTTCTTAGTCAACTCTCTAAATACCATCAAATATCGTTCAGGCATATAATTATTTAGTTCTTCTATCAATTTATTAATACGGTAGGGGGATTCGTACAAAATAATTGTTCTTTCTTCAGTTGATAGAGATGTAAGCTTTTTCTGTCTTCCTTTTTTTTGTGGAAGAAAACCATCAAAAATAAATGAACTCGATGGTAAGCCTGACATACTTAAAGCCATAATTGCAGCATTGGGACCGGGAATACCAACTATGGGAATATCATTATTATGTGATAATCTTATGAAAAATTCACCGGGATCGGAAATACATGGAGTGCCTGCATCGCTAATAATTGCGCAGTTCTCACCATTTTTTATTCTTTCCAATATAGATTTACTTTTCTTAGATTCAGTAAATGCATTAAATGAAATTAATCCCTTAAAAGGAATACTTTTAGCAATGAGTAAAACTTTACTAACTCTTGTATCTTCGCATAAAATAAAATCGACCTCGGAAAGTGTATTGATAGCTCTTTCCGAAATATCTCCCAGATTTCCAATTGGTGTGGCAATTACAAATATTTTTCCACTTTCAATCATTGAATGTTTAATTCGCCTAAAGATTTCCTAATTATATCAATTGCTAAATCAATCTCTTCTTTTGTTACAGTTAATGATGGTCTGAATCTTACGCTTACATCACCGCAACCCAGCATAATAAGTTTATTTTCATAAAGTTTATTTAAGAATGATTTACGAGCTTGGCGTGAAGGGAGATCAAATGCAGCTAATAAGCCGAGTCCCCTCGATTGAGAAATTACATTTGGGAAATCCATTTCAAGATTTCTTAATTGCCCAAGTAAATAGTTACCTTGAATTCTGGAGTTATTTACTAAATCATCTTCTTCGATAATTTCAAAGATTTTTCTTGATCGAACCATATCGACAAGATTACCGCCCCAAGTAGAATTTATTCTGCTTGATTTATGGAATACATTATCATCCACTTCGTCTATTCTATTTGATGACATAAAGCCGCATATTTGAACTTTTTTACCAAATGCAATCATATCCGGCTCTGTATAATGCTCGAAAGCCCACATTTTACCGGTCATTCCAATACCTGTTTGAACTTCATCAAATATATACATTATGTCTTTATCTAAAGTAATATCTCGAAGTTTTTGCAAAAATTCTTTTCTGAAATAATTATCTCCACCTTCGCATTGAATTGGCTCAATTATCAAAGCAGCAATTTCATCAGGATACATTTTAATTGCATCGTAAATTTGATTAATTGCATCTTCTTCTGCTTTCTTAACATATTTTAAGTTATCGCTTAGAGGGAATTTAATTTTTGGATTAGTTATACGAGGCCAATTGAACTTAGGATAATAATTAATTTTTGCCGGGTCTGTATTTGTTAAGGACATTGTATAGCCGGATCTTCCATGGAAAGCTTCCTTAAAGTGAATTACCATCTGTCCTTTTTCTTCTTTGTAACCTTTTTGAAAATTCTTTCTTACTTTCCAATCAAAAGCTGCTTTGAGTGCATTTTCAACTGCCAAAGCACCGCCATCAATAAAAAAAAGATGTTTCATGTAATCAGGTTTTGCTACTCTTGCAAATGTATCTACGAACTTAGCCATCTCCACTGAATAGATATCTGAATTAGATGGTTTTATCCGTGCTGCATTTTCTAATTGCCCTCTAAATTCTTTATCGAAAAGTTTTGGATGATTTAAACCAATAGGAGAAGATGCAAAGAACGAGAAAAAATCTAAATACTCATCTCCATTTTTTTCGTTCACCATCCACAGTCCATGACTTTTTATAGTATCAAGCACTACATCGAAGCCATCGACTAACATCCATTTATTTAAAGTATTGTGAACTTCATTTGCGGATATATTAGTCAATACATCCTTATCTATTGTTGTAATTTCAT
>JBAYVI010000081.1:0-15231 GCA_041674625.1 Melioribacteraceae bacterium | reverse complement strand
TCTGAATATTCAGGGTCAGCAATTGTAGCACGCTTGAAATATTCAATTGCTTCGAGAAAATCATCCTTTTTCTCGTGTAAAATTCCGAGATTAAAAAGAGTTTCCTCGTTATTTGGTTCAAATTCGAGCGCTTTTAAGAGCGATTCAGTTGCCTCTGCTACCATTCCAAGGTTGTCCTCGGAAATTGATTTGTTGATAAGAGTTTCTACATCATTTGGGTTCAGAGAGATCGATTTTAAAAAGCATTTGTATCCTTCATCGAAATTGAAAGAATTATTAAAAAGAATTCCTCTAAATTGCCAGATTTCAGAATTATAAGGAATGGAGTCAGTAAGTACTTCTGTTAATTCCAATCCCTCATTTAATAAATCATACTCTATACAAAGCTGTATTGTCTCTTCAAAAAATTCTATGTTAGAAAAAATATTACCGCTATGAATATATTCAGAGCAGGTCTTAACTTTTTGTTTTACTTCTTCCTCGGTCTCAAATCTCTCATAGTCATCATTAAAATACTCTTCCGGGAAATACATTCAGTAACTCCATGATAAGTTGTGCGAAAATCTATTATTAAGCTGATACAAAATCAAGTTGAAATTAAGTGATTAATTTACGACTTGATTTTAATCATCATTTTTGTGATGAATTTCCTTATAGGAAATTAATTTTGCGCCGTTTGTAGTAGAAAGGTAATTAATTGTAAGCTCTTTTGAAAATTTATTTTTGAAAGCAGTATCAATTTTTTCGGCAATTAGTTTTGCTTGATCGGATTTAACAAGGGCAAAGACAGTCCTGCTTGGAGAACAGCTAATCATTTTAGCACCAAAAACGCCATGAGTTGCTTTACACTCTTCCACAATAAAATCTAATGTCGGAATGCTAAGATCGTAGTCCTCAGAAAGACTTTTATGTGAATTAAAAATATAGCTTCCAAAACCTTTTATATCTTGTTGTTTTAGGGATTTATAAGCTTCTTCTGTTCTTATTCTTTCCTTAACATTATAAGCAATTCTATTAAAAATTCTTTTTGGAAGCATGTGGAAATGTTTTTGCATGAAATCGAATTTTACATCTCTAAGATTTTTAATTCCCCAGATATATAATCTAACTCCTTTAACGCCGACTTCACATTCCTCAATTCTTTCGTTGCAAACCAAATTTGGTGCTGAAAATTCTTCGTCTGTGGTAAAAGAAATAATTTTGTATTCAGTTTGATCAAACGGAATTGATTTAAAAGTATTATTTCTAAGGTCAGTGAGGTAAAATTTATTTGTTTTAGCAAAAGCTGAAGTAGTATAATGAGCGGGGTTAGAGATTTTGCCTATAATGTTCTGTTCATTTGTTTTTATATAGCTAAGCAATACTTTAATAGGGAGTTTAATTTCAAACGCTTTTTTAGCGGCAGTAATAAAAGCTACTTGTTGAGCGGCGAAGCACCCAAGCCCTAAAAAATCTGGTGAGCATGAATAAACAACACAATCAAATCCTTTATTAATATGCTCATCTTCTTTTAGTAGTTTTGTCAAACCCTTTATTAGCCTAAATCCTGAATCAGAATTATCTATATCGAAATTTGAAAGGTCGAAAGATGCAGTTGTATTAGAATCTTTCCTAAAAATATTTATTTTATCATCGTCTCTTTTTCTAATTGCCACAGCGCAATAACGGTTTACAGCGGTAGAAATTAAAATTCCATCATTATAATGAGTATGGTCTCCAAGGAAGATTAAAGCGGCAGGAGCAATTGCATAAGAAAAAGCCTTTGTATTGCCAAAAATTTTCTCAAATGAATTATTTACTTGAAAATTAATTTCAGATATTATTTTTGCGTTCTTTTCCATGATAAACCTAAAACTTAAATCCCCCATTAATTCCCCCCATCAAATAAATAAAGAGGAAGGAATGTTTTTATCTTATTTAAATTTACCAAAATTTTATCATATTTACTTATTAAAAGAAAGTAAAAAAGTGGTTTTTTTGCATGAAATGCGGAATTATAAGTCTTATTTGTAGTTGTTATAGAAAAGCCACCGAAAAGCTGATTTTGCTCTTCGGTGGTTATAAGAAGATTTATTTTTTTGAATCGATCTGTTTTAGGAGCTCATCTACTGCTTTTTGAAGCTGCTGGTCTTCATTAACAGCTTTAGCGTTTGGAGTATTTTCTACTATATAATCGGGAACAGCCGGTCCTAATTCCTGATTTTTATCAGTAGCTTTAGTAAACCAAGCCCTAAAAGGAAGACGAACTAAAGACCCATCAATTAATTGTTTTCCACCGGTGGAGATAACACTACCATTGGTTGGTTTTCCGACCAATTTGCCTATTCCGAGAGTTTTATAAGCATGTGAAAAGATTTCGGCATTTGAATAGCTATCTTCATTACAAAGAGCAACCGAAGGTTTTATCCATGGTGAATAAGGAAGCCTTTCACCAAGAGCATAATAATCTCTGAATTTAAATTTATCTTTTTCGAGATTATCGGATGCACCGCGTGGGATTGTATAAGCATGCTGTTTGTAATTAAGAACTAACATAAGGTAATCGGTAGTAGATCCACCGCCGTTATATCGAACGTCAATTACGATACCTTCTTTTCCATGCCCTGCTGCCGTTAATTGTCTTTCAAAGACTTCAAATGAAGGAAAATTCATACCCTGGATATGTATATAGCCGAGACGACCATTAGAGTATTTCTCGGTTAGTTTTTCTCTTTGTATTACCCATTCTTCATAAAGTAATTGTCGTTCATTAGAGATAGGTCTAATTTTTACTTCTCTTTCATTTCCTGATTTGTCTTTAACTCCGAGCAAAACCGGTTCATCTGCTTTATTAATCAAAAGAGAATAAAAATCTATTTCATTAACTACGGGTGTTTGATCTACTGATGTAATTACATCATCAACAAAAAGTTTGCTCGATTCTCTATCAGCGGGAGATTCTGGGACAACGCGATTAACCTTTACGCCATCCTTAACAGGTGAAATATCGACACCGAGAAATCCGGTTAATTCGTTCTGTGTTTCTCCTCTATTTTGTCCATATAAACCCATGTGGCTTGAGTTAAGTTCACCAAGCATATAATTGAACATCTCTTTGAAATCTTGATCAGTAGAAGCAGCCATAGCCCAAGGTTTATATTTCTCTTTTATTGCATTCCAGTTATATCCGTGGAAATTGGGATCATAGAAACCATCTCTTATTGTTCGCCAAGCCTCTTCAAAAATCTGTTCCTGCTCTTTTGGATGATCGATATTCATCTTAGCAGAATATGGAAGTATTTCTGATTTATCACCTTTTAAGTCAATACGATTGAGAGAACCGGATTTGAAATAGTATAGATACTTTCCATCCTTATCAATTTCAACACCGCTTGGTTTTGTTCCACCTTTGGTGATTGCCTTTAAGTCTTTGCCGTCCCACTTGATGCTATAAAGGTCATTTGCCTTAGCATCGCTATTAAATGCAGTGAAATAGAAAGTCTCTCCATCTTTAGAGATTGCAAGATTATTCTCTTCTCCAGGGAGATTTGTAACTTGAACGAGGCGTTCGTAAATTTTATCAAAATCTATTTTTATATCTTTCGTTTTGCTTGAGTCTTTGGAAGTATCTTTTTTATCTTTAGCTCCTTTTTCTGTTTTTGGAGTCGAAACAGGTTTTTCATCGTCATATAGCCAATCTAATTTAGTTTTATCCCAATCAGATTTTTTTAGCCAAACAAACCAGATATCGAAAGTCCTGTCATTTCGTTCAGAACGGAAGCCAAGCTTTGAACCATCAGGACTCCAAACAGGGTCATAATCACCACGTGGGTGCATACTTACATTAACTGGCTTGGTTGAGTTATCTATCGGATGAATATAAACTTCATCATTAAAATAAAGGTCGCTAATAGAATAGGCAAGATACTTGCTATCGGGGCTCCAAACTATACTACTTGGAGTTGCCCATCCTTCTAATAAAACTTTTTCGTTGCTTAGTTTACCATCTGCTGAAATATCGGAAACAATTAATTCGCCTCTTCCTCTAATGTATGTGATTTTTTTACCATCGGGGGAAATTACAGGGTCTGATTCATCTAAATCAGTGGATGTGATTTTTGTGATTTTATGTTTAAGCGTTTTGAATAATGCTGGTTCAGATTTATCATCACTCTTTGCCAAATATAGATCGTATTGAGCATCGCGATCAGAAGTAAATACTATTGAAGAATCGTTTAACCAAGCAACATCAGTATCTCTATAAGGACTATTTGAAATATTAACCGCTCTCGATTTATCTTTATCATTCAATGTAACAAATACTTCACCTCTAATAACTAATGCTGTATATTTACTATTAGGGGACACTGCATAGCTTGAAGCATTGCTTGTAAAAGTTTTATATTCAACCGGATCGAAACGATAATCCGCAGGTAACTCAATTAAAATCTTGCTATATTTTCTTGTCTGTGTATCAAGTAGGTAAATATTTGAACCGCTTTCAAAAACAATTGATTTGCCATTTGAGCTGATATCAAAATATCGTACACCATCTTCTATTTTAGTAATCTGCTCTACACTGCCTTTTGGTAATCCATTTTCATCAATGGCTTGTTTGAAAATATTGTATCTACCATTTGCTTCGGCACTTATAAAATAGATTGTTTTATTATCTCCCCAGGCGGGATAGATATCATTTGTCATACTTGTAGAAACTTTAACGAATGATTTTTTTGCTTTGTTAAAAAGCCATATATCGCGGTTTGCCGGACCTGCATAAGGCTGGCGGTAGATTGTATTACTTCCTCTTACGAATAAATAGAATTTATTATCAGGAGAATTAACAATTGAAGAGCCGAGAGCATCGAGGATTCTCTCTGATGTTCCTCCGCTTACTGATACTTTATGGAGTTCTTGTTCACGTTCTAAATTTACGAACTCACGGGCAGTAGCAAAAAGAATCTCTTTGTTATTTTCCCAACCTGTAACAACATCATTAGAAGAACTAAAAGTTAGACGAGTTGGAGTTCCACCTTCTGAAGGCATAACATAAACATCATTGCTTCCCATTCTGTCAGCCGTAAATGCGATCGATTTACCATCGGGGCTGAATTTTGGCATTGTTTCAAAAGCATCGTGAATAGTTAAGCGAGTTGCAGTACCGCCTTTAGAATCAACAGTCCAAATATCTCCTTGATAAGAGAAAGCAATTTTTGAACCGTCAGTATTTAGAGAAGGGTAACGTACGAAGGGTGATTTCTCTTGTGAAAAAGTTACAGTTACTAATAGGAGTGAAAAAAGTACAAATAGTTTTTTCATTCTAAATTATCCTTATATTATTTTTTACCTTGTCCCCATTCAAGGACTTCTATTTTTACATCTGTAATTCCATCATTAACGAAATCCAATTCCTTTGCAGCTCCGAGCGAAAGATCAATAATCCTATCACCTCTTGTGGGCATTCGATCGTTAATACGGAGTATTATACTTTTATTTTTTTTTAGGTTAGTTACTTTAATAATTGTATCCATTGGGAAAGATTGATGAGCGGCAGTAATTCCATTCATATCATAGACTTCACCGCTGTAGGTAATTCTACCATTGAATTTATCTGCATAAAAAGATGCAGTTCCTTCAATAGATTCAAGAACTTCATGGTTTTTATAAGTTTCACTTAGCTGCCCATTTTCAATAGGCAGCTTTGTATTATCTTCTGATTTAAAACGGGGTAGTGGTGTACAGTTATATAGAATTACCGATAGTAGTAATAAAAAAACAAAATTATTTTTTTTTAATGTCATTTCTTCCTATATCCAAATGATTCAATATAAAATTGCTCAATATTCACAGTAACTTTTTTTGTTATATAAACACCAAAGATACCGAGACCCCCATCAATATTACTAAAATCTGGTTGATTAATTCTAACGGAAAACTCATCCAAAAAAGTCTGTTGAGCAGAATAATAAGTAGCTAAATTTTTATCCATAACTAACAAGCGAAAATAAGCTTTATCTATGAAATAATTTGATTTATTTGGATCACCGGTTGAGATACTCCTCATAATAGAATCGATGGCGGGTGTTTCATAACCCACAGTATTGATTCTATTAGCAATAGGTGGATAGATACCGACATCCTTTCCTTGTTGATTAAATAAATACATTGGAAATTCTACTTGATACCTTTTCTCTATACCATTTTCTATTTTATAATAGACCATAATCAAATCAGGAGCAAAGAATATTTCTTCATCTTGATTTTGATCCGGATAAAATTCTTTCCATGTAAAGCGAAGAACCCCCCCATAATTATTGCTTGCAGGTAAATCGCGTGATGAATTTGAAAAATAGAAATTATTGGGATTAAGAGATTTTGTGGCGGCGATTAATGTTTTCTCATCACCAAGAAAAGCTCTCACAGTAATTTCTGATCCATCATTAGGTGTAAAATTAGGAAGATAGTATACAGGTATGGGACCGGAATAACGAGAATCTCCCAAACGGGATACTAATGTATCTCTCATACGATAAACATTATTCTTATATGTTAAGGTAACAAATGCATTTTTAAGGAAAGGATCATTATGATTCGTATAAGGATCATAACCATCTACGTTAAAGCTCTTAGAGACCGTGGCATATTGAGTAGTAGAATCTCCGTTGATAATACAATTAAGGATATATTTTTCACTAAACTCAGATTTCGGCTCAAAAGAATCATCACATGAAACTAAGGTAATAAATAATATTAAAGCTGCTACTAAAACAGATTTTTTCATAATTCCACCTTTATGGTTGCGGTTGGTAGAAATCGAAGCATATCCACTCTTTCTCCGGTATTTCTATCGAAGTAAAAGATATTTTTTCGATCGTAAACATTAATAATGCTGAAATCTAAATAAAACTTAAATTCGCCTAATTGTAATTTTTTAGAAAGATTAAAATCGAGACGATGATAATCAGGCAATCTGCCGATATTTTTATCGCCCAAAATTCTAAAAGGAGTGTAGGAATCGAATAGATAATTCTGTGCGAAAACATCATCTATTGAAAGCTTCTCATAATAACCTGCAATTTGTGTAAATGGTTGTCCCGAATTATAGATCCATGTAGTGCTTGCAGTAAATCCATATCCGAGATCAACTTCGAGGATTAAATTAAGTGAATGTTTAGCATCATAACGAGGCGAATAAGTTACACCATAAACCTCATTAGTAGTATTAGATAGAGAATAAGATGCAGTTAAACTGGCGTGTGAATATGTATATCTTGAAAGCACTTCGATACCGTACGATTTCCCTGTCCCGGCTACAAGGTCATTATCAATAGAAAAGAATTTCTTTTCATTAACAAGGGCAAGATTCAAAATTCTTTTGTAATAACCTTCTATACTAAGTTCAAGCTCAGGTGTAAAGAAAGTTTCTATACCCACAACATAATGAATAGCATTAGAGGGCTTTAGATAAAGGGGAGTAATAATCCAAGGTTCAAAGAGATTAATTATTTCGTTCTCGTCTGAAAGAGTTACTAAATCCTGCTGATAAAGTCCCCAAGCAGCTTTAATAGCAATTTGCGGAAAGATTCGATAAGTCATACTGAAACGCGGTTCTATAAATTGTTCATCAGAACCTCCGCCGCCTAATCGAGTTAAATTAATTCGAGTGCCAACATCAGCACCAAATTTATCGAATCTCAATAGCTTATATTTTAAGAACGCACTTATATTTGTTCCTTTAGTTGCTACTTCGGTAACAGCATTACGAGCGTTTTCAAGATATAGATTTGTTTTTATTTCAGTGATTTTAAATCCGCCATCAAGTTCATCTTTACTTCCATATACATAATTGAAATCCATTTTTACAGAGATATCATTTAATGAATTTTTACGAGCTTTTGAGTTACTTCCATATGGTTTGAGTTCTCCATCGAAATGACTTAAAGAAAAATCGATCTGATAAAAAAGTGGGCTATCGGAAATTTGGAAATAATTCAATCCTATAATTTTATTTGACCAAGAGAAATCTTCTTTAATTGGGCTGTTATTCTTAAGATAATCGCCGCTTGCAAATCCATGGACTGTAAATTTAGCATCTTTCATAAATTCATCATCAGAATAATTTAATTTAAGAGCAACATCATAAAAATCAATCGGAGCGTTTTTATTATTTAAGAATTTTTTTAGAACTTCGGTAGAATGACTTCTTCTGCCTGAAAGAAGGAAAGAACCATTTGGAATAGGACCTTCAACAAGTGCCTTAGTGCTAAGGAGAGAAGCACTTGCTTTTCCTCCGAATTGATTTCGATTACCATCTTTTGTATTGATCTTCATTACAGAAGAAAGTCTTCCGCTTAATTCGGATGTAAAACCACCTTTATAAAATTCAATTGAATTAATTATTTCGGGATCAATAGCCGAGAAAATTCCGAAAGCATGAAAAGGATGATAGACCGTTGAATTATCGAGCATAACTAAATTCTGATTACTTGCACCACCACGTACATAATACTTGGCAGATACATCTCCGCCTGAGCGTACACCAGGCAGGTATTGTAATGAACGAAAAATATCTACTTCCACTCCCTTGGGTAAAGTCTCAAGATCCTTTACAACAATTTTCTGCAAACTCAAATCAGTAGATTTTTCTTTTGGAATTTTTGAAGCCACTTTTTCTATTGCATTGAGTTGAATAGAAACGGGTTCAAGAATTATTTTAATATCGGTTACTTTATTGGCACCGATAAAAATGGAAAGTTCTTTTGATTTATAACCGACATATGAAAACACAACGTTATATTTTTTGTTGCCGGGAATAGAAGTAATAATAAAATAACCTCTTTGATCGGTAGATGTGCCGGAATTTAAATCTTTAATTAAAACGTTACCAAAAGGAAGAGATTCTCCCGAAGTAGAATCCGCAATGAATCCTCTAAGAGTACCCTTGCCAACCTGAGCTTTGGTATTTGAATAAAAAATGAGTAAAATTAAAAGCAGTATCAATTTTTTCATATTCCCCCACAAAGACAATAATTACAAAAATAAATAACGTAATTACAAATTAGTAAACCATACCAAATTTTATCTCTTTTTTTCAGCATTATATTGAAAAATTTTATAAATTTCGCCGATATTTTCTACGAAATTCCTCAATATCACTCCAAAAGAATCTAAAATAATAAGAAAGAAGGTAATTAATAGTGAACCGCACTTTCAATATAACACGCAAAGGCAAACTTTTATTAGAAGATGGAAGTGAATTTCCGGGATTTGTTTTCGGACTTCCCGAATCAACTTCGGGCGAAGTAGTATTTAATACCGGAATGGTAGGTTATCCCGAAACGTTGACAGACCCATCTTATAAAGGTCAAATTTTAGTTTTCACATTTCCATTAATTGGTAATTATGGTATTCCGGCAGATTCAATTATAGAGAAATTACCTGAAAATTTTGAATCGCACAAAGTTCAAATCCAGGCATTAATTGTATCTGAAAATTCTGAAGAGTTCAATCATTGGAATGCAGCGCAAAGTCTTTCTTCGTGGCTTGAGAAATATAATGTTCCGGGACTATGCGGAGTTGATACAAGAAAATTAACCAAGTTGATTAGAGAACATGGTACGATGCTTGGAAAAATAATTGTGGATAATGTCCCTACTAAGTTTTATAATCCTGATATAGATCATCTAATTTCAAAAGTAACTGTCCAGAAACCGGAGATACTCGGTAGCGGTAAAAAGCGTGTTTTGTTAATCGATTGCGGTTGTAAAAAAAGTATTATAGAAAATCTGATTTCAAGAAAAGTAGAAGTTTTTAGAGTACCATATAATTTTGATATAAGCAGCGAAGAGTATGATGGAGTTGTATTATCGAATGGACCCGGTAATCCCGCTGTATATAAAGAGATAGTAAAAACAGCGAAACAGCTCATTGCGAAAGAAGCTCCAATATTAGGAATTTGCATGGGGCATCAGATACTTTCATTAGCGGCAGGTGCAAAAACTTATAAGCTAAAATATGGTCATAGAAGCCAAAATCAACCTGTAAAAGAAGCCGGATCAAATAAATGTTATGTAACTTCTCAGAATCATAGCTTCGCTGTAGATACAAAAAGACTTCCGAAAGGGTGGAGTGTTTGGTTTGAAAATCTTAATGATGGATCGAACGAAGGAATCAGGCATAATAAACTTCCTTTTAGAAGTGTTCAATTTCATCCCGAAGCAGCTCCGGGACCTGTGGATACTGAATTTATTTTCGATGAATTTATCAAGGACTTAAAGTGAAAACAAAATTCAAAAAAGTTTTAATAATCGGAAGTTCAGCCCTAAAAATTGGTGAAGCGGGGGAGTTTGATTATTCAGGCAGTCAATGTATTAAAGCACTTAAGGAAGAGGGGATATACACTGTTTTAATAAATCCCAATATTGCTACAATTCAAACATCAGACTATATAGCCGATAAAGTATATCTACTTCCGATTAATACTCAATTTATAGAAGAAGTAATAAAAAAGGAAAAACCTGACGGAATAATGTTGGGATTTGGTGGACAGACGGCATTAAATAGCGGTCTTGCATTAGAAAAACTTGGGATATTAAAAAAATATAATGTAGAAGTACTCGGTACACAGATTGATGCAATTGAAAACTCAGAAGACCGTCAGAAATTCTGCCAAAAATTGAGCGAGATAGATGTAAAATATCCGCAGAGTAAAGCTGTTAACACGGTTGAGGATTCACTTGAATATGCTAAGAAAATCGGATTCCCAATAATAATCAGAATTGCTTATGCACTCGGCGGACTTGGGTCGGGGATATGCCGCAACGCAACAGAATTAAAGAAATTAGCATCTCGCGCACTTTCATATTCATCACAAATACTTGTAGAAGAATATCTTGAAGGATGGCGCGAAATTGAATATGAAGTAGTAAGAGATAAATACGATAATTGTATTACCGTATGTAATATGGAAAATATCGATCCGATGGGTATTCATACAGGTGAAAGTATGGTTGTTGCTCCATCACAGACTTTATCTAATACCGAGTTTCACAAGTTAAGAGAAATTGCAATTCGTACTATTCGCCATCTTGGAATTGTTGGTGAATGTAATATTCAATATGCTCTCGATATGGATTCAGAGGATTATCGTGTAATTGAAGTAAACGCACGTCTTTCGAGGAGCTCGGCTCTTGCTTCTAAGGCAACCGGGTACCCGTTGGCATTTGTAGCAGCAAAATTGGCTTTGGGTTATGGATTACATGAACTTCCAAATTCGATTACGAAAAATACAAGTGCTTTCTTTGAACCGGCTCTTGATTATATTGTAATAAAAGTACCTCGATGGGACTTGAAGAAATTCAAATTCGTAAAAAAGCAACTTGGTTCTTCGATGAAATCGGTGGGCGAAGTAATGGCAATTGGGCGAAAGTTCGAAGAGGCTTTCCAAAAATCGATGCGAATGCTTGATATAAGCGTAGATGGTATTACAGCGAGCAGAACAAAATTTGAATTTGAGGATTTGGAATACGCACTTAGTAATCCCACCGAAGAGAGAATCTTCGCTGTTGTTCAAGCATTAAAATCGGGTTATTCAGTCGATTGGATTTTTAATCTTACTCATATAAATAAATGGTTTCTCTATAAGATTCAAAACATTGTGGATATGGAGAAGAAGATTGCAGAACAAGATTTCAAAAAGATTGATAAGGGATTTTTACTTAAAGCAAAACAATTTGGGTTCTCTGATAGGCAGATTGCCAATATTTTAGAAATTGATGCTCATGATGTTTACTTAAAGAGACAAAAATTTGGATTAAGACCAAAGATTGAACATATCGATACATTAGCAGCAGAGTTCCCGACAAAGACTAATTACCTTTATCTTACATATAACTGCGAGAGCAGTGATTCTGAAATGAAATTAAAAAATTCGATAGTGATTCTCGGTTCGGGACCGTATCGAATTGGTAGTTCGGTTGAGTTCGATTGGTGCTGTGTAGTAACAGGTAAATCATTAAGGGAGATGGGATACAAAACAATTATGATTAATTGTAATCCCGAAACTGTTAGTACCGATTATGATGAATCGGATGCTTTGTTTTTTGAAGAACTTACAGTAGAAACAATTTATGAAATTTATAGAGCCACGAATCCTAAAGGTGTGATAGTTGCAATGGGTGGACAAACTCCAAACAATCTTTCGGCTAAGCTAAGAAATGTGGGAATAAAAATACTCGGTACTTCTACTGAATCTATCGATATGGCAGAAGACAGAAGTAAATTTTCTTCAATGTTAGATAAGCTTGAAATTGAACAGCCGGAATGGAGACAGCTAAATGCGGTTCAGGATGCTGTGGAATTTGCTAAGAATGTAGGCTATCCCGTTTTAGTTCGCCCTTCTTATGTACTAAGCGGCGCTGCTATGGCAATTGCTACTGATGATAATGAATTAATTAAATTCCTTCATAAAGCTGTCGATGTATCGAATGAACATCCGGTAGTAATATCAAAATATTTAGTCAATGCAAAAGAATTGGAATTTGATGCGGTAGCACAGAATGGAAAAATTGTATGTTCGGCAATTTCGGAGCATGTGGAAAATGCAGGCGTACATTCTGGTGATGCTACATTAGTTCTACCACCTCAAAGAACATATCTTGAAACAATGCGACAGATAAGGGATATATCTGCTAAGATTGCTAAAGCACTAAATATTAATGGTCCATTTAATATTCAATATATAGCAAAAGATAACAGAGTAAAAGTAATAGAATGCAATCTTCGTGCATCAAGAAGTTTTCCGTTTGTATCTAAAACATTAAAGAAAAATTTTATTGAGATTGCGGCTAAAGTAATTACAGGCGTAAAAGTACCGATAGATGACAATATGAATTTCAATTATGATTATGTGGGAGTAAAAGCTCCCGAATTTTCATTTACACGTTTAGAGGGAGCGGATCCAACAACCGGTGTAGAAATGGCTTCTACTGGTGAAGTTGCATGTCTTGGTGATGATTTTAGTGAAGCATTTTTAAAAGCACTCATTTCAGTAGGCTATAAATTTCCTATTAAATCGATTTTGATTTCTTCTGGTTCGATTGAATCTAAGGCAGAATTATTGGAAACTTGTCGTGTATTCTTAAAACTTGGTGTTAAGCTTTTTGCAACATCAGGTACTGCTAAATTTATGAAATCTAATAGCATCCCTGTCGAAATATTAAACTGGCCACTAAAAGGCGGCACTCCTAATGCGGCAGATTATATTAAGCAGGGTAAGATCGATTTAGTAATAAATATTCCAAAAAATTTCCAAGAAGAAGAATTGACTAATGATTATATCATCAGAAGGACGGCGGTAGATTATAAAGTTCCTCTAATAACTAATCGTCAATTGGCGATGCGTTTAGGGGAGGCTTTGTCCGAGAAAGATTTTTCTGATTTACAAATAAAGAGTTGGAACGAATATTAGTTTATTTTAAGGAATCTATTTAGTATTTTTAATAAGTTGATACATAAAACAAGTGGAAAATTATGTCCGTAGAAACAACAAACAGACCGAAATTATTAATTGTAGAAGATGATTACGAGAATCAGAAATTTCTTCAGATTTTTTTAAAGAGAAAATTTGAGTTAGAAATATGCGATTCAGCAGAGACATTTTATCAAAAATTAGCTGAACAAAAATTTGATATTATCTTAATGGATATATCGTTAAGAGGAAAAAAGGACGGACTTCAATTAACAAAAGAATTAAGAGAAAATCCTACGTATAAAAACATGCCGATAGTGGGTCTTTCAGCCCATGCTTTCCAACGTGATAAGGATAATGCTTATAATGCAGGTGTTGATATATTTATTACAAAACCTGTCCAGAATGAAGTTCTAATGGATACATTAGTGAAAACATTAGAAAATAAATCGGGTATTAAAATAAGCTAAAATTAGAAATGTAACATTTCTAACTTTTCTTTCGTCTAAACTTTAGATAAAATAAATCTCAAGGGGAGCGGCTATGCTTAAGAAATACTTTATACTAATTTTTATTTTCACGTTAGCATTAACAATTAATTTATCTGCTCAAGATGAAGATGATGACGATTGGGGTACGACTGATGACGATGATGATTATGGTTGGACTCGCGATTGGGAATGGGGTAGGTACGATTGGTTAGATTGGAAATTCGACCGCCCTTTTATGGAATTAAATTATGGAATCGGCGACTATAAGCATAAAGATATGCTTTTCAAGTTTGTGCAAGCGGGCTCTTGGGAACTAAAACTTGGTTATAGTGATATAGGAAGCGCCGATGAGAATAACGTTGTGGATTTTAATGAGAATTTTGTTTTTGTCTCTAACGTTGCCTCCCGATTAAGCTCACAAGACAGAAAACTTTCCGAATTACCGTATGATAATTGGCGTTTTGGTATTGGTAAAAGAGAAGGTTACGGATATGATTTCGGCGGATTTTCTATTCTTCCATATACACAATCCAATTTTGTATGGACAAGAATTGAGATGGAAAATTATCCTTCGGGATATGGGATTACTCCCACACTAGATTTTATTCCTCGTCCAAATGGGTTTAATGATCGAGAGATTTTAAACCGATATGATAAAGAATTTAGATTCGGTACGTTGGTAGAAGGAGGAGTTCGATTTGAAGCTGGTCAAGCAGTATCGTTAAATGTTGGTTATGAAGCAGCAGTAATTTTCCCTCGACATCTATTTTGGAAACATCTTGGTAGTTTTGTTATTGAAGAATCAGGCAAAGGTGCCTTGGAATACTTTATTGAAAGAGTTATGGATTCATCACCTGCAGCCGCACCAATCATAAATGTAATTCTTAAGAGTGCCTATTCTTATGCTTTCTATGCACTTAAGAAAGATAATATGAACTGGCCCTTTAACACCGAAACACCACTTACCTACGAAACATTTAAGTTTGGCGTTACATTCGTTTTCTAATAAAATATCTGCTCCCTTATTTAAGGGAGCAGATGTTTATAAAAACTTCACTTGTTTTTAGAAGATTGAAAAGGTAATGGATTCCTCGCCCGCAACCGCCCCTATTAAAACTTAAAAATGTGTGTATGATACGGTTTTAGTTCTACATATAGACCAATACCACTAATCTCTTCGGCAGAGCGAAGATATTTTTGATCTGTCATCAAATCAACTAATTCAAATTCTTCCTGATATCCTTCTAAATTCAATTTTATTCTACATTTAGAAAGAGTTTCAGAATGATTAAT
>JBAYVI010000080.1:0-15280 GCA_041674625.1 Melioribacteraceae bacterium | reverse complement strand
ATGCTGCTTCTCCTACTCCTGTCTTCTCAATCTTTAAGCTTCTTCCCATCGATTTGGACTGATCGGTTGCCCAAGTTAATGTTGTACCAGCAGGTTCATTACCTTTCATCCAATATGATGGTAAATCTTGTTCAAAACTGCCCACAATATTTATACTTGATTGAGCATTCGAAATAGTTACTCCGGCTATCATCATAAGTAGTATTAGCCAGAAACGCCATCTAATATCTGTTAGTTGAGTCCTCATAAGGTCTCCTTTGGTTTATTTGTAAATTGATATTTAAGAGTATTACGTTTATGTGTTGTAGAAAAAATCTCTTTAAATGAATCAAAATCTATTTCTGTAATAGGAATAGTATCTACCACTACCTTTCTATTAATTAATAATTCTATTGCCCTACCGAATGTAAATGGATTAAGGAAGGATGTTTTAATTGTAAGTTCTTTTTTGAAGGCTTCTTGAAGATTTAGTTGAATTGATTGATCTTTGGGAGCTAGACCAAAAATAACAACTGTTCCACCCCTTTTAATTAATTGGATTGATAAATTGACTGCATCTGAACTTCCAACACATTCTATCACCTTATCAGCTCCTAAAGCTGTTATTTTATTTATATCATTTAAAAAATTTGTCCTTTCAGGAGAAAGCACATAATCAGCTTCAAGTTCTTGAGCATAAATGTGTTTCGTTTCATTCGGCTCGATTACAATCGTTTTTGATGCTCCGGCTAATTGTGCCAATTGAAGCATAAGAAGACCAATAGTTCCACCACCAACTATAACAACGGAATCACCATGCTTTATTTCCGCTTGATCTATTCCTCTTATACAACAAGATAAAGGTTCAGCGAATACAGCTTGCGATAAAGGAAATTCCTTTGGTAGCTTATATGCTTGAGAAACCGGTATTATTGCATACTCTGCAAATCCTCCATCTTCTGTAACACCAAGTGCTTTATGGTTTTCGCAAAATTGTATTTTACCCGATTTGCAAAAATCACATTTACCACAATAGATGTTTGGATCAACAGCTATATTATCATTAATTTCGAAGCCATTACAATCAATACCTTTTACTATAATTTTTCCTGCAAATTCATGACCAAGAATAGTATTGTTTTTCGCTTGCGAATCACCTTTATAGATATGAAAATCAGTACCACAAACTCCGCAATTCGCGACTTCTATAATTAATTCATCGTCTTTTATATTGCGTAATTTGGTTTCAACAATTTCTAAATTTTCTGTACCTTTAAATATTACTGATTTCATTTCGCTTCTTTTGTTGAGTTTCTAATAATTAATTCTACGGGGACAAGAATCTTCTTTTTATTATGATACGATTTATCTTTTATTACATTTTCGATTAAATGAATTGCTTCGGTACCAAGCTCAAACTTTGGAACTTTTATAGTTGTAAGTGGGGGATTCAATAATATATCTGCTTCTACATCATCAAATCCGATTAGTGAGACATCATTAGGAATTTTTATTTTATTATCCGTGCAGTATTGCATTACACCAATTGCCATCGCATCGTTGCAGGCAAAAATTGCAGTTATTTTTTTATTTTGATTAAATAATTTTTTTGCAGCGTTATATCCGTTAGGACGAGAAGGATCATCTTCATCAATTACACAATTTTTCTTATTAAATTTCATTCCATTGCTTTCCAAAGCTTGCTTGTATCCTGCAAAACGATCATAAATACTTGGATGCGGCAAATCCCCCCCTATAAAGCCTATTTCTTTATGACCAAGATCAATTAAATGCTTTGTTGCTATGTAACCACCATTAGTATTATCGATAAGTACAGTAAAGAAATTTCCGGAAGGAGGATAGTAATCAATAAACACAATAGGAATATCTAATTTTTCAATTCTTTCAATAAAATCGGGTGTAGCTTTACCGGCTACAATTATTCCATCTACACTTCTTTCAAGAATAAATCTGGGCAAATCGTCTTTAATATTAAAATCACGGGCAATAGTAGCTAGGAGAACATAATAATTAGTTCCTCTTGTACCTAATTCAGTCCCTAAAAATATTTTTGTATAGAATGGTTCGGTTTGTAAAAAGTGATCGTCTGTAAGTATAAATCCGATATTACCTGTGGTTTTAGTAACTAATCCCTTAGCTGAACGAGAGGGATGGTAATTAAGCTCTTTAATTGCCTTCTGTACTTTCGTCTTGGTTGCGGTTGTAATTCGTGCATGATTCTGAATTACTAAAGAAACAGTGGCTATCGATACTCCCGCTTTTTTCGCTACATCTTTTATTGTTGGTGACATAGTTTCTAGGTTAAACGTTTAACTAACTCAAAGATAAAAACTCTTTTGCTTCTTGTCAAGTTAAATCGTAATAGGATAATAATATAAGATAACCTTTGATTTTAAGCCATATTTGGGTTACAAGCTTAAAATCAAAGGTTTGAGATTGGCATAAATTTAGTTAAACGATTAATCTATTTCCTTGAATAAGAATAGGGACGGTCATTTTCTGATTTTCCTCTTTCTAAATTAGGTTTTGAACTCATCTTAATATTTAATGTTCCCCCCTTTAGAATATCTTCATGAGTGATAAAAGTTTTTGAATAATCTTTACCGTTAAATGACATTTTATCTATATAAACATTCTTATCGGAATTATTCTCTGCATTGATAATTAACTTATTTCCATTTTCTAATTGAAGAGTTGCCTTTTTGAATAAAGGAGAGCCGAATACATATTCATTAGTACCAGGAGCGACAGGATAAAATCCAATTGCCGAAAATAAATACCAAGCGGAAGTCTGTCCATTATCTTCGTCGCCGCAAAGTCCATCCGGTGTTGGCTTATACATTAAGTTCATTACCTCTCTTAATCTTTGTTCGGCTTTCCAAGGGACACCTACATAATTATAAAGATAAATTGCATGTTGAATGGGTTGATTACCATGAGCATACTGCCCCATCCCTGCTACAAGCATTTCAGTAATTTCATGTATCTGTTTACCGTAATAAGAAAAATCAAAAGAAGGTGAAGCAACAAAAACTGAATCTAATTTTTCTATTAATTTATGGTCTCCCCCCATCAGATTACTCAATCCTTTAGGATCGTGAAAAACACACCAAGTCCAATGCCACGAGCATCCTTCAGTAAAAGCATCTCCCCATTTATCAGCTCTGAATGGGCTTTGGAAAGAACCGTCTTTATTTCTCCCTCTCATAAAATTGATATTCTTATCAAATACATTTTCATAATTGAGCGCACGTTTTGCAAACAGATCAATCTCTTTTTGAGGACGGTTTAATTCTTTTGCCAATCGCCATATTACAAAATCAGCATAACTATATTCTAATGTTCTTGCTGTGTTTTCTTTTATTTTAACATCATAAGGGATATAACCTAAAGTATTGTAATATTCAGCTCCAAATCTTCCAACTGAACTAAGAGGTCCCTCGTTATCAGCATTTTTAGTAATTGCTTCGTAAAGAGTATTAATATCATATCCGCGAATTCCTTTCAAATATGAATCACCTATCAGAGATGCAGAGTTAGAACCGATCATACAATCACGATGACCGGGAGAAGCCCATTCTGGCAGCCACCCACTTTCATTATAAGTATTTACCAAGCCCTGCATGATTTGACTATTATGTTCAGGATACATCAATGTGAAAAATGGAAAAACAGCTCTGAAAGTATCCCAAAATCCATTATCCGTGAACATATATCCCGGTAGTACATCTCCATTATAAGGGCTATAATGAACTATCTCATTCTCTTTGTTTATTTCGTAAAATCTTCTTGGGAAAAGTAATGTACGATAAAATGCAGAATAAAAATTTATTAATTCAGATTCTGTTCCCCCTTCCACTTTTATCTTATTGAATTCCTTATTCCAAATATCGAAAGCATTTTGTTTTGTCTTCTCAAAGCTGTTTTTTCCAATTTCTCTATCTAAATTTAATTGAGCTTGCTCAGGGCTAATAAATGAAGACGCTATTTTTATATTAACTATTTTTTTATCTAAGCCCTTGAATTTTACAACTGCTCCTACATGTTTATCTTTTCTTTCAAAAGAATCTTTATAAACTCCTGTACTATCCCAAGTAAAAACTTCTTCAAAAGGAGTATCAAACTCTGCGACAAAATAATTATGAAAATTCTGCGGTACGCCTTCAGAATTATTACGACAATAGCCGATTATTTTGTTCTCTTCAGGAATTATTTTCACATAAGAATTTTTAAAGAAGGCATCTAGAACTATATACGAGTTTCTATCTGCTGGATAATCGATTTTAAACTGAACAGCTCTTTCTGTTGGGGTCATTTCAATCCAAGTATCATAATCAGCAAGATAGACTTGATAATAATATGGCTTAGCGGTTTCTCTTTTGTGAGAGAACCATGATTCTCTATCTTCTTGTTTGTATTTCAGTTCTCCGGCAACAGGCATAATTGAAAAAGCACCATAATCATTTATCCACGGAGATGGTTGATGAGTTTGTTTGAAACCTTTTATTTTATAAGCATCATATGCATACTGCCAGCCATTACCCATATTAGCAGTTTGGGGTGTCCAGAAATTCATACCCCATGGAAGAGCCAATGCAGGATAAGTATTCCCATTCGAGAATTTATATTCCGAATCAGAACCGATTAGGGTATTAGCATAGTCTATAAGATTTGCTTGTGAGTAAATAGAATTAATTAATAAAAATAATAGAAGGAAAAAATATTTTTTCATTGCATCTCCGGGGAATTGAACTATAAAAAATATAATGTTTTCTTACTAACGAATAGCCAATCAAAATTTTACATATTGCATCTATAAACTTCAATATCAACACATTGTACCATTATTTAAATTTATTTCCATTTCTTTATTTGCACTAATAATGCGCTAATTGCCGCAATTAACATTCCTAAACCTTCCATTATAGTTATTTCTTCTCCCAAAAAAAACCAAGCAAGAATAGCTAGTTGAATTAGCATAGTACCATTTATTATACTTGATTCCATTGCAGTTAAATTTCTTAAGGTATGATTCCAAATAGTAAATGCAACAGTAGTATTTATAAGCGAAAGCCAAATTATATATCCAAATGTTTTTAAGCTAATCTGTGGAATCCCATTTAGAATTAACCCGACAATTAGCATTATTAATGATCCAATTCCCATGCTTACAAAAGTTACAATAATTGGACTTATCTTCGCTTCTCTATTTATGCTTCTCCCTAATAATGCGGAAACTGAATTTGCAAGAACACCAGCAACCATAATAATTACACCAATTATTTTTCCACCATTAAAATTGGCAGAATAAAAGTAAAATATAATTCCTAAAACAAATCCAATCACTCCAATCCATTGAAGAATAGTTGGTTTTTCACTTAGAAAAAAAATACCGGCAATAGCGACAATTATTGGTGTAAAATTTAACATTAAACTTACAGTAACCGAGGGCAAATAATATAATCCAAGGAACTGAGCCCCCTGTGTGATAGAATAAAATATTATTCCAAGAGTAATTAATCTTTTAATATCACTTTTATTAAGAGAAATTAGTTCAGTTCTATAACTAGATTTAATAAAGACCCATGGAACAAAGAATAAAAATGCAATGAAATATCTGATCCCGGCGAAAGAAACTGGTGGGATTTCTACTAACCCCCATTTTATTATTATGAATGAAGTGGACCATAGAAACGTAACTAATAAAGCTTGGGAGATTGGTATTAACCGAGTATTTCTTTTCAATTATATTTTCCATTATTCCGATATTGAAATTACTATTTATATTAATATTTTCATATAGAGTTAGGTATCATAATTTGATTTTGCCAATAATTTAGTACTGTATAATGGTTGATTTCCTATTGTCGAAACTTGCTAAAAGACTACTTTATTTATGCTCTTCAATAAAAGATTTTATAGACGCCTTAGTAATCCATGTTCATATTTATCCTTTATTGTAAGTGGTTTATGCGATATTTTTGTAAGTTTATTTAGTAAAACTATTTTATAAAACAAAAACACTGAAATTATGAAAAAATTATTATTCTTATTTATGATTGCCTATAGCTCAACTATCTATTCACAATTGAATTTTACGTCTTCTAATCTTCCAATTGTAATTATTGATACAAAAGGAAAAACGATAGTAGATGAACCAAAAGTTTTAGTTAAGATGGGTATTATAGATAACGGACCCGGAAAAATCAATTATGTTTCCGATAGTCTAAACGGATACAATGGATGGATAGGAATCGAGATTAGAGGAAGCAGCTCTCAGATGTTTCCTAAAAAACAATATGGATTTGAAACGGATGATTCTTTAGGTGAAAGTCTAGATGTTTCATTACTTGGATTACCTGAAGAAAGCGATTGGATACTCTCAGCACCTTACACTGATAAAACAATGTTTCGCAATGTCTTGGTTTACCAATTAGCAAATGATATGGGGCGTTATGCATCACGTACTAAATTCTGCGAGTTAGTGATTAATGATGAATATATGGGTGCATATATTCTAATGGAAAAAATTAAACGAGATAAAAATCGAGTTAATATAAAGAAATTAGAACCAAAGGATTCCACAGGTGATAAATTAACAGGTGGGTATATCATTAAATTGGATAAAGAAACTGGTACAAATACAGAAGGATGGTTTTCAAAATTTCCACCGTTCGATGGAATTAATCGAAAAGTTTATTTTCAATATGATACTCCTAAGGAGAAAGATTTAGTACCACAACAAACAACATACATTCAAAAATATATTTTTGATTTTGAGAATAACTTAAATATTTCCCTATATAATGATCCGGTTAGAGGTTATTATCATAATATTAATCTTGATTCATTTGTTGATCTATTAATAACAAATGAAATTACAAAAAATGTTGATGGTTACCGTCTATCTACTTTTCTTTATAAAGATCGTGATAGCGAAGATGGAAGATTAACTTTTGGACCTGTTTGGGATTATGATCTTGGTTTTGGCAATGTTAATTATGATGATTCATACACTACCGAAGGTTGGAAAATACTTACTAAAAATTATAGCGAATGGCTTACACCATTTTGGTTTAGAAAAATATATTTAGATCCAGTCTTCCAAAATAAACTTGCTAAAAGATGGAACGATCTAAAGAGTACTACTCTAAATTTTAATTATTTTGATGACAAAATTGATTCACTCGTAACTTTAACTAATCAAGCACGAATCAGGAATTTCGATAAATGGAAAATTATTGGCGAATATGTTTGGCCTAATAATTATATTGGTAAAACCTATGAAGATGATGTTAATTATTTAAAAGTTTGGATTTATAATAGAATTAATTGGATAAACTCGCAGATATTAAAATCCTATACATTTATTGATTGGAATGATTATAAGACAAAAGCATTTGTATATGATGATTTAGTAAAAGGCAATTCAGCTAAATTACCTTTATCGGTTTTTTATAAATCAATTCAAAATTCAGATTCTCTTAAATTTACTTCTGATTCTCCTGAGATTTCTTTCAAAGTTTTATCCGATTCGGTGGAGATAAGAATTTCTAAACCGGGGAAATATAAATTTGCAGGTTCGGGATTTCATTACAATACACAAACCTCCGTTTCTCCTTTGTACTATATTGAGAGCACAACTGTTGATGTTAAGGATGAAGAACTAATCCCTACAAAATTCGCATTACAGCAAAACTTTCCTAATCCTTTTAATCCGACTTCAACAATTAGTTATTCTTTGCCGAAACAAGCTTATATAAATCTTACGGTTTATAATATTCTCGGTAAAGAAGTAATGAATTTGGTTGATGAGACAAAAGGTCCAGGAGAATATAAAGTTATGTTTGATGCTTCGGATCTATCGAGCGGAATCTATTTTTACACTCTGAATGCAGGTGAAATAACAATCACAAAGAAAATGATCTTAGTAAAGTAATTGTAAATTTTTTTGCGGTGTGCAATAAATATAGATTTATTTTAAGCTGCCCTAAAAGGCAGCTTTTTTGTGGTTTAAGTATGTATATCATAGCTAAAACTTATTAATGAAAATAATTCTCTATTCTTCCGAATTATTATTGTCTTCTCTATATTTTCTTTTGATACTTCCTTCGTAACTATCTATCTGAAGCAGGACACCTTCCAATTGTCCATTGACTAAAGGAATTCTTCGAGAAGTTCTAAGACCAATATTTTTTCTTAATTGCGGACTGCCAGTATAGATATAAGCGGTTGTTCCATTACATTTTTGCTTAATAAAATCGCCTAACTCGCCGTAAAGTCTTTTCACTTCTTCCAATTCACCCAATCTAATTCCATAAGGTGGATTAGTTACAAGCAATCCATTTTGAAATTCAGTAATATGTTGAAATGGCTGACCAGTGATTTCAACTGCATCTCCATAAGGGAGACGAGAAAGATTCTCTTGCGCGAATTTAATTACTTTTTGTGATTTATCACTTCCTTTTATTAAACCTTTTGGTATTGGTCGCATTTGTGAATCGCATTTACTTTTTACTTTTGTCCATATAGATTTATCATAATCCGGAAGATGAGTAAACCCAAATTTCTTTCTAAGATATTGAGCCGGGATTTTGCAATAGCTCATTAATGCTTCGCAAACTATCGTACCTGATCCGCACATTGGATCCCAAAGTACTTTATCTCCATCCCAATCTGTAATTCTAATAATTGCGGCGGCTAATGATTCTTGCATTGGTGCTTCTCCTGCCGCTAAACGATAACCTCTTTTATGCAACGATTCACCCGAAGTATCAAGACTAATTACTGCTCTATCGGTTTCTATATGAAGATTGAACCGAACATCAGGGTTAACTGTGGCTACATCGGGTCTTTTGCCATATTTATCACGGAAGTAATCAGCTATACCATCTTTAAGACATTGAGCAGCATAAAGCGAATTTGTAACTCTGCTTTTTGCAACTGAAGCAGTTATCGAAAATGTTTCACTTACAGAAAATAATTTTTCCCATGGTATTTTTGCAGCCGCACGAGTCAATTCTTTTGCATCCATTACATGCATTGAAAATAATGGCGCTAAAACTCTTGATATCATTCGAGAACAATAATTTATGCGATATATTGTTTCTTTATCCGCCTCGAAATAAATACCACGATATACTTTTTCTGTATTCTTTGCGCCAAGTTCAATTAATTCTTCTTCACAAAGGGACTCCATTAATCCGGGTGCCTGCGCAAAAAACTTATTATTTTCTAAATATTCAAAATTCACTATATCTCTAATTTTTGTTTGCTAAGATAAGCTTTTTTAATGTTAATTGATTGGATTAATGTTTTGCAAATTAGGTAATTGAATAATAAATTTACTCCCTTTGCCGAGAATACTTTCAACTACAATTTCTCCACCAAGATTATTAATTATCTCCTTGCAAATAATTAGACCAAAGCCAGTACCCTTTTCATTATTTGTACCCGGGATGGAATAATTTTCTCCTAGAAGAAATAATTTCTGTAAATTTGTAGGACTTATACCAACTCCAAAATCTTCAATAATTATTTCTAATAGGTTACCTCTGATGCGGTTTAATACAATAATTTCACTCCCTCGATAAGAAAATTTAATTGCATTGTTAATCAAATTACGAACTACTAATCGCAGCATATTTCTATCGCAATAAACTTCTTCATCCAGACCAACATAATTATTTAATGTTATATTTTTTCTCTCAGCACTAAGCTGCAATAACATTATAACATTTTGAACTTCTTCTCTTATATTAAGTTTTTCATTTACAATCTTGAGATTATGATTAGTTAAGTGAGACCAAGTTAGTATATCGTCAATTAATTCTGACTGCCTTTTGGCAGAATTGTTAAGGGATTCTATTATCTCTTTAATTTCTATATTGCTCATTTCGCTTAAATTATTTTGCAATAAATCTGTCATTCCAAGAAATCCCTGCATGGGACTTCTTAAATCATGCGATATGATCGAAATAAATCTATTTTTTGTTTCTACTTGTACTATTAATTCATCCATTAGCTTTTTCTTTTCTTCTTCAGCAACTTTTTTTTCTGTAACATCTCTTATGAATAAAATGGAACCAATAGTAGTTTTTTGTATTTGTATTGGGTCAATATTAATATCAAAATATTTTTCATTTTGATTAATTTCATAGATATTCTTGCCCTGAACTATTTCCAATTGAATAATTTCATTGTACATTTCCCCAATATAATCTTCAAAAGAACCGCCAAGTAATGTTTTTAATGATTTATTTATATCAACAATTCTTCCGGAATTATCTATAACTAAAACACCTAATATCATTCTATCTATCAATAAGTCCCTAGCTATTGGAATAAGATCGAATGGGATTTTATCAAATAGCATGTATGATAATACAAATCCGGTTGTAGAAAATGCAACTGGTGTAAGGTCTAATTTTGAATCCATTATATTGAGTATATAAAGTATATTTGCTAATAGAGGTATACAAACTGCTGCGACTAAAATTAAAAACTTCTTTTTGATCAAGTAATTGGTTCTTAAAGATGCTCTCACTAATATATACATTCCAAGATAGATCAATAAGTAAGCATATATCGAATGGAAATATACAAGTGGGCCAAGATCATAGTCTAGGACTAAAAATCTGCCTTCATGCCTGTAAGATATTTTTTCCCAAATCAAATGATGATACTCGTTTGTAAAAACTGCTATTAATACAATTACAGGAATTATCAATGTTGCAAACTTGATGTATTTTAGATTTTTTATAAAATAGTTAGAATAATAAATAGAGAAAAATAGAAATACGGGAGCGATTGAAACGCGGCTAATAAAAATTAGTTTTGAAAAAAAAACTTTATGTAAGATTACCTGAGAGCCAAATTCCAAAAAGGCAAACAAAGCCCAATTTGCAATAATTATTAATAAAACAGCGAAATAATTAATTGCAATGCTTGTCCTCTTTTGCCACAATATGAATGCAGTAACTATCGAGATTAAAGAGGCAAAAGCTAATGAGATATAATAAATTGTATATCCGATTGTAAACCTCAGTTCCTTATTACAAAATTATAATAATTATATTACAAAAAATGGAATTAATTGTTCCCTAATTTATAATGCATCTTTGATAGTTTTCTTAAAACCTTTGCACTGTCTTCCGGTGTTATATCTCTCTGTGGCTCTGCCATCATTTCATAACCGACACGAAATTTTTTAATTGATGCCGAGCGAAGAAGCGGCGGATAAAAATGCATATGTAAATGAAATTCAGGATGTTCTTTTCCATCAAAAGGTGCTTGATGAATTCCTGATGAATAAGGAAATGAAATATTAAAGAGATTATCATATTTTGATGTAATTGATTGAATAGCTGCAGCAAAATCTTTTTTCTCTTTTTCTAATAGCTCTGTTATCTGGGTAATTTTGCGATTACTGATAACAACCGTTTCAAAGGGCCAGAAAGCCCAGAATGGAACCAACACAGTGAAACTTTTATTCTTATAAACGATTCTTTCTTTTAATTTCAATTCTAAATCTAAATAATCTTCTAATATTGTTTTTCCATTTCTTTTAAAATATCCTTTAAAATTAACAAGCTCCTTAGCGGTTTCAGTTGGTATGCTCTCTTGCGCCCATATTTGACAATGTGGATGTGGGTTACTATTTCCCATTGCAGCACCCTTATTTTCAAATATTTGAATATGATTTATGTTTTTATTTTTTCCAAGTTCTCGACACTCTTCCTGCCAACTTGATATGACTTTTATAATAGAGGGAATATCCATCTCAGCTAAAGTTAAATCATGACGGGGAGAAAAATTTACAACACGACAAAGACCCGTTTCTGATTTAGCCACAAGTAAATATTTTTGATTTATTTCGGTTTTTGGGATATCAGACTCAATTGCTGAAAAATCATTAGTAAATACGAAAGTATCTTTATAATCTGGGTTTATTTCTCCGTTTGCTCTTTTATTACCGGGGCACAAATAACATTCAGGATCGTATTGCAGTCTTTGATTTTCGCTTGTTTCTATTGTCTCTCCCTGCCATGGTCGCTTTGTGCGGTGAGGGGAAATTAAAATCCATTCCCCTGTTAAAATATTTTTCCTTCGATGTGAATATTTGTTTATTTCCATTTAATTCTCACTCAACAATTCTGTACCGTTACTTATTGTTGTGATATATACTTCAGGATCTTTACCATATTTGCCTTTAAACTTTTGAGAAATATATTCAACTGATTTTTCAATACCATTATTCTTTATTAAATTAATTGTGCAGCCACCAAAACCACCTCCCATCATACGAGCACCAAGTATATCTTCATTTCCCTCAGTTAATTCCACCAAGTAATCCATCTCTTTGCAACTAACTTCATAGTCCTTACTTAATCCTTCATGCGTTTGGTACATATATTCGCCAAATTTCCCCAAATCTTTTTCAATTAAGCAATTACATGCTTTTATAACTCTAATATTTTCTTCAACCGCATATTTACATCTTCTATAAACAACATTAGTCATTTCATTTTTTACTTCGCAGAGCATCTCTTCATTGACATCTCGAAGACTATTAACATCCTGATATTTATTCTGAATTATAGTTAAGCCCTCTTCACATTCTTCTCTTCTCTTATTATATTCGGAGGATGCAAGAGAATGAGAAACTAATGAATTAAAGAGAACAATTGATATATCACTAAAATCAAATGGGAAATACTCATGATCTAAAGATCGACAATCAATCCGAACGACATTTCTCGATTTTCCAAAAACACTTATATACTGATCCATTATGCCGCAATTCATACCTACAAACTCATTCTCTGCTTTCTGTGCAAGTTTTACGATTGTCAATTTATCAAGTCCGAGATTGTAAATATGATTAATTGCGAAAGCCAACCCTGCCTCCAATGCCGCTGAAGAGGAAAGCCCCGCACCAATTGGTATATCTCCACCGAAGACACAATTAAAACCATTAAACCTACATCCCATTTTGTTTAATTGATCTACAACGCCTTTTAGATAATTAGACCACTTGCTTTTTACAAAATTTGGATTTCTAACATCAAATTGATCGTATTCATTCAAATCGTATGCGAATAATTTAACCTCCGAATCATCTCTTTTGGATATAGCAAAATAGATTGCCTTTTCGATTGCTGCCGGAAGCACAAATCCATTATTGTAATCAGTATGCTCTCCTATAAGATTTACTCTTCCCGGTGAACGAAATACTAATGGCTCTATTTGATGCAGTGTTTTAAATTTTTCACTAATTTTTTTCCTTAATTCCATTTCTTCCTATTATACTAGTTTAACAATGATGATAAAAGATAATAGCCAGAGAATAATCATTGATTGTAAAAAGCGATCATGAAAAAATATGTTAGTCGGGTTGCCGCTTTTTCCATCTACAAAAGTTATCTGCATATATCGCAAAATTCCCGCAATTACAAAAAAGGATGTTATATAAATATTTTCCGTACCGAAACGAGCTACTATATTATCAGAGATAGTATAAAGTATATAAGATACTACAATCACTCCCCCCATCATCACCAAGCCGGCATTAATAAATTCTAAATTATACCCTGAGATGTTTTTCCTCGTTTGAAGACCTGATTCTCCGAGTACTATATCGTCTCTTCTTTTTGCTATTGCAAAAAATAGAGCTACAAGAAATGACATTACAATGAGCCACATCGAAGTTTTTATATTGGTTGCATATCCTCCTACCAATACTCGTAATACGAATCCTAATGCAATAACAAAAATGTCAAGAATTGGAATATGCTTTAGTCGTATCGAATAAAGAATATTTATCATTATATATACAGTCAGTACATAAAAAACTTTTAGGTTAAAAAGGAATGAAAATAAGACCGCTATTAGCATTAAAAGAATTGAGATAATAAAAGCAGCTGTTTTAGTAATCTGCTCACTTGCTATCGGTCGGTTTTTTTTCTCCGGGTGTTGTTGATCTTCAGATACGTCATATATATCGTTTAATATGTATATACTGCTTGAGGCGACTGAAAACAAAAGGAATGCGATAAAACTATTTAGCACCTTATCATATTCAAAAAATGAAAATGAAAAAAATATTGGAGCAAATATCAAAAGATTTTTTATGTATTGTTTTACTCTTAAAAATTGTCCATACATTTTTATTCTTTCAATCATCAATCTACCTTGATTTTATTAAATCAAAATTAATATAATTATTTGATATATTATCTAACACCTTGCTTAATTAATTTGTCAATATATATATTTTGTTCTCTCTGCTTTTCAATACAATATTATTTATAATAGTATTTCCATTTTGTGTTTCATACGATTTAATATCGTAATAAGTTTTTGTCTCCGGGATATAAACTTGAACTGTTTTAGCATTATCGCCATTATTTTCGACTATCAATTTAGATATTAAACCTGCATTTCCATTATTTAGTATATAAACAAATTTTTTAGAACCACATTGTACTCCGTAATTTATACCTGATTCAAAATCCACGCTTGTTTTTATTGGCTTAAATTCCCCTTTGCCTGCTTCTATCATGTTATCATATATCTCTTTCACGTTAGAATAGTATTTCTTGGTATTTCTTTCGTCAAAAAATTCCCACCACCAAGTCATTGGTAGTATTGGTGTCGGATTAAATAAACCGTACCATAAACCCTTTTTAAAGTCGAAATCGAAATCCTCTGCATAGTCATTAAAATTCAAACTCCAATCCCATTGATTACCATATTCTCCAATAACATACGGTTTCGAATATCTATTAGAATAATCTACAAGAGTTGATGGTATGGCATCAGTTGCTATATAAATATGTTTTTGGTTGACATCTATTTCCTTAATCGAATTTAGACCTTCGATCTCACGATGAGAAATAGATGTAGTTATTAGGTGATTATATGGATCAATTGATGAAAGATATTCGCTCATTTCTTTATGCCACTCAACGACTAATTTCGGATCAATTTGTGGATCATCCTTTCCTGCATACATTGCATTATCAACCTCATTCCAAAATTCCCATGCCCCGATACTTGCATAATGCCCCCACCTCGCAACTAAATAACGAAGTCTGCTTTTGTATTGTATTCTTGCGTTAGGATTTGAGAAAAACTCCGAGGGAGTTGATGCATATCCTCCATTCTTAATATTATAATTGCTTGATTCCCACTGCGAACCTAATAATGCTCCATGAGCATCCATAGCTAACATTATATAAATACCTAATGAATCCGCTAACGAAAATAGTCTCTCGAT
>JBAYVI010000079.1:0-15302 GCA_041674625.1 Melioribacteraceae bacterium | reverse complement strand
AAGAATTCACATTGAAGAAGATGCAGGCAAATCTATTCACGATCAAGGGTACGGCACTTTGGTTGACGTTAATCGCTGTGGCGTTCCATTAATTGAAATTGTTACCGAACCGGACTTAAATTCTCCAAATGAGGCGTTTCAATATTTAACTAAAATAAAACAAATACTCACTTATCTCGGCATTTGTGATGGGAATATGGAAGAAGGCTCTTTAAGGTGCGATGCCAATATTTCGATTAGACCGAAAGGCGAGACTTATCTTGGTACAAAAACTGAGATTAAAAACATGAACTCTTTCCGTAATGTTGAACGTGCTTTAGCTTTCGAAATTGAACGACAAATAGATTTAGTTGAAAATGGTGGAAAGGTTATTCAACAAACTTTATTATGGAATGCAGATAAAAACGAAGCATATCCTATGCGTAGTAAAGAAGAAGCTCACGACTATCGTTATTTCCCAGACCCTGACTTGGTAAAACTACATGTCAATAAAATATGGAATAATGAAGTTCACCAATCTCTACCTGAACTTCCAGAAGCAAAATTTAATCGATTCTTAAAGGATTTCGGTCTTCCTCAATATGATGCAGAAGTTCTTACTTCTTCGAGAGAACTTGCTCTATATTTTGAAGAGGTTACCAAATATACAAAAGACTTCAAATCAGCAAGCAACTGGACAATGGGAGAAGTATTAAAACTTTCTAATGAATTAAATCTCTCTCCCTTAGAATTAAAACTTACTCCCCAGAAAACAGCAAAACTTATTGAGTTAGTTAATAAAAATAATATAAGTAATAAAACAGCACATGATATCGTCCCCGATTTAATTAATTCAGATAAATCTCCGGATGAAATCATTAAAGAGAAAAATTTGATTCAAATAAGCGATGATTCATTTATTATTGAAATAGTTAATAGAGTTATTGCTGAGAATCCTACCGAAGTGGAAGAATTTAATAATGGAAAAGAAAAATTAATCGGATTTTTTGTAGGCAAGATAATGCAGCTTTCTAATGGGAAAGCGAATCCCCAAATTGTAAATAAAATTTTGAAAGAATCCTTATCTGCAAGAAAAATTATATGAATAAAGAAAAACTATTAATCGGTGCGCATGCCTTTGTAAGAGGTGGATGTGCTTCTGCAATTTATTCTTCAGATAAACTTGGCTTTACAGCAATTCAGTTATTCACAAAAAATAATAATCGTTGGGCTGCTCCCTCGCTAAAGGATTCTGAAATTGAAGAATTTAAGAATGCACTCACTAAATCCAATATTAAATTTGTCGTTTCACATGATTCTTATTTAATAAATTTATGTGCGGTTAACCCTGAAATACTTGAGAAATCCCGTTTAGGTTTTATTGATGAATTAGGGAGATGCGAACTTCTTGGAATCCCTTATCTCAATTTCCATCCCGGTTCACACGGAGGACAGGGAGAAGATGAAGGTATCCGCCTCATTATCGAATCTCTAAACGTTGCTCACGAAGCTACTAAAGATTATAAAACAAGCAGTATGCTCGAACTTACTGCCGGACAAGGAACTGCAATAGGTTATTCTTTTGAACATCTAAAAAAAATTATCGATGGAGTTGAGGATAAATCGCGAATGAGTGTGTGTATTGATACTGCTCACGCCTTCGCCGCCGGATATAATATAAAAGACCCTATTACTTACGAAAAAGTGATTTCTGATTTCGATTCAATTATTGGATTAGAATTGCTAAAATGTTTTCACATGAATGATAGTAAAAAAGATTTAGGAACTCATGTAGATCGCCATGAACACATCGGAAAAGGATTTATCGGTCTCGAAGGTTTTTCTAATATTATGAATGATAAAAGATTGGAAACTATTCCTAAAATTCTCGAAACTCCTAAAGAAGCTGATCAAAAAGAAGATGTAATGAATGTCGAAGTTTTGCTTTCGCTGATTAAATAAGTATGCAAAATAATTTATAAAGGACGGACTACAATTATTCCGGTCTGTTTTTTATTACTTTCTAAATAATCTGCAAGTGGTTTTTCTGTGATTTGGATTTTATATCCGACATTTGGGGAGTGTAATAGATGGATTCTTCCGTCATCATTCCGAACAGCTATCCCAACATGAGAAACATCTAAACCCTGTATATTGGTTGTAATAGAAATTAAATCCCCTTCGTTTATATTACTTTCCAACTCTTCTAAATTACGTTCCGGGATATAATAATATTCTCTTTTATTTATTTCTTGTTCAATCTTTTTTATTCTTTTCACTAATGAAGGGGTTTCTCTCAATTGTTTGTATGATTTTGGATTGGATGACATAAAATCAACTTCCTTCTTATATCGTATTCCGCCAATCTCTTTTGTAATATCCTTTACAATTCCCCTTTTCTCCAAATCATAAATCCAATCAGTAAAATAATGGAGACGTGAAATATAATCAGTCCTTATCCCATCCCTATATCTGATATTAGTTAATTCTTTTTTATAGGCATCAAAACCAAGATTATTTGATTTTATTGTCCTTCCGAAAACCAATGCACTTTCTAAAAAAGTATAGCAATCTAATCCTGTAAGACTAATAATTAAAGGTTCAGCCTCTGTTGCCGGTTTATCTAAAGTTGAAGCGGCATAGTCCGTTCCAATAAATGATCTGCCTATTTCAGCTATTACTTCACCAACCGGTTTTTGTGCAATCTCTTTATCGATAGCAAGTGTGTATTTTGAAGTGCATACTTCAATATCTTTTTCCGAATAGATTTCTTGCGCTTGTAGAACAACCGAGAATAAAATAAATATAAAAATAAAATATTTCAAAATGGTCTCTCTTCCTCATCATGATTCATTGCATTTTCTGGAATCTGTCCATAAATCATTTCAAGATTTTCGAATCGCGTGTACTCTTTCATGAACTTTAATCTTACATCACCGGTAGGACCATTTCTTTGTTTACCAACAATTACTTCTGCCATTCCTTCTGTTGGTGCTCCATCAGGGAATTGTGTTATCTGATAATATTCAGGTCGATATAAAAACATTACTACGTCTGCATCCTGTTCAATCGCCCCCGATTCACGTAAATCTTGAAGCATCGGTTTTTTATCTCCTCTGCCTTCCACTCCTCTATTCAACTGCGAAAGAGCTATAACCGGAATCTTTAATTCCTTTGCTAATGCTTTTAATGATCTTGATATCATTGCTATTTCTCTTTCGCGGCTATCCATAAATGCAGATGGAGAAATTAATTGCAAATAATCGATTATCAATAATTCTATTTTGTGTTCGTTTTTTAATCTTCTTGCTTTTGCTCTCAATTCAAGTATCGATATACCGGCGGTATCATCAATATAAATTGGTGCTTTTGTGAGCTTATGTACTGTTCTGCTTATCTTTGCACCCTCTTCAGCTTTGAATTTTCCGGTACGAATTGAATGTGCATTAATACGTGCTTCTGATGAAATTAAACGTGTAGCCAATTGTATGGTAGTCATTTCAAGACTAAAAACTCCAACCGGTGTATTATGATCAATTGCAGCATTTCGCGCTAATGACATTGCGAATGCAGTCTTTCCCATTGATGGTCTTGCTGCAATAATAATAAGGTCAGATTTTTGTAATCCTCCAAGCATATTATCAAGTTCCAAAAATCCTGACGAAACCGCAACCGCTGAATGCTTTTTGGAATGAATTGCTTCTATTAGCTCTAATGCTTCTTTTACTGCCCTTTCCATCGACTTAAAAGATTCCTTTACACCTTGTTCCGAAATCTCAAAAATTTTCGATTCTGCTGCATCTAATAAATCAAAGACATCTTCACTTCCATTGTAGGCACTTTCAGCAATACTATTTGATGCTGAAATTAATTTTCTTAATATCCACTTTTCTAAAACTACACGGGCATGATATTCCACATTTGCAGCTGAGGAAACATCATTGGAAAGTCTTGTAACATAACTTGCACCGCCTGCGGTTTGATCTTCGCCCCTCTTTTTTAATTCTTCAAATACTGTAAGAGTTTCAATCGGCTCACTTGATTCATAAAGTGATAACATTGTTTTGAAAATTGTGCGGTTTTTCGGATCATAAAACGCTTCATCCCGGAGTACTTCTATTACTTTTGATACTGCTTCATTATCAATTAGCATAGCTCCTAATACAGCACGTTCTACTTCCACGGCATTAGGACTCGTTTTAGCGGAGCTTAAAAGTGCATTAGGATTATCTATTTCGGATTGTTTTCGCTTTGCCATATTTTTATTTCGTTAATTCATCATAATATTTTCTGAATTTCTTCACATCTTCCCAACATCCTCTTTTCCAATCTGGATTCCTTAATAATGCGGCAGGGTGATAAGTTACTATTACTTTTATACCTTTATACTCATGCTCCTCTTTTCGCCATTCACCTAATGTCATCTTTTTATTCAACAACCCATTTGCAGCAACTCTACCTAAACATAAAATTATTTTAGGATTTATAAGCTCTATCTGTTTTTCTAAATATGGAAAACATGTTTCTGTTTCTTCAGGTTTTGGATCCCGATTATTAGGAGGACGGCATTTTAGAATATTCGCTATAAATACATCTTCCCTTTTGAAATTAATTGCCGCAAGTATATCGGTAAGTAATTTTCCCGCGCGCCCTACGAATGGCTCGCCTTGCTTATCCTCATCTGCTCCCGGTGCTTCTCCTATCAGCATTGCCTCTGAATTTGGATTACCTATTCCGAATACAAACTTATTTCGCGTTTCACCTAAAGAGCATTCTTTACAATTATGAATTTGATTATATAATTCTTCTATTGAACCGGCATCCTTAAACGATTCTTCTTTTGTATTTGGCGGGTTAGAACTTTTCATATTTATTCCTTCACCGGTATTTATTTTCTTCGGTTCAATTCTTAAATCAGTTCTATCGAATAAAAGGTCTCCGAATATTTCTCTTTGATCTTTTATTGCTTCGATTATAAGCTTTTGTAGAGATTCGGACATTTTTATTAAATATTATTTTTCGCCTTTATAACGAAATTCTATTCCATCTTTTACTAATTCGTGAATTGCTTGAATATGTGGTTTTTCTTTTTTCTCATACTCAAGTGATAATTTCAATTGCTCAGGGTTCTCTCTTTCTTCGAAATCATCTTCGTGTCCGGTTGTCATCCCGCCAATAGCAGCGTTAAACTCTGTACGCGAATCATCATTTGTTTTTCTTGCTTTTCTTGCAGATACTATTATTGCTTCATATAAATTCGACACTCTGCTTTTTATTACCGATAGATCTTGAGGTGTTATAGCCATTTTATTACTCCTTATTTATTTCTTTTTCTATTATTTCTAAAACATTTTGTTTTGCTGAATCTAAATCATTATTCAAAATAACATAATCAAATTTGTCTTTAAATGATAACTCAAGTTCTGCTCTTTCTATTCGTTTATGAAAATCTTCTTCCGATTCAGTATTCCTTAATGAGAGTCTCTTTTTCAATTCTTCTATTCCCGGTGGTGCAATAAATATTAATACAGAATTGGAATATTCATTTTTTATTTTCAACGCACCTTTTACGTCCACTTCTAAAACTAAAGATCTACCATTATTAATATTTGATTCTACAAAACTCCTTAAAGTTCCATAATAATAGTCGTAGAATCGTTCCCATTCGATAAATTCGTTTTTATTGATTAGTTCTTTGAATCTATCTTCGTCAAGAAAGAAATAATCGATTCCCTCTTTTTCATTTGCCCTACTTGCACGGGTTGTGGCTGATATTGAAAATACTAATTCCTTATATTCTGCCATTACTGCTTTTACAATTGTAGTTTTACCTGAACCGCTTGGCGCAGAAAAAACAAAAAGTCTGCCTTTTTTCAAGTCTCACTCAATATTTTGTATTTGTTCTCTTATTTTTTCTAATTCTTCTTTTATCATTATCCCCAAATGCGATACTTCTGAAGAAATTGATTTGCTATTAATCGTATTTGCTTCACGATTCATTTCTTGAACTATAAAGTTCAGTCTTCTTCCTGCATCATCAGATTTTTTTATCGTTTCTCCGAACATCTTTAAATGACTTCTAAGTCTAACACATTCTTCTGTTACATCATATCGCTCTGTTATTAAAGCCAATTCCGCGCTCAATCGATCGGGATATTCAGCCAACTCCGCAAATAATACTTTTGCTCTCTCTTTTATCCTATTAAAGTATTCGGTAGTGTTATTCTTTACTTGACCTTCAATTTTCAATAGATACTCTCCAATGAGATTTATTCTATTGGTTAAATCTTTTTGAAGTTCAGCCCCTTCATCTTTTCTCATCTTTTCAAGGTCATTTATAGCATCATTTATCGATTGTAAAACTAATTCTATATCGTCATTTTCATGAGTACCATTATCATCAAAAAAGAGAGTCTGAAAATTAAGCAAGTCTGCTAATGTAATTTCATCTTTTAATTCAGCTGTTTTTTTTACTTCTTTTAGTACATCTAATGCGTATTTCACACCTTCGGAATTATATGGAGCAAATTTCTGCTCAATTCCTTCTTTAGTAACTGTAATTGTTAGATAGATTTTCCCGCGCGAAATTCTGCTCTTTACTTTTTCTCTTATCTCTAATTCTTTATTGTATAAGTTTTTCGGAAGCTTAATCGATAAATCCAAAAATCTATTATTAAGACTTTTTATTTCTGTCTCTATTAACGTGCCATTTTCCTGAATCACCGATTTACCATAACCGGTCATACTTGATATCATAAAACCTCAAAAAAAGAGTGATTTTAAATTTACTATTTTATTTGGGAAAAGAGAAATCTATCAATTTAAATTATTAGAACGCCTCTCCAATTCCTATATGAAATTGAAGTAATTCTCCCAAAAAATTCTTCTTATAAAATGCTCTCGAATCACTTGGATCATACGCTTTAAAACCAAAATCTATTCTAATCGGTGCAAAATCTGAATAGTATCTAAATCCAATCCCAAAGGCAATTGCTATCTGATCATACCTAAATTCTGAATAATCATTCCATGTATTGCCATAATCGATAAAAAGAGCAGACCCGATTCTTCCAATTAATCTGTTTCTTGTTTCCACTGAACCTTCGAAAATAAAGAACCCACCCGGAATCGTTCTTGTAATTAAGAAGCTCTCTAATTGATCTAAATTTGTTGAAGTCAAATTGAATATGGGTGATAATGGTACTAATTCCCTTGAACCCCATCCTCTTATAGAATTACTACCTCCCGCATAAAATCTTTGATTCAGCGGGATTTCCGATTTATCTCCGGAATAGGTGAAAATCTGTCCGATCCTGAACTTGATTGCAAAAGCATTTTGTTTGTTGGTATAAAATGGGAAATATATTGATGTTGTCGCCTGAAATTTTATATAGCTCGGTACTTTGAATTTCGTCCCCACTATCTTTGTAAATAAATAAGGAATTGAGTTCCCATCCTCTATATTTATCAAACTTACAAAACCATCTGTAGGAAAAAAAAGATCGTTTGATTTATTAGTAATCAAATTAATTCCAATTAATGTATTTGTTGATCTTGATTGAAATTCCGATTCTGTTGCCCCTAAAAAAATCTCATCAACTATCGCATCTATATCATCTTCTGGGAAAAAATTTGACAAATATGTTTGAAAACTCGATTTCATATAAGCCAATCGATAATCATATTCAGACCGTTCTATATTTAAATATGTATTTAATCCTGTCAGGTAAGCATATTGCGGTAATTCAAAATCAAAACTAAGTTTTCCACCATATAAAAATGAATTGTATTCTGCTTTTCTTTTTTGAAATGTGATATATGTTTCTACCCTGGTATTAATTGGTTTGCCAAATATAAATGGCTGTTCTATCCCTATTCGTGCATCTGTATATCCATATATTGTTGAATCCGCGAAAGATGGATGTTTTATAAATTCTGTAAAGTTCTGTGCCGCTACCGACGCTCCCACGGTAAATTTCCGAGCATCACCAAGAAAATTTTTCCTAATAAAATTGGCACTTAAACCAAGATTAAATTTATCGTCCTCATTATTCATTATTATTTCTGGCGAAAGTTCATGAAGTAATCCCACATCAGCACTTATCAAGATTGGTACTTGATCATTTACTGTATCAGAAATTACCGAATTTACTAATACAGATGAAAAAAGATTTGTACGATATAGCCTAATTTGCCCTTTTTGTATTTCGTAATTATTGTAATACTCACCATCTTCTATATTTACAATATCTTTTAATAACTTGTCTTCGACCAAATCCCTACCTGCTCCGGACCTTATAGTGTTTATTTCACTAATTTTATACCTTTTCCCGGTAATGTAGTTTAACTCTAAATCGACTTTATTATATAGAGTATCAACATAGACCACTGGAACCGCAACTGAAGCAAGCATATATCCATTATCTCTCAGATAATTTAATGTAAAGTTCTTTCGATCTTCTACATAAGTATTTGAGAAATATTGTGATGTATCTGTTTTTATATAATCACGAATAACGGTTCTAATTTCATTTGGTATTGAGTCTATCCCCTCGAATGAAAATTTTCTAAACTTTGCTCTGGGATATTCTTCTATATGATAAATTAGTATAGCACTCTTATCTTCTTTATCTAATTGATATTCTGGAAATACTCGAGTCTTAAAAAATCCTTTCGATTTATAATAATCTTTTATTATCATCACATCGGTTGGAATTAATAGAGAATCAAAAATTACTGCGGAAGCCCCAAAACTACTGAAAGAATTTACAAATTTCGATATCCAATTTGGGGATTCCTTTAAAAGTAATACTTGAGAAAGTTCTCCGGTTGGTACCGAACTATTCCCATGTATTAATACACCCTCCAATTCATATTTTATATCATCCGTTAATTGCTGAGCAATTAATGGAATATTTAAAATTAATATTATTATGAGAATTTTTGTTTTCAATATTCTAATACTTTATTTTTATTGGTGTTCCAACTTTTAAAATTTCTATAAGTTCTTTTATATCCGAGTTGTTTAATGCAATTGACCCATCTGTCCAATTGAAACTAAATGGTAGATTTCTAAATATAAAATCATATTCACCTAATCCGTGAATACTGATATTTCCTCCTAATACCGGATCAAATTCAGGACATAATCCCTTTTCGTTTGCATTATAAATCTTTTTGAATGTATTCTCATCAATTAATCCTCTTTTCAGAGCCTCTCCCGCGTCCTTATCATTTGGGTAATTGATTAAAATTAATTTATAGTATTCTTGATCATCTTTTATTTCGCAGACTTTGTAATCTCCTACAGGAGTAATATAATCATCTCCTCTTGTTTTTAGCCCGTTATTATTTTTTCCAAATACTGCTCTGTATCTTTTAACCAAAACTCCTTCTGAATAAATATCTAATTTATAAGCTCTTCTATCAACTACTATCTTTGGGTCTTTAATTTCTTTTATGTTTTTACTTATCATTAATTCAGATAGTGGTGCCTCTCTGGTACTTAAAAAAATACCATAAACTATTAGTCCGGAAAAAAATAGAATAATGCTTGCTATTATGTATAATACATTTTTTAGCACTTTACCAAATAGGAAATAAAAAGATATCTAAATATAGAAAAGCACCTTGAAAGGTGCTTTTTTTATTTGAAAGGAATTTACTTTAAATTTTCGGCTTCCACAACCGCAATTGCCGACATATTTATTATTTCATTAACAGTCGCACCTCTTTGTAAAATGTGAATAGGTTTCTTAACTCCCATTAATAATGGTCCAATAAGAGTTGCATCGGTCAATCGTTCAAATAATTTATACGCTATATTCCCAGAATTTAGATCGGGGAATATTAATACATTAGCTCCCCCTTTGAGATTACTAAATGGAAATTCTTTTTCTAATCTTTCTGGTACCACTGCCGTATCAGCCTGCATCTCTCCATCAACCATAATATCCGGGCGAAGCTGTTTTACTAATTCTGCTGCTCTCTGAACTTTTTTTGATTGTGGATAAACAGCACTTCCAAAATTACTAAATGATAACATTGCCAAGCGAGGCTTAATATCAAATTCTTTTACTGTATCATGGGACATAATTGCTATCTCTGCTAACTGTTCTGCAGTCGGATCTACATTCACACTTGTATCGGCAAAGAAATATGTTTTTCGTTTTATCACTACTATATAAAGCCCTGAGACTATATTATGCCCTTCCTTGATTCCGACACATTGCAATGCTGGTTTAATTACTTGTGGATAATGATAAGTTAATCCTCCGACTAAAGTATCTGCATCTCCATTGCGGACCATCATACTACCATAATAATTGGGTTGCTTCATCAATATCTTTGCATCTCTTAGCGTAACACCTTTTCTCTGACGATTTTTGAAAAATTCATTTGCATAATCTGCAACCTTTGCAGAAAATTCCGGATCTAAAATCTCAAAATGTTTTTTATCATATCCCAATTCTTCAATTTTATTTTGGATTAATTCAACATTCCCTAATAAAATCGGATTACCAATACCTTCTTCTACTATTGAGTTTGCAGCTCTAATAATTTTTTCTTCCTCACCTTCAGTATAAACGATTTTTTTGGGATTCTTCTGAGCTTTATGAAGCATAACTCTTACTATTTCATTTGAGTATCCCATACGTTCTTGAAGGCTTTCTTTGTAAGCATTCCAATCTTCAATATTTACTCTTGCTACACCTGTTTCTATTGCAGCTTTTGCCACAGCAGGAGCTACTGTCCACAATACTCTTGGATCAAATGGTTTTGGAATTATATATTCCGGCCCAAAAGAAAATTCCTTTCCACCATAAGCACTTAAAACCGCATCTGAGAGTTTCTCTTTTGCAAGTCCTGCAAGTGCTAAAACAGCCGCCATCTTCATCTCTTGGTTAATGGCTTTTGCCCTTACATCTAAAGCTCCCCTGAATATAAATGGAAATCCAAGAACGTTATTTACTTGATTTGGATAATCGCTCCTTCCGGTTGCCATTATTATATCCTTTCTTGCATCAATTGCATCTTCGTAGGTAATTTCGGGATCTGGATTCGCCATAGCAAATACAATTGGATTATCTCCCATACTTCTAACCATTTCTTTGCTTAATAGATTAGCTTTTGATAGACCTACAAATACATCCGCTCCCGTAAGTGCTTCTTCGAGTGTAGCATATTTATTTTCTATTGCGAATGCTTCTTTATATTTATTGAGGTCTTTTCTATCTTTGTGAATTAATCCTTTTGTATCAAACATTGCAATATTTTTTTGCTTTACTCCTGCTGCCATATACATATTACAACATGCAATTCCCGCTGCTCCTGCTCCTACTACTACTAAACGAATTTCTTCCATCTTTTTATTTGTTATCTCGGCAGCATTTATTAATGCCGCACAAGAAATTATTGCTGTTCCATGTTGATCATCATGGAATACCGGAATATTCATCGTCTTAATTAATTCTTCTTCAATCTCAAAACATTCCGGAGCTTTTATATCTTCTAAGTTTATTCCTCCGAAAGTTGGTTCTAATATCTGGACTGTTCTTATTATTTCTTTAGCATCCTTCGATTTCAATTCAATATCAAAAACATCTATATCAGCAAATCTTTTAAATAGTACTCCCTTTCCTTCCATAACAGGTTTTCCGCCATGCGGACCAATATCGCCAAGTCCAAGAACAGCCGTACCATTCGACACTACTGCTACTAAGTTTCCTTTCGCAGTATATTTGTATACATCATCATCATTTTTTTCTATTTCTCTGCATGGTTCTGCTACTCCGGGAGTGTAAGCTAATGAAAGCTCGCGTGCTGTAAAACAAGGCTTTGTTGCCACTACCTCAATTTTACCTTTCCTTCCTTCACTATGATATTTTAATGCTTCTTCCTTTGTAACGCTCATTTAATTTGCCTTTCTTCAATGAATTAATTAGTTATTAGGATATATTTATCCTGAACAAAATAATAATTATTTATAAAACAACAAAGCCGCTTATTAAGCGGCTTTGTTTTCTAAAATCAGATTTCTAAACTTCCATTATCTCTTTCTCTTTATGTTTTATCATCTCATCAATTTTCGCTATATGTGCATCGGTTATCTTTTGGATTTCTTTTTCCAAATCAGCTTTCATATCCTCACTTATCTCTTTATTCTTTTCTATTTTCTTTAAACTTTCATTAGAATCCCTTCTTACGTTACGTAGTGCGACCTTTGATTCTTCACCAAATTTCTTTACTAATTTTACATATTCCTTCCTTCTTTCTTCATTAAGAGGTGGTATTGGAACGCGAATGTTTGTTCCATCACTTAATGGGTTTAATCCCAGATCGCTCGCCAATATTGCTTTATCAATTGCTTGTACCATACCTTTATCCCAGGGCATAATACTTAATGTATGAACATCTAATACCGACACATTTGCTACTTGCGTTAATGGAGACATAGTTCCGTAATAATCCACTTTGATACCATCTAATAATGCAGTAGTTGCTTTACCTGTTCGTATCTTAGTTATTTCCTGCCTAAATGTATCAAGGGTTACATCCATCTTATGATTTGTTTCTTTAATTATTGCGTTCATAAGTTCCTCAATTTTATTTACAAATTTAATTTCTTATTGCTAAATCGCTAACAGATGTTCCAACATTATCGCCTTTAATTACTTTCATTAAATTTCCCGGCTTATCCATATTAAATACAATTATCGGAAGATTATTTTCTTTACATAAACTTATAGCTGTCAAATCCATTACTCGTAAATTTTTCTGAAGTACATCATAATACGAAATTTCTTCAAAAAAATTAGCATTCGGATTCTTTTCAGGATCTGAATCATAAACTCCATCAACTCGTGTACCTTTGAAAATTGCATCTGCCTCAATCTCTACTGCTCTTAAAGATGCCGCAGTATCTGTACTAAAATATGGATGTCCTGTTCCTGCTCCAAAAATTACTATTCTATCTTTCTCTAGATGCCTAATGGCTTTTCTTCGAATATATGGTTCAGCCATCTCTTCCATCTTTATTGCAGTCATAAGACGAGTGTAAACCCCTTTATTCTCAAGCGCATTTTGCAATGCTAAAGAATTAATAACAGTTGCTAACATTCCCATCTGGTCGCCAGTTACTCTATCTATTCCTTGAGCACTTGCATTTAATCCACGGTATATATTACCCCCACCTATTACTACACCCACTTGAACTCCGAGCGAATGGGTAGCTTTTAATTCTTCAGCAAAGAAATCTAATCTTTTTGGATCAATTCCATATCCGTTATCGCCCATCAAAGATTCGCCGCTTAATTTTAGCAGCACACGTTTGTACTTAAGTTTTTTTTCCATATACCCTTAAATATATAAAAAAAAGGTCTTATAAATTATAAGACCTTTTTAGAAATGTTATTTTTTTTCGTCGCTAAGATGAAAACGCTTGAAAAGAATTAGCTTCGCTTCTGCTGAATTTTTCTTATTGAAATCTTCAATCAAATCACGAATCTTCTTTGAATTATCTTTTACGAATATTTGATCTACAAGACAATTCTCTTCAAAGAATTTATTTAATTTACCTTCCGAAATCTTATCCAACATATGTTCCGGCTTCCCTTCTTTTCTAAGAAGTTCTTTCGCAATCTCAATCTCTTTATCCAATATCTCTTTAGAAAATTCTTCTCTGAACATAAACATTGGTTTCATTGCAGCTATTTGCATTGCGATATCTTTTGTTACATTTGTATATTCTTCTTCTTTTCCTGAAGGGACATTGTCTGATTTTACTAATACTCCTAATTTTGATCCGTGATGAATATAATCTACTATTACACCGGAATCGGTTTTTTCATAAGCAAATCGAGAAACTTCAATTTTTTCACCTATCTTACCAACTATTGCAGTTAATTCAGCATTTAGATTCTTACCATCAAAAGTTGAATCCATTAATTCTTCTACCGAATTTGGTTTATTTGCAATAACTGATTCTAATGCTAAATTTGCAAATGATAAGAAATCATCACTTTTAGCAACAAAATCTGTTTCGCAATTTACTTCAACCATAACAGCTTCTTTACCATCATTATATACTTTGGTTAAGACAATACCTTCATTAGCGGATCTTTCTGCTCTTTTAGCAGCTACGGCAGCACCTTTTTTTCTAAGCGTATCAATTGCTTTATCAAAATCACCATTAGTTTCTTCCAAAGCCTTTTTACAATCCATCATACCGGCACCGGTTTTATCTCTTAATTCTTTTACTTGACTTGAAGTTATAGCCATCTATTTATTCCTTTTACCTTTAATTATAAACTTAATTTTCAGTTGTTGCAGCCGGAGTAGAACCAGATTCTTTTACCGGTGTTTCAGGCACCTCTAAAACTGGTGCTGCACTCTGTGCCGGAGCTGCTGATTTTGGATTCTGATTCTGATTTGTACCCTGATTTTGATTAGAACCTTGTCTTCTATCGCCGCCCCCTCTTCTATCAAATTTTCTCTTATCATCTCTGCCATCAACTTTCACTCTTTTTACTCTTGGCTTTCCGTCTCTTCTATCACCATCACCATCATCTTCGTTCATTTTGCCTAATTTTTCGTTCTCTGCAGCTTCGTTTGCTCTTAATTCTTTTGATTTTTCGTTGCCTTCAATAATGGCATCAGATAAAATCTTGGAAATTATTTCAATTGCACGTGAAGCATCGTCATTACCCGGGATAATATAATCAATAGGATCAGGATCGCAATTTGTATCAACAATTGCAAAAAGCGGAATGTTTAATCTAAGTGCTTCTCTAATTGCAATAGACTCTTTCTTAATATCTACAATAAAAATAGCACCCGGCATTTTTGATAATGTCTCTACGCCATCAAGAACTTTTCTTAATTTATCTTTTTCTCTTGTAAGAGTTAATCTTTCTTTTTTGGTAATTTTTTCAAATGTACCATCTGTTTCTTTTTTCTCTATGTCTTGGAGACGTTTAATGCTTTTTCTAATTGTTGAAAAATTTGTAAGCATCCCACCTAACCATCTTTCACTTACCCAGTTAGCATTACATCTTCTTGCTTCGGAAGCTACTGTGCCTTTAGCTTGTTTTTTTGTACCAACGAATAAAACTCTTTTGCCTTCGGAAGCAATTCTTGTCATTGCTTCTGCAGCGAGGTCTATTGATGATTGTGTTTTCTTTAAATCGATTATATGAATCCCATTCTTTTCCATGAAAATATATGGTTTCATCTTTGGATTCCAACGGCGTGTAAGGTGCCCAAAATGTGCACCTGCTTCGATGAGTTGAGTTAATTCTACTCTTGGCATTTTTTCTCCTGTT
>JBAYVI010000078.1:0-15346 GCA_041674625.1 Melioribacteraceae bacterium | reverse complement strand
TTTTGAATGAGATTTTTGTTCACGCCAGAATTTTGTGTAATTATCCTGTGTGATAAATCCGAGCGGACCCTCATAAATTCCCCCTCCCTGCATACCATCATAAACTCTTACAGCTAATACATTTTCCTTACCGAACATTAAATCATCAGAGGATAAATAATACCCTCGAAATTGGCTATATGATTGTCGCATATTATTTCTTTCTCCGGTAGATCCTACTAATTTACCATTGAGATAAGTCTCATCTATATCGTCTATTTTTCCAAGCACTAGAACCAAATTTTTATTTTTTAATTTGTCCGGTAGAGTAAATTTAATTCTATACCAGCCATAGCCATCATAATCTTTATAACCACACTCTTCCCAATGCATTGGGACCATAATGTCATCCCACTTAGTATCGTCGTAAGCAACCTCATTCCATTTTATATTATCACTCGAACTGAATTTCCAAACGTTAGGAAGAGCATAATCCAAATTCATCTCATTTGTATTTTCCATAACAGCTATATTACCTTCGAGCATACCTCCATCCATCTCGGCATCATAAACTCTAACAGCGATACTATTTTCTGAATTATATTTGATTAGATTATTAGGAATCTTATATAGCCTTGTTGCATAATAAGCCGTCTGATAATCCGGTGGGAATTTTCCCGTGAATCCGATTTTCATTCCATTAAAATATACTTCATCCACGTCATCAATTCTGCCGAGAGATAAATACAGACTCTTTCCTTTATTGTTGGAGTTAATTCCAATTTTTTTTCTATACCAAGCATATCCATTATAACCTGAAAATCCTTCATTCTCCCACGAACTTGGCACTTTAATTTTCTCCCAATCAGAATCATTTAAATCCGGTTTTGTCCATTCGGGGCTATCACCAATCGAAAATTTCCATTCACCTTTTAAAATAATTAGTCGGCGCATATCGCTTATATTCTGTCCATTTATATTGCTCTCAAAAACCATCAAGCCAATGAACATAGCCGAAATCATCCAAATAATATTATTTTTAATTTTCATTTCAGTTTTCTATAAAAATTATTAACCAAAACATAACTATTTTCTTCTTTCAAACGAGTAACAACAATGTAAAAAATTGTAAATTTTTGCAACTTCATGTATTATTCTAACAGCTTATTCAAAGAATTATCGCATAAAAGTAATTTTATTATTTAGAAACAGTGAAAAAATAATTATTCCCTTTACTATCATTATATTCATTAACTATTGCCTTTGCCATTCTCTTAACATATTTATCATTATCCTTATTAGCTAATTCGTAAACTGCATCCATACCTTTTTCATCACCAATCAAAAATAATGAAAGAGAGATAAGCACTTTTAGTTTGGCATTTTCTGTATTACTTAATTCTTCAATAAGGACTTCAGTTGTCTCGGCTATCTTGTACTTTCCTGCGAAATATATGCAGTTTCTTTTTAACCCCATATTATCTGACCGTATTCCGGTTACTAAAGAAGCAATTGCGTTTTTCTTTATGTTTCCCGTAATGCCTGCATTTGCATAAGTAAAATTGACTAACAATAAAAGAGCGGCTAAACTAATAACTAACTTTTTCATTACAACCCCCTGATGATTGACAAATATTTTTTGTTTTCAATACTTTAGACTAATGGGTTTGGGGCAAGTTGTCATAACTAAGTAAGAGTTTGTAAAAAGATGTCATAAAAACGGCCTTAGCTTTTCAGATGTAAATTGGCTATTTTTGACACCTGAAAAAGAGGAATTGATGGAGTTTATAGAAAAATTAAGAGGACTAAAGAATAAATTCGAGAAGATAACCGAGCAGTTATCCGATCCCGCAGTTTTATCAGATCAGTCAAAGATTATTAGTCTGAGCCGCGAACGAAGCGAATTAATAGAGATAGTTGCCGCATGCGATGAATACGAGAGAATGCTTACCAACATTAAAGGGAATCAAGAAATTTTAGATTCTTCAGATGCTAAAGAGTTACATGAAATTGCAGAAAGTGAACTTGAAGAACTTAAAGAAAATAAAATTACAATGGAAGAGAAAATAAAATTTCTTCTCATACCAAAAGATCCTGATGATGATAAAGATGTAATTATGGAAATTCGTGCCGGTACGGGTGGAGATGAAGCAGGGCTTTTTGCGGCAGATTTATATAGGATGTATTCACGTCATGCAGAAGTAAAGGGTTGGAAAAAAGAGATCATCGATATTAATGATACCGGAGTGGGCGGCTTAAAAGAAGTTGTAATGAGTCTTACGGGACAAGGCGTTTATGCCGATCTAAAATATGAAAGTGGAGTTCACCGAGTTCAAAGAGTTCCAGCAACTGAAGCAAACGGCAGAATTCATACATCTGCGGCAAGCGTTGTAGTAATGCCGGAAGTGGAAGAAGTGGCAGTGGATATTAATCCGGCGGATCTAAGAATTGACGTCTATCGAAGCGGCGGCGCCGGTGGTCAGAACGTAAATAAAGTTGAAACAGCTATTCGCATCACTCACATTCCAACAGGGTTGGTAGTGCAATGCCAGGATGAACGCTCACAATTAAAGAACCGCCAGAAAGCAATGAAAGTATTAGTTTCGCGTTTATACGACTTAAAGCAACGTGAACAAAATAGTGAAATTGCAGCAGTAAGAAAATTAATGGTTAAGAGCGGTGATAGAAGCGATAAAATAAGAACTTACAACTTTCCTCAGAATAGAGTTACCGACCATAGAATTGGACTTACTCTTTATAATCTTTCAAATATAATAGAGGGTGATATCGGGGAATTAATTGAACAGCTAAAAACTGCCGATAGGTTAGAAAAACTGAATCAAGAAAATAGTTTATAGTTTTTTTTGTTCGATATGTTTATTTATTTCGATTAATTCAGGGCGATTGCGAAAAAGTGTTAATACTTCTTCAGTAGTAAATATTTCGCCTTCTTTATAAAGCGAATCGTAAATCTCTTTTATTAATTGATAATCTTCCGGTGTATCTAAAGTCCAACGCAAAAACGATAAATTCGTTTTACTAACAAAACTATATACGTTAAATATTTCACGATTATTATAGATATAGGGAGTTACATGCTCCCTTTCCGATTTCTGTTCAGCTTCGTTGAAACTTTTTTTAAGAGCCGCGAAAGTAAATAGCTCGACATCAAGTCCGCGAGGGAATGTTCTCATTATTGTATTACTTACATAATCATATTTGTTATTTTCTAAATAGCTTTTTATAATCGAATCAATTACTTCCGGGTCTATTAATGGGCAATCGGAAGTAATTCGTATAATTATATCAGCTTTATATTTAACTGCCGTTTCGTAATAGCGCGAAAGAACATCATCAGAACTGCCTCTATAATAATTAATTTTATTTTCTCTAAGATACTCCACCAGTGGTTCATCATTATCTAAATCAGTTGTAGCAATTACAATATCATCGACTAACTTCGCTTGTTTAATTCTCTCAATAACATGATATAAAACAGGTTTACCGGAAAGGACTTTCAAAACCTTAGAAGGAAGTCTCGTAGAACCAAGACGCGCTTGAACAATTACTACTTTATTCATTTACTAAATCCCAGTTGAATCGAGTACCTTTTTCGATATTGCATTTTGCTCGCTTGCCTAAAATTTCTTTTAGATGACGAGGATGCATCCCGAATCCGGGGCGAATCGATTTAACATTTTCTTCGCTAAATATTTCACCTTCTTTTACGTCTTTTACAATAAAGAGTGAACGAGAAAATGCTCTACTCGATTTTGTTTTTTCGCTTAATTCATAGCTAATTTTACCTAAAGCTTTTTCGGTATCACGCACTGAATTAACCATCAGCTTAAATTCATCGGGGGTAAGAGAGAATGACGCATCAGGTCCGCCAATTGATTTATCAAGTATAAAATGCTTTTCGATAATCGTTGCTCCAAGTGCAACAGCGGCTGCAGATATAGTAAAACCAAGGGTGTGATCAGAAAGCCCTATTTCGACCCTAAAACGACTCTTCATATCGGGAATAGTATTTAGATTTATCTCTTCCATCGGCGCAGGATATGATGAAGTACATTTTAGGAGTGCTATTTCATTATTGCTTGCTCTTCGGCATGTTTCTAACGCTTCTTCAATATCTTTCACCTCTGCTATACCTGTTGAAATAATTATCGGTTTCCCTTTCGATGCAGTATATTCAATTAATGGGATATCTGTTATTTCAAACGAAGCAATTTTATATGCAGGTACATTCATCTTCTCAAGAAAATCGACTGCACTTTTATCGAATGGAGAGGAGAAGCATTCAAGTCCGAGATCATCAGCAGCTTGCTTTAATTTCGGTTGCCATTCCCATGGAGTATATGCCTCTTGATATAATTTGTAGAGTGTGATTCCATCCCAAATTGTACCGTGATGAATTTTGAAATCCTCTTTATTTGAATCGATTGTAAGTGTATCGGCAGTATAAGTTTGAAGTTTAACAGCATCCGCTCCGGCATCTTTCATTGCCTTTAATGTATTTAGTGCAATTTCAATATCACCGCCATGATTCGCAGAAAGCTCAGCAATTATAAAGACTGGCTTCTTTTCCCCTATTTCACTTTTACCAATCCTAAAACTCATATATATACTTTAGATATTCGTTATCATTAATTATTTCTTTGCCTATAAGTTTGTAGCCCGATTTTTCAAACGATTTTATTGAAGAGATATTTTCTCTTTTGATATAGGCTATAATTAAATTTGTCTCTTGTTTTAGTTCTTTTAATATAGATGCTGATTTAATTAACATTTTTGATGCATATCCTTTTCCACGATGAATAGGAGAAATGCTTATCCCTACAACTGCTTTATTTTTTTTAATATCATATTTGATCTGTCCTGCTAATTTTTCATCTTTATCGAAAGCCAATAACAATAAATAATTTTTATCTTTTATACGTTTATTAAACCACTCCTTATGATATTCCCATTTAATTGATTTGGGGCTAATTGAATTTTCTCTTACAATCGGTTCATTAGAAAGATCAAATACATTTTTACAATCTTCTTTTGCTGCTTTTTTATAATAAAGTTCTTCTTTTTCAAAATATTTTTCCTTCAATCGAGCAACAATTCTCTTTACACCTTGACCGTCAACATTTTGCATTCCCGAACAACTTAATAATACTCGTAAATCTGTATCAGCTAAAATTTCGATTTCGCTCTTAATAGATTTAATTAAGTCTTTATTTTCATAATGGAATGTGTTTGTAAGGAAACTATTTTTAACCCACCCCTTTACATTATTGATCTGATTATCGGCTACGATGACAGCAATAGTTGGCGTACCTGTTGCGGCAAGTTCATATAGCGTCTGCCCCGCTGCTGAAATTGCTAAATCACTCTTTTTCATAAGCGATCTCATTTTAGCTGCCGATACAACCGAATGAATTTCAGTTTTGCTATCTTTTAGTTTATCGAGAGTTTTTAGATTCGCCGTTCCGCTTCCGACAACAACTATTTTTTTTGTATCAGGATATTCTTTTTTAAGCATCTTTAAGATTTTTGGAGAAAGATTCCTTACATCTTGTCCACCAAAAGTAATAAGTATAGTTTTTATCTCTTTCCTAATTTTTCTTTCGGTCGTTGCCCAAAACTCTTTTCTAAGCGGAATATATTTAGAGCCGAGGAGATATTCTTTCCTCCCTTTTTCGGAGTTTTTCCCTTTTCTTGGATAATTAAAATGTTCGCTACCTATTGTACCATTAACAATTATTCCTGCGGGATAAACTATTCTTTTATTGTCGTCTATATAAACCGGTATTGTAATATTTTTTAATAGAGCTTTATAAAAATTTTCTTTTGCTAAATACGAATCGATTATAGCTATATCATAAGCGTTTAATAAGTCTATAACCGGCTCAGAGTGTTTTAACCAATCGAATATTCGATAGTTAGATTTATTAAGAAGTTCCTCAGCGCCTTTATCACCATTAACCACAAGCAACGGCGCAAAAATAGATTTGTCAAAACCTTGATATAAAGAAAGGCAACGTGTAATATGTCCGTAACCTGTTTTCTTAAATCCTTCTGTTATAATAGCTACTTTTATCATATTATTATTTTTAATAATTGTTCGGATATATATTTCAGATCATCGTCATTTAATGAAGGATAAATTGGAATCGATATTTCTTGTTTATAAAATATTTCGGCTATCGGATAATCTCCAGCAATAAAACCAAATCGTTCTCTATAATAAGGCTGTAAATGAAGTGGTATATAATGCACCTGACAATAGATATTTTTATCTCTTAATTCTAAAAATATCTCTTCTTTGCTTTTATTTACGATGTCAAAATTTATTCTAAGTGCATATAAGTGATATGCGTGTTTTACATTTTTAGAAACATGCGGTATTATAAATCTTTCATCAGTACCAAATACTTTATCGTAATACTCCGCTACTTCTCTTCGCCGTTTAATGAATCGATTTAATTTTCTTAATTGACTTATACCAAGAGCCGATTGCATATCTGTAAGCCGATAATTAAATCCGGGTAATGGCATTTCGTAATACCAAGGACCGTCATTCTTCTCTAATAACGCTTCATCTTTTGTAATTCCATGCGTGCGAAATGTTCTTATCCTAGCAGCGAGCGCATTATCATTAGTTAATATTGCCCCACCTTCACCTGTTGTAATATGCTTAACGGGATGAAAACTTAGATTAACAGCATCGGCATATTTAATCGCATATTTAAGATCATCGTTATATTCAGCACCAAGTGCATGACAAAAATCATTTATTAAGTGAAAACCATATTCATTAGAAAGTGATTTTAGTCTCTCCCAATCGCAGGGATGTCCGGCATAATCAACGGCTACAACGGCTGTAACTTTTATATTTAGTTCTTTATAATATTTTAATTTGTCTTCTAATTTATTGACGTCAATTGTGTAGCTAATATTATCTATATCAACAAAATCGACTGATGCTCCACAATAAACTGCACAATTAGCGCTTGCAAGAAATGTAATTGGTGTGGTAATTACAAGATCGTCTTTTCCCCAACCGAATGCCATTCCAATTAAATGAAGCCCTGCCGTACCATTCGATACTGCAATACAGTTATTCGAACCAAATGTTCTATTTAATAATTCTTCAAACTCTTCTACTTTCGGTCCTTGTGTAAGCCAATCAGAACGTAGGACATCAATTACAGCTTTAATATCATCTTCTTCAATCGTTTGTCTGCCATAAGAATAAATTTTATTCAACATGATCATCTATCAATTTTTTAATATCATCGACCGTTAAGAAATCTTTGTTCGTACCTGAATTATACTTAAATCCTGCATCGCAGAATTTTCCTTCTTTCCCATTACTCTCTTTTCTAAATTTTTCGGTATCCCAAAGTTTTAGATTCTCCGCTATTCCAAGTTGAGCAGAAGGAAGTATTACATAGTAATTATCGAACTCGATTGTATTCATTGCATCAGCTTCAGTAATCATCTCTTCATGAACTTTTTCGCCGGGACGAATACCCACTATCTCAAATTGGCATTCTGGTGCTACTGCCTTTGCTACATCTACAATGTTATATGATGGAATTTTCGGAACAAATAATTCTCCACCCCACATTAAATCAAAACTGTTCAGTACGAAATCAACTCCCTCTTGAAGAGTAATATTAAAACGTGTCATCCTATCGTCCGTAATTGGAAGTACACCATCTTTTCTTTTCATTTGAAAAAATGGAATTACAGAGCCTCGACTTCCCATTACGTTTCCATATCGTACAACTGAAAATTTTATGTCTTTCGTACCACGATAATTATTTGCAGCTATAAATAATTTATCAGATGTAAGTTTTGTAGCGCCATATAAATTAATTGGAGCGGCGGCTTTATCAGTGGAAAGTGCAATTACTTTCTTTACACCTGACACAAAACAAGCATCGATAACATTTTGTCCACCCATTATGTTTGTTTTAACTGCTTCAAATGGATTATATTCTGCCGCAGGCACTTGCTTTAAAGCAGCTGCATGAACAACGATATCAACACCTTCCATTGCTCGGATTAGCCGTTCTTTATCTCGAACATCACCAATAAAATAGCGCATCAAAACACCCGGCTTACTAAACTCCGTATTATTCTGCATTTCAAATTGCTTTAGTTCATCTCGGCTATAAATAATTATTTTCTTGGGCGTATATTTTTTTAATACAGTTGATATAAATTTTTTACCGAATGAGCCCGTTCCACCTGTAATTAATATTGTTTTATTATTCATATTCTCTTACTTAATTTTAATTTTTAGAAAAGCATCTATATAACTTCTAACACTTGCGTTAAATATTTTTGCATCCAATTTTTCTGCATAATCTTTAATAATAAAATAACCCTTGAATGCTAAGTGTAATTTACGAAATATATCATGTATCCTATATTCTTCACCATCTAATTTATACATAGGCATTGTAACTTTACCTGCATCATAAAAATGTTCATGATTAACAGTAGTCTTATTTGTTTCGTCCACTTTAATATCTTCATGCCATGAATGATCTGCACCAACCAAATAAATTTCTTTGAATCCCATATTAAGAGAAAGAAATATCGCCGGCACTAATACATTATGAGGACGTGGCATCCCGAGATTTCTCTTAAATAGAAACTGAATAAATGAAGTAAATCCTTCGGCAGGAGTGGTGTTATAATAAACGATTTTAATTCTCGTCTGAACATCCATAAACTTTTTAAAATACTCCGATTTAGATGCGATTGCAGGCACTAACAAAATCATATCCCAATTGGTTTTATCTTTAAGATTCTGGAACACTTTCCAACGCATTTCTTCCCACATTTCTGTTACTACATTTCTGAAAAACTCGGGAGCATTTAAAATATAATATTCTGGCTTTATCTCACTGTAAGTCTCAGAATTACAAAACATATTTACTGCCATTCTTTTCTTATCCGGGGATTTTATAAAATCGAGATTTTCGTTTAATGTGTTTTTTAATGAAGGACCATTGCCTAATATTACTATACTTCCTTTCTCTTCGGGGAGTGTAATATCAAACTTAGATAATATCACCACTCTTATAAGAGTAATAATTGAATCTAAAAAAATCTGAAATATTTGAGCTGCTCTATCCATTATATTTTTGTGAAAAATCCCTTTAGTACATAAAATCGAAAGAGAATTAAATAATAGCCCTTTTCCTTCTCTCCCTTAGATAATTCGCGCAACGACAATATTATGGAGCCTAAGAACTTGATCTTAAACTCAATAAATTTACTAATTAAGGAAAATATTCCTTTCTTCATAGTTCTTACTCGTTCGCTCTTTCCAACTCCAATACTTAACTTGATTACATATTCTTTTGTTGTACGTTCTTTATCAATATTATGCATTACGACTGCTTCAGGGATATATAAAATCTTTTTACCAAGCGATGAAAGTTTTAAGAATATCTCTTTTTCTTCACTTGCTAATCCCACTCTTCCTTTTCTTCCAAGCTCTGTATCGAACATTCCGATCTCATCAAAAACCGATCTAAGAAAAACCATATTACATCCAACAGGATAACGACCGAGAGGAAATGGCTCTAATTTATTTCCATAATCAATCTTTGTTACAAGTCCCCAAAGATATTTAGACATCCACTTAGGTTCAGCTCCACCTTCATATTTTGGAAGCACTTTGCCCCCGGCAGAAACTAACTCTTCATCAGTTACAAAATAGAAATAAATTTTTTCTAAATAATCGCTATTTGCTTCACCGTCGTCATCAATAAAAATTACAATACTTCCCTTAGCTTCTTTTATTCCTCTATTTCGCGCGAAAGATAATCCCTGTTTCCTTTCGGTAACATAAGTAACGTTATTTTCTTTATAATTTTCTATGAAACTTTCACATATCTCGGCAGTGTTATCCGTAGAATTATTATTGACGATAACGATCTCATATAACTCCTTTGATAGCGTTTGATGCACTAATGAAGAAAGACATTCGCCGATATATTTTACTCGGTTATATGTGCAAATTATTATTGAGATATATGGCTTCATCTATTTTAATAGCTCTTTTATTGAACTAAATGCCTCTTTAGGGTTCTTTAATTTTTTATAAAAATCTTTTAGAGTTTTTAACTCTACCTCTTCATAAAATCCAAGTAAATATAATGCAATTGGATATATAAATAGGAGTACTATACTTCCGAAATATTTTATTACTCCCGAATTCAAAATTAATAAAGAGATTATATAAAAGATAACTCCGGTAATAATTGCGAGCATATATTTGCGATTCTCATAAGGAATCGGGTATTCTTTATTAGCAAAATAGAGTGTAATAAAATGAAATGCTAAAAACGCTATTACAGTATTCAACGCAGCAGCATACATGCCATATTCAGGTACTAACCAAAAATTAAGTCCAATATTAACTGCCGCAGAAGCTATTGTTATCAAAGCAATTATCATCGATCTTTTTTTAAGAAAAAGACTTAGCGAAGCCATATTTCTTGTGGCGCTAAAAATATATCCGAGCACAACTAATGGAATAATTCCGGCAGCAGGATAGTAATCTTTATTCATAGAAAATATTTTTATTACTTCTTCGCTAAACAATGAAAGTGCAAGCCCAACCCATGTAATAATAAAAACGAGATAAGTCATTAATTTGGAATAATATCTTTTATCACCTGGCTTACCAAATTTATCAGCTGCAATTGGTAGAAGAGTAAGACTAAACGGCATAATTAAAAACATATTTAAGATTCCGGCTATTCTATAACCGAGATCGTATAATCCCACGATCTCTTTTGTAGTATATATATTTAATATATATCGATCGCTTATGTTTAATAATGTAATGCCGATAGCACTAAATATTAAGGGTAATCCGAATTTTAATGATTCATTTAGAATAAAAGTATCGAGCTTAATCTGCATCTGCTTAATCATCTTCGGTAATAGAACCATCACAATTACTGCTTCACTAATGAGATAGGAATAAAGCACTCCGATTACTTCCATCTTTTGAAATCCGACAAGATAAATCACTAAACCAAGTGTAAGTGCGATCTTAAATAATGTTATTAACGTATAGGTGAGCGATTTTTCATCTGCTCTTAGTTTATATAAAAAGATCGAATTAAAAACTCTAAGGAAAACTATAAAAATTAGTATGAGATAATTATCAGAAATTGTTCTACCGAGTTCGAGAAAATTAATTAACGATTTTCCCATTGCAGAACCAATAAATAGAAAGAGCATATTAGCGGCTAAGACCGAACAAAATATCGTAAAGAAAGCAGACTTATTTACATTGCCGGCTTTATCCTTATTGAAAATAATTATAGAGTTTGACTGACCAAGCGAAAGTACTTCCGTAAGTATTAATAATGTAACTTCAATTAACCCTAGCACACCAAATTGAGAGAGCGGAATATACATAGTATATAAAGGGAGAGTAATTACTCCAATTGCTTTATATGCAGCATTGCCCACACTATATATAGCAGAGTGCTTTAGGAATTTAGCTATTTCATTACGCATTGCTTTCCGTTGTTTTCTTTTTTTCTTTTATCAAAGCAAAAACAAAAAGTCCAATCAACAAAATATTCAACCCAAAGGATGCATATCTTCCGTAAACAAAACTACCCGGATTGTAAACGAATTCGATTTTATGTTCACCTTCTGGAACTATAATTCCTCGGAAACCATGATTAGTGCGATAAATTATTGTTTCGTTACCATCAATTAATCCTTTCCAACCCTTTGGATAATAAGTATCGCTAAGGAATAAGAAATTATTGCCGCTCGCTTTTACATCTAATTTTATTACAGATTCAGTATAATCAATGATTTTTACATAAGCAGTTGAATCGGGTTTATCGACTTTTAATTGTTCTTCCGAAACGAATGCTAAATGCTTCGGATCGAATTTATTTTCTTTTATTGCATTTAAGATTTCTATCGGTTTAGCGGTAGCAACCGTATCAACAAAGAATGCTCTCGGAAGTACATTATCATTTCTATAAACGAAAGACTTATCGGCAGAATAAATTTTTGTAAATCCCTCAAATGGTACTTCTTGATCGAATGCGAGATATTTTACATTAGTCATTCGCCATAATGTTGGATTAACCGGTCCTACTACATCCATAATATCTTGATAGGAACGCGGTTTAACTGCCGAATAACCACTCATATCTTGCTCAAGGAAGTAAACATTGAAATTAGAATTCGCTTGAACAGATCCGAGCGCACCTTGCTTAAAATTTACTATTCGATATGGTGATTTATCATTCTGCTCTTTGATTACGCTTATGTAATCAGGTGTATTAAATGTACTTTTGAAACTTTCGTTTTCATCATAATGCGCACCACGCGAACCAACCCTGAACAAATCAATCATTGTAAATAAAATTAATCCAATAACAAAAAGTTCACGCGAAATCTTTTTGATGAGGAATAAATAAGCCGCTCCGAAGGTCAATGCCGCAAGCAGCATATTAATTACTAAATCGGTTGTAAACATCGATGCCATAAAGTCATATATCTGTGCGTAGCGAGTTCCTTTTTCACCAGCGGCTTCTATATGTCCGATAAACCAAGTTTGTATAGGAGAGCTAAGAAGTAATGAAGCCACAAATAATCCGGTAAAAAACAACAATCCGTTTTTTATAATTTTTTTAATCTTGAGGTCGCCTGAATTTTTGAGTTCAATAATTTTCATAATTGCAAATCCCGCAAGTATCGGAAATGTCATCTGCATCATCGTGAGTATCATGGAAGGCACTCTGAACTTATCGAAGAACGGTAAGTAATGAAACATTAAATCAAAAAGGAAAGATAAATTCCTGCCAAACGAAGCTATGAGATACAATATATTTATTAATGCGAGAAAGCGAATAAACGGATTTTTCCAATTAAGTATTATGCCAAGCAAAGCAAGAATAAAAACAACTATTCCCATATACATAGCTACATCCACAAAAGGCATCTGACCGAAATAGGTATTTACTTTTACTTCCTGATTTTGGGTAAGTGGTCCTTGGTACATGACATTACCAAATCCATAATAAGATGGAACAATAAAAGTCAGAATCTCCTGTGGAGAAAATGACCAATTAGTAGCATACTCATAAAATTCAGAATCACTCTGAACTTTACCACCTGATTGCTCTAATACGCTTTTTGCTGTACGTGTAGAATATGGATTATATTCCCAAAGTGATGCATAGCTATCAGCAGATAATGACATTGCAATTACCACCGCCGCCGCGAATGCACCAGCTGATTTTAGTAATTGCTTTATCTGTTCATTTTCTTTTTTAATTAAAAAATGGACAAAATAAAACAGATAATAAACACCAACCGTCAAGAAGATATAATAGATAATTTGGACATGAGCACCGAGGACTACGAAGTGCATAAACGCTGCCATTATTACAAAATCGAGCAGCTTAATTTTTTTATTGAACCGTAAGAGCATCATTAAAATTATTGGAAACGCAGCCAGAGATATCATCTTTGTAATATGCCCAATCATTATAAAGAGCAAAACACCTGTACTAAAAGCCGTAGAAATCCCTACAAACAAGCTTGTAAAAAGCCCACCTCCAACAGACCGCATAAAAAAGAATGATGTAAGAGCTATGAGAATAAGATTTAATGTATTAGCGGCATAATCGACACTAAAGAGTTGACCGAACAAATATTTACCATAGGAATAAATTCCGCCTACAAAATCCCACCATCTAAATTCAGTACCGGTTGCATAAGCAGGCATACCATAAAACAGGTATGGATTCCAAAGAGAAAAACCTGCTCGATCTTTTTCGACAAAAGTTTTCATGCTTTTTATCGTTACAATATCTGTCGATTGGTAAGTCTTTCCACCAAAATATAGTGGTGAGAAATAAGCCAGAAAGATTATTATAATTAATCCTGCGGCGAACAGATTATGATACTTAGATGGGATATATTTTTCAATTGAAAAAGAAGGCTCTTCAATTTGTTTCCCAACATTCTTTTTTGCCATTTTATCCTCTTAATTCTTAACTAACAAATTTTATTAATCCGGAGACAAAATTGTTCCAGCTATATTTTTCATTTTCTCTTTTTATGTTTTTAGCGAACTTCTCTTCATTATTATTTTCATAAAAATTGATTATCGCTTCAGCTAATTTTTCGGGTGTATTTTCTTTTACAATTATTCCGGTTTCGCCGTCTGCAATTAATTCCGCAAGTCCGCCGCAATCAGATGCAATTACAGGTTTATGAAAATTAAATGCAATCTGTAATATACCGCTTTGTGTGGCTTCTCGGTATGGTAATATTACAACATCGGCCGCTGAGAAAATATATTTCACTTCTTCGGATGGAATAAAGCGATCCATCAAGATAATTCTCTCTTTCAAATTGAGATTTTCTATCAGAGTGATATATTTTTCTTTATTTGAATAAAATTCTCCTGCTATAATTAATCGTATATCTTTTGTAAATGCTAACGCTTCTATGAGTATATCTAAGCCCTTGTAATCTCGTATTATGCCGAAGAATAAAATTGTTTTTACATCGATGGAGATGTCAAGTCGCATTAGAGCATCATTTTTTTCGATAGCACTTCCAAACACTGAATATAAAGGATGAAACAACACTTTATAATTTGCTTTGGGCATTAATTTAATAAGTTCGATTTCGCTATACTTAGAAAGAAGAATAAAATAATCAGCTTTATTAAATAGATATTTAGTTACTGATTTATCGTAAAATTTTTTCTCGTGAGGCAGTACATTATGGCAAAGTAAAACAACTTTTGTCTTTTTATTTTGTTTTACTAGCTTGGTAATTATGCCATAGGCTAATGCGAAAAAGGGCATCCAATATGCTATGATAATTATATTGGGCTGGTTTATCCGAATTTTTTTACCGACCTGGAACCAACTAATTGGATTAATAGAATCTATTAATTTATCAGATACTACATTATTCTCATTGGGGTCATTTGTGAACTGAGTTTTACCCGGAAATAAAAATGAAGGATATAACCTTCTAAAGTTAATTACATTAACATCGTGAAATTCGCTTAGATGCTTACATAGCAATCCTGAAAAATCAGCAATGCCTCCCCTATATGGATATACGGGAGAAATAATCGTTATCTTCATTTATTATGCTACTTTTTATCTTTAATTACAAACTCTTCGTCGTTACGGAAATTATGCACCATAATTTCACCTAATAATCCAACGGCAAAAAATTGTACACCAACAATAATTAAGAGCATACCGAGAAAGAGTAATGGACGATTGCTTAATGGCTTATCGAAAAATACTTTTTCATAAGTTAAATATCCGCT
>JBAYVI010000077.1:0-15364 GCA_041674625.1 Melioribacteraceae bacterium | reverse complement strand
TATTTATTAAAAGATTCTTCTCCTTCGAAAATCATTGAAGCTATTGAAGAAGTTCTTTCAGGCGGTGCACCTATGAGCATGCAAATTGCTCATAAAGTTTTAGACATTTTTAGTAATCTTAAACCTAAAAAAAATGATTATGGTTTAACCGAAAGAGAAAAGGGGATTCTTAAGCTAATGGTTACAGGCTTGACAAAGCAGCAGATAGCCGATCAATTGTTTCTTAGTTTTCATACTGTAAATACTCACCTTAAAAACATTTATGTAAAATTACATGTAAATACAAAATCTGGCGCTATTACAAAAGCATTTAAAGAAAATCTTATCTGATCGATGCTCTTTTTTTAATATACCACGAACGTGCGATTGTCATATTGACTAAGTACATTTATCTTATAAATAGAAAAATACTTTAATGTTATTCCCCCTAACAAAATATTTCTGAAAGTATTTGTATTAATCATATTTAAAGAATGGAGGCAGTATGAAAAAAATAAGACAATCGTTCTTATTAATTCTTTCCCTGTTATTATTTCCCGGTTTAATCAGCAATGCGCAAGTGAAAAACATAGCTCATCGTGGCGGTGCAGCGCTTGCTCCGGAAAACACTTTAGCAGCGTTTAGAAATGCAGTAAATGTTAATGCTGATTATTTTGAATTAGATGTTCAAATGTCCAAAGATGATTCTCTTGTTATTATGCACGATGATACAATCAATAGAACAACTACCGGAGCTGGTAACGTTAGCGTTCTTACCTTTGCTCAACTTAGAGCTTATGATGCAGGCGTAAAATTTAATGCAAGTTTTGCCGGTGAATTGATTCCGACTTTAAGAGAAGCTTTACTTATTGCTAAAAATAGCAGCAACAATATTAAAGTAGTTGTTGAAATTAAAACTTCAAATTCAAAAGTTGTTCCTCTTGTTGTTAAATTGATTCAAGATCTTGGTATGCAGAATCAAACTATAATTTCGAGTTTTAATTTCGCCCAAATTCAAGAAGCAAATACTATCGATCCAACAATACCAATTCAAGTATTTGTAGGTTCAAATTCAAATACAGTGGTCGATCAATTGGCTGCACTAGGAAGCGCCAATTGGATTGGTAGCAGTGCTACACCATCTACTGCATTTTTAGAATATGCTCATTCAAAAAATGTTAAATTCAACATGTGGACCGTTAACTCATCTTCCTTAATGAAAACCTTAATTGATCTTGGAGTTGATGGAATTACAACTGATAATCCTCTTACTTTTGTTTTAGCTGCTGATACAACACCACCAACTGATGTTAATCTTATTTCTGCTGATGTTGTGGAAACAAAAGTTACACTTAAATGGAGTGCCGCAGTTGATGTGGAAAGTGATATAATTGGTTATGAAATTTATCGAGGCACTAATTCTTTCCAGGAAACTTTATATGCCACTACGGGTAAAGTTACTGAATATACTGATCAAACTTTTACAGAGCTTATGACTTACTATTACCGAATTAAAGCTAAAAATGGAATCAATATCCTTAGTGAAAATTTTAGCAATGAGCTTATGGCTACTACCTCAAATGATAAAACAAAACCTTTAGTTAGTTATGTTACCTCAAAAGGTTTAGATACTCAAGTAATAGTTGAATTTAATGAAGTGGTTGATTCTACTACAGCTGTTAATATTGCAAATTACACTATTAATAAAGGCGTTACTATTTCAGAGGCTAAATTAGCACTTAATAATAAATCTGTTATCCTTACTACCTCGCAAATGGCCGAATCATCATTTTCAATAACAGTTAAAGGTGTAAAAGATAGGGCAGTTACGCAAAACACAATTGCTACTACCACACTTATATTTATACATGAAGGATTGCCTGCTTCAATTGTTGCTTATTATAATTTAGATTCTGCTGTTGATAGCACTTTAGCTGATGGTTCTCCAAATCATAACAATGGCACATTAAAGAATGGAATATCCTTTGGAGATGGTGTTGTAGGTAATGGTATGATTTTCGATGGAATTGATGACCATATTGCTTTTGTTCCTTCTACTTCATTTGATCTTGGAACTGATGCTGTTACAGTTTCTTTGTGGACAAAATTAGAATATTTACCTGCAGATTTACCTGGTGCATATGGTCCATTATTCGATTCTGAAACTGATAATTATGTTTTATATGCTGATAAAGGGAATAATGAATTAAGATTTAAAGTTGCAACAAATGTTTCCGCCGAAAGACCGGGTATTCCTGCAAAAGATTTAGTTACTAATCAGTGGATTCATATCGTTGGTGTATATGATGGGTCGAAAGCACTTATTTATATGAATGGCGTTTTAAAAGATTTTCATAATCTTACAGGAACTGTTAAACCAGGTCAGCAAGCTTATTTAGGTCGCAGTTCTAATACTGGTCCAAGTTATTTTAAAGGAAGCATGGATGAAGTTCTTATTCTTAATAAGGCATTACAACCATTTGAAGTTGCAAATCTATACAATTCCACTAAATCAACACCGGTAAACCCGGCTCCTGGTGATGTTGAATTAAAATCAATTGTCCCAACTGGTAATTCAATTAAACTTACTTGGGATAAAGCAATCAATTACGAAAGTAAGATGATGGGATACCAGATTTTTAGAGATACAAAAGCTAATCCTGAAATTCTTTATGCAACTGTTTCAGATACAACTGAGTTCACAGATCTCGGCACTACTGAATCTACCACTTATTATTACAGAGTTAAAGCTAAGAATGCGCTTGCTCTTTATAGCAGTAATTTTAGTAATGAGCTTTCAGCTAAAACAGGTACAGATAAAATTAAACCAGAGTTGCTTTATACAACATCTGTTTCTAATGCTACTAAATTAGTTGTTGAGTTTAGTGAGCCTTTAGATAAAACTTCAGCTGAATTAAAAACAAATTATTCTTTAGATAATGGTGCTTCCATTCTCGAAGCAAAACTTTCAGTCAATGGAAAATCAGTTATTCTAAAAACATCTTCATTGGAAGAAAAAAGATACACACTATTTGTATCAAAAATAAAAGACAAAGCCGCTGCTTTAAATATGATGGACCCTGACAGTGCAAAATTTGATCATTTTGCTATGGCTGAAAAAACAGTTGCTTACTATGAATTAGATGAAATAGAAAATGATTCAGTAGTAGTTGATTTATCAGCTAATGCCAATAATGGATTCCTTCGTAATGGTGGACCTATGATTTCGGAAGGAATTTTAGGTAATGGTATGAAGTTCGATGGAGTTGATGATTTTGTTCAGCTTAATCCTTCTACTTCTTTTGATATTGCAGGTGGATTTGCATCTGTATCTGTATGGGCAAAACTTGATTATCTCCCAACCGAAATGTCTCAGGCTTATGGTCCTTTATTCGATTCACAAGGCGATGAGTATGTAATTTATGCAGATAAGGGAAATAAAGAATTAAGATTCAAAGCTACTTCCACTACTGGAGCTGCACGTCCAGGAATACCGCAAGCTGATTTAGTTACAGGGCAATGGATTAATATTGTAGGTGTTTTTGATGGTGTTAATGCAACTGTTTATCTAAACGGTGTATTGAAAGGTTCACTTCCATTAGGTGGAACAGTTAAAACCGGTATTTTACCTATGCTTGGTAAAAGTGGCACTACCGGCACTGTTTCATATTTCTCAGGAAGCATGGATAATGTCCAAATATTTAATTATGCTCTTTCTCAAGAAGAGATAACAAATATTTATAATAGTGTTAGAATCCCGGCTATTAAAGTTCCTGTTAGTGTTGAAGACCAAACTAACGGTGCTATTCCTAATGTTTATTCGTTATCACAAAATTATCCTAATCCATTTAATCCAACTACTACAATTAATTATCAAATTCCTAAAGAAGGAATTGTACAATTAAGAGTATTTGATATCCTTGGAAGAGAAGTTTCTACTTTGGTTAATGAAGTGCAAACGCCTGGAAATCATAAAGTAAATTTCGATGGTAAATATCTTTCAAGCGGTGTTTATTTCTATCGCTTAACTTCAGGTTCTTTCGTATCAACAAAAAAATTCATTCTGATTAAGTAAGCCCTTAATTAGTACTATTCAAGCCCGGCTGATTTTATCAGCCGGGCTTTTTTTATATAAAAACTATATCTTGCATTTTTAAGTCAATTTTAAGTAAGTATTTTGTTTCCTATTCTCATTTATATCTGTTAGTTTTGTAGAAAAAAAAACTGTCTAAATGAAACTTACTCTTTTAACTTTTTCCATTTTTTTTGTTTTTGTGAAATTTCTTCCAGCACAAACTACAAATCATTTTTATATCCCTATTGAAGTAAATTTAAAATCTGAATTTAGGAATACACTTATTGAATTATCTGATAGAATTATTACGAATCAAATTATTGACGTCAATGATAAAAATTTTGGTGCTATAAAATGCCCACATTGTAATGTCCTCCATACAAGAGCTGCTGAAAGTGTTTATCCGCTTTTTATTACTTATCAAATCACTAAGGATAAAAAATATTTATACGCTGCTATTAGCCTGGCAGATTGGCTTTTCGACCAGCAAGAGCAAAATGGAAGTTGGAAAGAAACTCCCGAAGAATGGACAGGAACTACAACCGATCAAATATTAATGCTCGCTATAACCTATCCCCTTATTGAAAAGTATATTATTCCTTCTAAAAAAAATACTTGGAAAAATTCAATTCAAAAAGGTGCTGATTATCTTGATATTGTTATGACTCCCGAATTTGCAAGTATTAACTATTGTGCTACAACTACTGCTACTCTTGCATCAGTTTATAAAATTATTCCTGATTCAAATTATTTAATAAAGGCAAAATCATTAGCTCATAGAATTATTTCTAAAATGGATTCTGATCTTTTCATTCAAGGCGAAGGGGGAAGGGAGCATAAAAATAAATATGGTGTTGATCTTGGTTATAATTTAGAAATGTCTTTATGGGGATTGGGACTATATGCTGAATTGACAAATGATATATTTGTAAAAGAAATAGTTTTTGAATCTATTAAAAATCATCTTTTTTTTATTTATCCTGATGGAATGCTTGATAATTCATGGGGAATAAGAAGTAATAAATGGACTATATATGGAGGTGCTACTTCTGATGGAACTATTTCATCTTTTATGCTTTATGCCAAGGAATATCCTCCTTTTGTTTCGGCAGCATATAGAAACTTATTATCCATAAGGAATAATATTAGGGATGGTTATTTAACTTATGGCAATCATCATTCTCTTATTTTTAATGACCCACCATGTATTTATCCGACTTTTACAAAAGCTAAAAGTATTGCAATGGGATATATTCTTGCAAAAGATTCGTTGGTGCAATTAGAAAATATTCCAAGTGATAATGTTAATTGGTCAAAACATTTTGAGACTCTCAATGTAGATTTAGTAAGGACAAAAAATTATATGGCTACAATCTCTTCTTATGGTTATAAAGATTACGATAAAAGAGAAAATAGTAAATATATGTTTCGTCCCTCCGGCGGTTCAATTTGCAATCTTTGGATTGAAGGTTATGGACTTCTTCAAGCGTCAAGTAGTACTGAATACCATAGATGGGAGCCAATGAGTTTTCCTGAAATTGGTAAAAATTTACCACTAACTCCCCGTATAGAGTACTCTGATTCTACCGGGTATTTTACCAATCTATTTGAATTTGATTCAGAACAGACTTTATTATACGATGATTCCACAACTACTGTTTCAGCATCAGGAGAACTTAGAGATAGACGATGGCTTACCGGTGGTGTTAGTTATTCTTTAACGCATCGCCTTTCTAATGATATAATAGAAAAAGAAATTAAGCTTACTTTCCATGATTCCCAGCCTAATGTAAAAATTGTTGAACCAATAATTTATAGAGAAGGTATGGAACTTGAAAAGGTTGATTCAAAAAATGTATTTATAAAAACTCCTGATAAAAATTTTCTTTTTTCTATTACAGGAGGAGATGGTGAAATTATATTAAATAGAGATAACGATCTTTTCTTTTCGCCTTATCCTGCATTAAAAGCATTACCAATATATATGGATATTGCAAAACCTATCGAAGGTTATAAAGCGAATATAAAATATCAGATTTCAATATTAAATTAAACGAGTGGAGATTAAAATTATGAGTTACAGTAGATATCTTAGTTCGACATCGACATTAATATTCATTCTATTTTGCTCTGTTAGTTTTGGTCAATTGAAAAGTTCTCCTCATTCTGAATTAGAAAACCCGGCAATACAGAGCATTAATAAAGAAGCACCTCATTCAACTTTTTTTAGTTATTCTAATCGCGAAGTAGCAATTGCGGATATAAAAGAAAACTCTCAAAATATTATTTCTCTTAATGGGATCTGGAAATTTAATTATGCTCTTGGATTTCAAAATAGAATTAGAAATTATTTCGAGCAAAACCTCGATCTATCAAAATGGAATAAAATTGAAGTTCCATCTAATATGGAAATCAAAGGGTATGGAGTTCCGATATACTTGAACCAGGGTTATGAGTGGGCAGCTGATTATTCTCAAAAACCACCTTTTGTTGATATGGATAATAATTCATTCGGTTATTACAGAAAGGAATTTGAACTTCCGGGTAATTGGAATGATAAGGAAATCTTTGTTCATTTCGGTTCTATCAAATCAGCCGGGTATATTTATGTTAATGGGAAATATGTAGGTCTAACAAAGGACAGCAAAACTCCCGCTGAATTTAATATTACAAAATATTTAGTAAGCGGAAAAAATCTGATTGCTTTAGAAGTAATTAGATGGAATGACGGCAGCTATCTTGAGTGCCAAGATTTCTGGCGTTTAAGCGGAATCCCACGTGAAGTTTATATCTATTCACAACCACAAACGAGAATTAAAGATTTCTTCGTTAAAGCTACTCTTGATGATGATTATAATACCGGCATTTTTAATCTCGAAATTGAAATAAAAAATCATAAAGAAAAAAGTGTGGGAATCAATGTTTCTATTGAACTCATTGATAGTAAAAATATTTCGATTTTCACTGAATCGAAATCTTTAGAAAAATTTAATAACGAAAAAAATGGAATCATTTCATTTACGCAAAAAATTAAAGATGTGAAGCATTGGTCAGCTGAAACTCCCAATCTATACACACTACTTATTTCTACTAAAGATGAAAATGGAAAGCCATTAGAATTTACTTCTGCTAAAATTGGTTTTAGAAAAATTGAAATTAAAGATGGGATTCTTTTAGTTAATGGAAAAAGAATTTTGATTAAAGGCGTAAATCTTCATGAGTTCAATCCACTAACAGGGCAGGTAGTAGATAGGGCGTTAATGCTAAAAGATATTGAGCAGATGAAAAAACTAAATGTAAATGCAGTGCGAACATCTCACTATCCACAGCCGGTAGAATGGTATAAACTATGCGATAAATATGGTCTTTATCTTGTTGCCGAAGCAAACATTGAATCTCATGGTATGGGATATAATTTAAAAGTTGGCGGTACTCTTGGTAATAATCCCGAATGGCTTATTGCACATTTAACACGAACAAAAAATTCCGTAGAACGAGATAAAAACCATCCAAGTGTTATTATCTGGTCTCTTGGAAATGAAGCAGGCAATGGCTTTAATTTTTACAACACTTATAATTGGATAAAACAAAAGGACAATACCCGACCTGTGCAATACGAACGTGCACTACTCGAATGGAACACTGATATTTACTGTCCTATGTATTCTCACCCTTGGGATATTGAAAAATATGCAATAAATAACCATGGCCGACCATTAATCCTTTGTGAATACGCACACGCAATGGGGAATAGTATTGGCAACCTTAAAGACTATTGGGAGACTATCGAAAGATATCCAAACCTTCAAGGTGGTTTTATATGGGATTGGGTCGATCAAGGAATTATGAAAAAGGATACAAGCGGTGAGTACTGGGCTTATGGAGGAGATTATGGACCTAAAAGCACACCCTCAGACGGAAATTTTCTTATTAATGGAGTTGTATTCCCGGATCGTTCTTTTAAGCCACATAGCATGGAAGTAAAAAAAGTTTATCAAAATATTGCTTTTGCACCTGTGAATTTGAAGGAAGGAATAATAGAATTATCGAATAAATTCCGATTTACTAATTTGGGAAAATATCAATTCGATTGGTCAATTCAAGAAAATGGTAAACTTATCAAAACCGGCACTATAAATAATATTTATATCGCCCCAGAAGAAAAAGGAAAAACCAAAATCAATTATGGTAGTATTTCCTTCGAACCAGGTAACGAATATTTTCTTAATCTTTCGGCAAAATTAAAATCAGAAGAATCACTTCTTCCTAAAGGGTGGGAAATCGCTTATGAACAATTTCAATTCCCAGATATAGAAAAAAGGAATTCTTTCAAATTACCCGAAATAAATACCCTTGCCATTTCAGACAAAGAGAATATAGAAGTCAATGGTAAAGATTTTCTTATTACATTAGATAAACTATCAGGAATTATGACCTCTTATATTTTTAATGGAAAGGAGTTAATTAAAGACGGTAAAGGATTGCGTCCAACATTTTGGCGTGCACCTACCGATAATGATTATGGCTGGGATATGCCTAAAAAATGTGCAGAATATAAAAATGCTTCTGATAATAATTTGATTGCAGAAAAGATTACTTATAATAAAAATGTAAATGGCTCAATAAATATTGTTGTTGATTATAATTTTACTAAGATAAATACATTGTGGAAGGTAAACTATACCATTTATGAAAATGGTACTATTTATTTATCTAACGATATTAAGATGAATAATCCTTCTAATTTAATTGTTCCGAGAATAGGGATGAAAATGCTTCTCCAGACTGATTATGATAATCTGCAATATTTCGGAAGGGGACCGTGGGAAAATTATTGGGATAGAAATTCCGCTTCTACTGTTGGCATTTATTCGTCTTCTGTTGGTGATCAATACACACCATATATCCGTCCGCAGGAAAACGGTCATAAAACAGATGTCCGCTGGTTATCGCTTTCCAATAAAGGAGGACACGGATTAGTAGTAACTGCCGATTCATTAATCGAATTTAATGCTCTCAATAATTTGGTGGAAGATTTTGATGCAGGGATTGATAAAGAATTAAATCTCAAACATACGATAGATATTAAAAAAAGAGATTTAATCGAGCTTCATATTGATAATAAAATGACAGGTATAGCCGGAGATGATAGTTGGGGAGCTACACCACATAAAGAGTATTCTCTGTTTTCTGAGAATAATGAATATAAAATGAATTTTTATATGTTTATAAAATAACTTTAAGTAAAGGATTAAGAATTAACATCTTTCTTCGATAATAGAATAACGAGTGTTATATCTTTTTTATTACAAATACTAAATATTGAAACTATTTATTAAAATATCGAATTATATCCTGATAATTTTGGGATATACAGCTTTGCTATGCACTTTCATAGTCCCAACTATTTATTTAAAAGCTCAGGGGGATTATGGAGGTTTGGCTAATTTTACCACATTTACCACTGAACAAGGACTTCCCCTAAGTAGTATTGCAAGTAGTTTGAGAGACCAATATGGAAATCTATGGTTCGGAACTTATGGTGGCGGTGTTAGCCGTTATGATGGCAAATCATTCACCACATTCGGAATTATTAATGGAATGCCAAGTAATGTAATCCTCTCAATTTATGAAGATTCCAAAGGTAATATGTGGTTCGGTACTAATCGCAAAGGTATCTGTAAATATGATGGAAGAACTTTTACTACATATTTCGAGGTTGATGGTTTACTTGATTATTCAATTCTAAGCATTGCAGAAGATAAAGATGGTATTATGTGGTTTGGCACTTATGGAGGTGGTGTTTCCAGTTTTGATGGAAAAAAATTTAAAGCCTATACTGTTAAAGATGGACTTGCTGACAATAATGTTCGTGCTATTTTTCAAGACAAAGATGGAATAATGTGGTTCGGCACAATTAAAAATGGTATAAGTAGGTTCGACGGAAATAGTTTTAAGAATTTTAATAAGTCTAATGGTCTCTCAAGTGATACCGTGTTTTCAATAATACAGGATAATTCCGGTAAATTATGGTTTAGCACACTAGGTGGAGGCATTACTGTTTATGACGGAAAAGAATTTAAATATTTAAGTAAAATAGATGGTCTTGCAAATAATCGGATTTGGTGTTCATATAAAGATCCTACGGGGGAATTATGGTTTGGGACGCAAGGTGGCGGTGTTTCGCGATTCGATGGAGATAAATTTACTTCTTTTACTTCTCTTCAAGGACTTCCAAATGATTATGTATATACAATTACTTCTGATAAAGGGGGTAATATCTGGATGGGTACTTATGGTGCCGGAGTTACTCGATATGATGGGAGAGCTTTTACCTCATACTCTGCTCGTCAGGGTCTAAGAGCCGATATTATTTATAGTATTCTTGAAGATTCGAAAGGTAATATTTGGCTTGGTACTTATAATAATGGTATTTCAATGTTTAAAAGTAGTAATTTGTTGAACAGTAACCCTCTTTTTACCAAATATTTTACCATGGAAAATGGTTTAAAAGATAATAGTATTAAAAGCATTTACGAGGATTCTAAAAATAATATATGGTTCGGAACTATTGGCGGGGGCGTAAGTAAATATAATCCAAGAACTAATGGCGGCAGGTTTACTACTTATACCATAAAAGAGGGACTTACCGATAATAGAGTTAATACCATTTTAGAAGATAAAAATGGATTTTATTGGTTTGGTACTGCCGGAGGAGGAATTAGTAGATTTGATGGTGAAAAGTTTAAAAATTTTACTACTAAAGAAGGATTAGCACATAATATTGTTCTCTGTTCTCTTTTAGATAAGAAGGGAAATATCTGGTTTGGTACTTCCGGTGGATTAAGTAAATTTGAAGGTGAAAAATTCACAAATTTACCAGCTGCTAACGGGTTAACTCAAAACATTATTTATTCAGTTTTCGAAGACAATGTCGGGAATATTTGGCTCGGTACTGATGGTAATGGAATAATTAAATATAATGGCAAATCTTTTATTAATTATACAACTGAAGATGGTTTAAGTGACAATACAGTAGGACAGATTTTACAAGATAAAAAAGGAAGACTTTTCTTTGGCACAAATTGGGGTATTTCTGTTTTAACAAGTTGGTATGGTAACAAACCTATTTTTGAAGTTTATAGTAAAAGAACCGGCTATCCAATTAAAGATGTTAACGCTGGTCAGAGAGGTATGTATCTCGATAAGAATGGAGTTATCTGGATTGCTACCGGAGCTGATAATACCGCCTTAATTCGCTTCGACTATAATAAAATTAAAAGAGACAAAACTCTTCCCGTTCTAAGAATCAAAGAAATAAGATTGAAAGATGAAAAAATTAGTTGGTATAGTTTAAAAAGCAATACAATTTATGACTCTACTACAATAAGACAACAAGAATCTAAAACCTTTGAAAGAAAATTTTCTAAGAATGAAATAAAATATATGCAAGAACACTTTTCTAACATTAATTTTGATAGTATTACTACTATATATCCGATTCCGGTAAATTTGAAAATTCCTTACGACTATAATCAAATAACTATTGAATATGCAGCTATCGAAGTAACGAGGCCAAATCTTGTAAAGTATCAATATTATCTTGATGGATATGATAAACAGTGGAGTCCACTAACATTAAATACAAGTGTAGTATTCGGTAATATGAGTGAAGGAAATTATACATTTTATTTAAAAGCACAAAGCCCTGAAGGTATATGGAGTAAAACTATAAGTTATTCATTTACTGTTCTTCCCCCTTGGTATAGATCTTTCTGGGCATATTTAGGATATTTCATTTTATTTATTTTAATGATTTATTCCCTGACGTATATCAATTCAAATCGCTTAAAAAGAAAAAACTTAGAACTTGGAAGGTTGGTAGATGAAAGAACCCGTGATATTCAAGAACAAGCCATTGAGCTAAAGAATGTCAATGCTTCAAAAGATAAATTTTTTAAAATTATTGCCCATGATTTAAGAAGCCCGCTTAGTGGCTTTCTAAAACTTACAGACTTAATGGCCAATCAAAGTGATAATATTTCTATTTCTGAATATGCAGAAATTAGTAGTTCTTTAAATAAATCTGCAGATAATCTTTATAAATTGATGAACAATTTATTGGAATGGGCTACTATACAACAGAGTGGACTAAAGCTTAATCGCGGAACTCTGAATCTAAACTCATTAGTTAATCAAAATATTTCAACTGTTACTGACCGTTTGGTTCAAAAGGAAGTTTCTATTGTAAATTCAGTCGACCCCAATTTAGAAATTTACGCTGATGAAAAAATGATTAATACTGTATTTAGAAATCTTTTATCGAATGCAATAAAATTTACTAAACAAGATGATTCAATTTCGATAGAAGCCGAGGAAAATGAGAATGAAATCCTGATAACAATTTTTGATACCGGTATTGGAATCTCTGAAGTTGAATTGGAAAAACTTTTTAAAATTGATGAAAAAGTTAGTCGTAAGGGAACAGATAATGAACCGAGTACAGGGCTTGGTTTAGTTCTTTGCAAAGAATTTGTTGAGATTCATGGCGGTAAAATTTGGGCTGAAAGTGAAGAATATAAATGGAGCAAATTCCATTTTACTATCCCTAAAAGAATTAATAATTAATACTTGATGTCTCGTATTGTAAAAAAAAATAAAAAATAAATTTCATTTAAATCGATTAGAGATTAACTTATATACTAAATTAAACGGATATAGAAAATTAATGTCTGATTCAGTTAAAACGTCAAAATATTTACCGGCAATAATAGCGGTTATTTCATTAGTCGCTTTTATCTTTATTATTCTACAATATACAGAGTTTAGTAATGATAAAAAGGAAAAAGATATCCGAGCTGAATTAGGCGAAGTTTTAATTTCTAAAAAATCTCAGTTAGAAAAAGCACTTTATTCTCGAATTTATTATACAAAGGGAGTTGCAGCTTATATTACAATCAATCCCAATATAGATGCAGCTATATTTGACGATCTTGCAATTGAATTAATTAAGAATGATACAGTAATTTCTACTATGTCCATCTCTCCCAATAGCATTATTAGTGCAATATATCCAATTAAAGGACATGAATCAGCGATTGGTCTTAATCTCCTTGAACATCCTGCACGAAAATTAATAGTCGAAAAAACTATCGAAACAAGAAATACTTTTATTGCTGGTCCTGTTGAATTAGTAGAAGGGGGTATTGCATTTATTAGTTACACGCCTGTCTTTATAAAAAATGGAAACGACTCCAACTATTTTTGGGGAATGACAGATATAGTTGTATGGAAAGATAAGCTTTTCAATGAAATTAAATTAACTACCAGTGATGAAAAATATGAATATGATTTAAGAGGATATGATGGAGCCGGAGATGATGGTAATGTATTTTGGGGTGATGAGAAAATATTTTCGAATAATCCGGTAAAGGTAGATGTATTACTCCCAACAGGGAATTGGGTTTTCGCTGCAATTCCAGTTGAAGGATGGGGAGAATATACTGATAATACCGAAGCTATAATTATCTTCCTTTATTTAAGTGCTTTTATCATTAGTGTTTTGATTTATCTTTTGGCAAGAGCAATGATGAAATTAAGAACAAATGAAAGAGAATTGACTGCTTTGTTTGGTTCTATGCAAGATATTGTAATTCAAATCAATTCAAAAGGGGAGTATATTAAAATTGCTTCAGCCAATCAAAAATTACTATTCAAACCAAAGGAAGAATTGCTTGGTAAATCTTTATATGAAATTTTTGATAAAAGTATGGCTGATTATTTTATGGATGCGGTTAGGAAATGTCTTTCAACAAAGAATCTTGTTGAAATAGAATATCCTTTGCTAATTGATGGTAAAGAGTTTTGGTTTAATGCACGTCTATCGTACCTATCAGAAGATGCAGTTGTTTATGTCGCTTATGATAATACACTCAAAAAGCTAGCAGATGATAGATTAATTGAATCTGAAAAAAAGATGCAAGAATTAAATAAAACTAAGGATAAATTTTTCTCAATCATTGCACATGACCTTAAAAATCCATTTATCACAATTATTGGTTTTTCGGAACTACTAATTACGGAATTTTCTGATTTTACAGATGAAGAAAAGATTCATTATCTCCAAGAGATGAAGAAATCTGCTCATCTTTCTCATAACTTGCTTCAGAATTTATTACAGTGGTCTCGTTCTCAAACGGGTCATATGGAATTTAATCCATGTCCTGTTTCGTTATATGGGTTGGTAAGCGAAAATATCCAATTGTTTATGAAATCCGCGGATAAAAAAGGTATTAAGCTATCAACTGACATATCGAATGAATTATCTATCTATGCTGATGAAGATATGATCAATACAGTATTACGAAATTTAATTTCGAATGCTATTAAGTTTAGCACGAATGAGGATATAATTAATATAAGTGCCGCTGAAACAAGTGATTCCGTAAGAATTGATATAACTGATACGGGCAAAGGAATGGATCAGAGCCGCGTAGATAGTCTTTTTAAATTAGACGAAACAAGGTCAACAATCGGTACTGATAATGAATCAGGTACTGGTCTTGGTTTAATACTCTGTAAAGAATTTGTAGAAAAACATAACGGCAAAATTACTGCAACAAGTCAATTGGGAAATGGCACTACATTTAGTATCACACTACCTAAGAATTTATAAAACAAATCAATGCCGTTAATGTAGCCCTTCCTTCTCAAGAATAATTACTAACCTTCGCTAAAACATTGTTATCTAAAAATTTTACGTACTCTCTTTCGTAAAAATTGGTATTTTAATCCTTTGGAGTAATTATCCGAGATGTGGCTCTTAGCGATTTTAATTTGCTTCGTTTCGATTTTGAATCTAAACGTTTTTCTTTAGAGGTTGCTGTTGGTTTTGTTGCTTTTCTTTTTTTCGGAATTTTAATACCATCTTTTATAAAATCACTAAATCTTTTAATAGCATCTTCGCGGTTCTTTTCTTGAGTTCGGAATCGCTGCGCTTTAATGATTATATCGCCTTCTTTTGTAATCCGTCTATCATTAATTTGAATTAATCTTTCCTTGATTTCTTCGGATAGTGACGAATTATTAATACTAAAACGTAAATGAATAGCGGTAGCAACCTTATTAACATTCTGTCCGCCCTTGCCTTGAGAGCGAATTGCAGTCATTTCAATTTCAGATTCCGGAATTTCAATACTTTTATTAATTTTTATCATAATTTATTATTCATCATCGTCTGATAAATTCCCATTTAATGCTTCGGGCAGAATTGCTTTTGTCTCGGTGTCGCTCAATGCTTCCACACCGGTT
>JBAYVI010000076.1:0-15462 GCA_041674625.1 Melioribacteraceae bacterium | reverse complement strand
TTTTTTAATATATTCTTCTGCTTCTTTTTCAATCTGGTCAGTTAATGCTTCTACATAGAAGGAACCTGCGAGAGGATCGATTGTGTTTGTAACGCCGCTTTCATAAGCAACAATTTGTTGAGTGCGGAGAGCGATTTTTACTGAGTCTTCGGTCGGTAATGCTAGAGCTTCATCGCGTGAATTTGTATGTAATGATTGTGTCCCGCCTAATACTGCCGCTAATGTTTGTATCGTAACACGAACTATATTATTATCAACCTGTTGAGCCGTAAGAGTGGAACCTGCAGTCTGTGTATGGAAACGAAGCATTAAAGATTTTTCTTTCTTTGCTCCGAATCTCTCCTTCATAATCTTAGCCCATATTCTGCGTGCTGCACGGTACTTTGCTACTTCTTCTAATAAATCATTATGTGCATTAAAGAAGAATGATAACTGTCCGGCAAAATCATCAACGCTTAATCCTGCTTTAATTGCAGCATTAGTATATTCAATACCATCTGCGATTGTAAATCCAACTTCTTGAGCGGCAGTAGAACCTGCTTCACGAATATGATATCCCGAAATCGAAATTGTATTCCATTTAGGAACTTCTTTTGCGCAGTATTCAAATATATTAGTGATTAATCTCATTGATGGTTTTGGTGGGTAGATATATGTTCCGCGTGCGATATATTCTTTTAATATATCGTTCTGGATTGTACCGCTAATTTTCTCTTTCGATACTCCTTGCTTTTCTGCTACAACAATATACATTGCTAGTAATACTGCCGCTGGTGCATTGATAGTCATTGAAGTAGATACTTTATCTAAAGGAATCTGATCAAATAATATTTCCATATCGGCTAATGTATCGATAGCCACACCTACTTTACCAACTTCACCTAACGCCATCTGGTCATCACTGTCATAACCGATTTGAGTTGGAAGATCGAACGCTATGGATAGACCACTCTGTCCCTGCCCTAACAAATAACGATATCTTTCATTCGATTCTTTTGCAGTTCCGAATCCCGCATATTGTCTCATAGTCCAAAATCTACCCCTGTACATTGTCGGCTGAATTCCTCTTGTAAACGGATATTCACCCGGGAATCCTAATTTCTCATTGTAGTTTTCAGCTAAATCGTTCTGATAATAAAGGGGGTCAACTTCTGTAAATGATTGTGTTGTGAATTGTTTTAATCTTTCAGGGAATTTGTTCGTAGATTTTTTGTAATTGGTTTCTTCCCAATTCTTGAATTTCTCTTGAACTTTTAATTTTAGTTCTTCAATACTACTCATTATTTTTAACCTCAAAGCAATTATTTTTTAGAATAACCCATTACCGCAATAATCATTCCTAATAATTTAAATGATTCTACCTATTTAAAGCTCGTTTATTGCTCGTTTTGAGGAGTTATTCTAAAAATTAATTAATAATAGATATTGAGTCTTATTAACTTCTCATAAATTAGAAAAATCCTTTCTCGAAAGGTATAGAAGGCAAAAAAAATGCCACCTTATGAGGGGTGGCATTTCAAGTTCTACTTACATATAAAACTATGGATTTCTGGAGTAAACTTCCGATAATATAAACTATTCATTTCCAACAATATAAGTATTCCCTTACGGCAAGAAAAATCATACATAGGGGAAACGAATCTTTAGGTTAAAATTATTTTCCTTCAGCTTCTTTTACTAACTTTTTGAATGACTCAGTATTTGGTTTGAACTTTAATGCATTCTCGCCGATTCGGGTAATTGAGATAGCTTCAATCTTATCATCTTGCGCTATCTTATTAACTACATCCATACCTTCGACTACATGACCAAAAACCGTGTAATTTCCGTTTAATGCAACAGCAGGTGATAAGGTTATATAAAACTGGCTTCCATTTGTATTGGGACCTGCATTAGCCATTGCAATTACACCGGCTTCATTATGATTAAGTCCATCAACAATTTCATTTGGAAACATATATCCAGGGCTTTGAAATCCGGTTCCTACCGATTTACCTGCTTGAATCAATTGAGCAGGGACTACTCGATGCCACAATGTACCATTAAAATATGGTTTTCCTTCGGCAACCGCATCATTTTTTATTTTGCCTTCTGCTAATCCCACGAAATTAGAAACTGTCATCGGTGTTTTTTCGTACTCTAACTTAACAGTAAATCTTCCTTTGCTTGTATTAAAATCAGCATAAACCCCCTCCTCTAAAAATGCTCCTTCTCTGGGCAGCATTTTATCCATATTTGCAATCTGATAGGTGAGTAATGCTATCATCAAAGAAGATTGTTCCTGTGCATCAGGTATAACTTGATCGTAACTATCTAAGTCTGTATGCCAAATTGTTCCATATTGATGCGGTCCACGAGTAATAAGCCACGGTGCAGGAACGCCTTCCATATTAAATGAATGACTATCTGTTCCGCCTCTTCCTGCCTTGCGGTATTTACCAGTCTGCGTTAAAGCAAATGGATAGACAAGTTTTAAACTTTCAACAGGAGCAACCACCGGACGAACTGCATCATAAATTGGACTTGGTACGCCCAAACCAATAACTGGATTTGTACCACTATCATGATTAAGCATTACAGTAATTTTTGGAAGTAAATCTTTATGTTTATTTACCCATGCTTTGGAACCTAGTAAACCTCTCTCTTCGGCTGCATATATCTGTAAACTCAATGAGCGTTTTAATTTTGCACCCGATTTTACTAATAAACGAACTGCTTCCATCATCCTTGCTACACCCGAACCATTATCTACTGCACCGCTCGCAACATCATATGAATCGAGGTGCGCACCAAGAACAATATATTCATCGGGATAGGTCGTACCTTTAATCGTACCGATTACACTACTAAATGTAATTGGTCCTGGATAAAAATTATTTCTAATATCAAATTCTAAAATTACTTCTTTACCTTCTGCAACGAGTGATTTTATTTTATTGTAGTTAGTATCTAATAATCTTATATCACAAAGCTTAGGGAGATTTTCCCAAGCTGTTACAGTCTTTGCATCGAGAACACGGATAGGGGATTTTGTAAGCATTATTGTTCCGAGTGCCCCTGCTTCTGTAAGTTTTACTGTAAGTGGACTTATCGAATCTCTATCACGCGGGAGTCCATCATTAATTCCCTCAATCAATACCCAAGCACCTTTTAACTTACCTTTAATTGCATTGTATTCTTTTTCGTCTGCCGGAAGAATTACTACATGCCCTTTTTGATTACCCTTAGTTCCGGCTGTGTAAGATGGAGTGGCAAATTCTAAAAGCATCGGTTCAGGAGATATAACTTTTCCAAACCAAGGACCTCTATTAAATCCAACAGGGACGGTGCCAGCTGAATCGAACTCCACTTCCATGCCCCAACTTTTTAATTCATTTGCTACCCAATCGCGGGCATTGTTATAAGCATTCGAGCCGGTGATTCTGCCTCCGAATACATTAGTTAGATAATCTAAATGACGCATAGATTGATTATCTTTTGTCCCTAACTCGACAATTTTTTTAAATGTTGCATCTTGCGAATAAATTAAAGATGCACTTATAAATAAAATGAAAAAAAATCTTGAAATTATTTTTTGCATGACTTAAACCGTGAGAAAATGTTAAAAATATTTCGCCAATATAGCATATTCTCATCCTATTCTAAAATATTTTTTAGTGCATTCTGCGGAACATTCACTGAATCGGGTTAATATTACTAATTATTAATATAGCTTTAGATTAAATTGTACTATTAAATATATTTTTCTTCTGGGAAACGAATAATTTTCTTATAGAATTATTCTGAAATACAATTATGGATATACATTTACTTTTTTGGATAGGATTTGTTGTTATTTTTTCGATTGTCTTAATAATCGATATGTTTGTAACTGATCACCGATCTGGTGCAGTGGGAGTAAAATCTGCACTAATCTGGACCGCTGTATGGATTTCCACTGCATTAATATTTGGTCTATTGATATATCTTTTCCTTCCGTATGGTAAAACAAAATCGATTGAATTTATTACAGGCTATTTAATCGAATATTCTCTCTCGGTCGATAATCTATTTGTTTTTATTATGATTTTTGCCGCGATGAAAATTGTAGATCGTTATCAGCCTGTTATACTTAAATGGGGAATCATCGGAGCAGTTGTTCTTAGAATATTATTTATCACTGCCGGCGTAGAGCTGCTTGATAAATTTAGTTTTATGAGTTATATCTTTGGAGCGATATTGCTATATACTGCATTTAAGATACTCTATTCAGAAGATGAAGAATCAGAACCGGGCAAAAATATTTTTGTACGCATGGCAAAGAAAATCTTTCCGATCGATACAGAGGCAAGTAATAAACATTTTTTTGTATTCCATAAAAAGAAATTATATGCAACGGTTGCATTCATAACTCTTGTAATGCTTGAATCCACAGATGTAATATTTGCTCTCGATTCAATTCCTGCTGTGCTTTCGATAACGCAAGACCCTTTCATTGCAATTACATCAAATCTATTTGCTATACTTGGTTTACGTTCACTGTTTTTTGCACTATCCGGAATTATTCATCTATTTCGTTATCTTAAATACGGAATCTCATTTATTCTCCTATTCATCGGAGTAAAAATGCTGATTACTGCTTTTATTCATATTAGTGCTGCAATATCCTTAATAGTAATTTTAGTTACATTAACGGTATCAGTTCTTTTATCTATATTAATTAAAGAAAAGGAATAGACAATGGCATTATCAAAAGCCTCTGAAATTGAAATAGAACTCTTCTTAGAAAAACATACAAAATGGTCATTGAAAAATGATAAACTCTTCCGTGAGTTTGAATTTAATGATTTTGTTCAAGCATTTGGCTTTATGGCACAGGCGGCAATCATAGCTGAATCTTTAGATCATCATCCGAATTGGTCAAACTCTTATAATAAAGTAAAAGTAGAACTATCTACACACGATGCAAGCGGAATAACTTCACTCGATTTTAACCTCGCCTCGAAGATGGATAGCATAGCGAAAGGGTAAAGTAACTCTCATTAGTATCATTGAGCAGCTAATGGATTTAGACCATTAAAAGACTAAAATACAGTCGATCTCAATATGGAGTACAAATGAAATTCAGTAGAAATATAAAACCCATTAGCTGTTTTAAAACACACACTTCCGAAGTTGTTAAAGAAGTTTCTAATAATCAAGGCACTATGATTATTACTCCTAAAGTGGGGAAGGTAGCAAAAGTAATTTCGAAAAATGTTAAAGTATATGAAAAAACTAAAGAAAGTTAGGCAATGCTAAAAATACTTGCCCTTACTTCTAAGAGCTCAAAGAAGGGAAACATTACTCCTTAAAAAAAACTTTTGGGGATAAAAAAAGTATTTAAAAATATACTAACCGAAATTAACTTATTATCATTCAATGTTTTTTTTTGAAATCATTCTTTAGATAATTATGCATCATCTTCCCAAACTTTTTATCTTTTGCCCTTTTTTCCTGATATGACATTTCGTTATACTGCGATTCTTTATACATCTTAATATAATTATCATATCTTTCTTGAGAAATGTCTCCCTTATGAAGAGCATCTAAAACCGCACATCCTTTTTCTATCGTATGTGTGCAATCATCGAAGCGGCACTTTTGTAAAAGTTCTGCTATTTCATTGAAAGTATCATCAAGTCCCGATTCAGCCGAAATAATTCCAAGTTCACGCATTCCGGGGCTATCAATTACTATCGCTCCATTTTCAATAACTATTAATTCTCTTCGTGTAGTAGTATGTCGTCCTCTACCGTCATTTTCTCTTATAGGTTGAGTTTTGTATAAGTCTTGATGGATAAGGTTATTTAATAATGTAGTTTTACCTACACCCGAAGAGCCGATCAAACAATAAGTTTCAGCAGAGGAGAAATATGTTTTAATAGTTTCGATATCTAAAAGACTTATATTGCTGAAAGAGGCGATTTTAACTCCGGGAGTTAATTTATTTATATCACTTACCTTCTTCTGAATTTCTTCTTCGGTTAATAGATCACTCTTACTTAAAAATATTATCGGGGTGATATGGCTTTCGTTTATCATTACCAAATAACGTTCTAATCTTTTTAAGTTATAATTGTTATCTAACGCTTGAACGATTATTGCTTTATCAATATTTGCAGCTATCAACTGATAATCGATTTTATTCCCGGAAGATTTCCTCTTCAATAAATTTTTTCGGGGTATTATTTCATGAATTACTGCGAAAGTATCGTCATCAAATAATTGGGCATAAACCCAATCGCCTACGGTCGGGAAATCCTCAGGGGATTCCGAATTAAATAAAAATTTTCCGGTTAATTCTGCATAAATATCATTTTTTCCATTAGATACCATATAACTATTTTTGTTTACCGAAATTACTCTAACTATTTGACGTTCATTTAATTTTTTCGAATCAATGATTCCTTGAAACCATTTATCGAAACCAAGTTTTTCTAATTCGATCATTTTATAATCGCACTTTATTTAAGAATGTTTGTATATAAACTACTACTTCAAATATAACTAAATCCATTTTTTTCTATTCTATTTTCTTACTTCAATAAGGAAAAATTAAATGTTAGAATAATTCTCTCCGGAAAAATCTCCCTTTATTCACTCTATATAATAAAATTAATATCATTTCATGATACTAATAATGAAATTACTAAGATTTATTTTGTGTTTGTAATTTCTATAAAATTCATATAACAACATGGATAAGAAAATGAAAGCAGAACATGAAATTTTCGTTAAGGGGTATTGTATAAAAGGTTCATCGGTAGTTTATAGAAAACACAATGGTTTTTTGCAAAAAGGATTATGTTTCGCTGACGGTATTAAAAAGTGGTTCCCGGGCGCTGGGATTGGCAATTTTCATGATAATCTCGCAGTTATTTCTATGAAGAAAAAATATGGTTACATTGATAGAAATGGAGAGATTGTTATACCTATTAAATATATGTACGGTTCTGATTTTTCTAATGGACTTGCCTCAGTTATAGGAGAAAATGGGTCATGTATTATAAATATTAAAGGTAAAGAACTTTTAGAATTATCCGGTGCAGTTATAACATTTACTTATAATGAAAGTTGTGCAAAAATCAGCATACTAGATTCAGAATTTGCAAATGTAACGGAATTCATTATTGATGAGAATGGGGCGGATCATGATTGTACTGAATCTTGCCCAATAGAACTTTTCAAAGAGAGTGTTTATGATAACGATTTATTTTCATGCGGATTAGTTAGGGCAGTAAAGGATGGAAAATTCGGATTTGTAAACCAAAAAGGTGAAGAAATAATCCCGTTTAAGTATGATAAGGTCTCACGTTTTCATCGTGATTTTGCCGCAGTTAAACTAAATGGTAAAGCGGGATTTATTGATATAAAGGGGGAACCATATCTATCTGGGGATTACGAAGATGCTGCATATACTCGGGAAGGTTATTTCTTTGTTAAGAAAAATGGCTGCTGGGGCGCAGTTGATTATCAAGATAAAGAGTTAATTGAATTCAAATTTGATGAAATTGGAACTTATCAAGAAGGAATTATCCCTTTTCGTATCGGTGGATTATGGGGGATTATGGACTTGATTGGTTCGTTTTCGTTTGAACCGATATCTGATATACAACCAAATTATTCCGAAGGTGTAATCAATTATATGATAAATGGAAAACAGGGGGTTGTTAATCGAAACGGTGATGCACTTGAAGCAGATTTTATAGAAAATTTATCGAAACCGGAATTAAACTAATTATAAATCGAAAAAAAATTTCTCAATTAATTCAATTATCAAAAAAAATAAAGAGAGAATTATGACACTTCATCAAGAAATAATCGATATCTTAAAATCCAGTAACTCGCCCATGACAACCACCAAAATAGCAGCTTTAGTGAACACTCGGGAAAATTATGTTAAACGTGATCGCTCAGATATGACTGATTATCAAATTCATGGAAGAACTCAAAACTATCCAAAACTCTTTCTTCGCAATAGCACTTTGGTTGGCTTAGTAGGGAGAGACGAAGATAAAATGAAATCCATTCAAAACGAAAAGTCTGACCCCAAAAATGGAACTAAAACTGAAAATAATGCTGAAACTAAATGTGAACTTAATTCTGAAACTGATTCTGAACCTCAGACTGAATCTGAAATGACTATCTTAAATGAAATAAACAATAGTATAAACAATTCATTGAACGAAAAGGATGTAACAAAGATATCCTTTCTTACTGAGAATAAATTTGTTGAATTGGGCACAATAGGAGAATTGATTTCTAACGGATTTCCTGATAATGATAAACTAAATGAATGCGGTATTTATTCTATTACCATACCGGAAGATTATAGGTTCATTTTATTAGATGAAGAAACGGTTCAGAAAAATATGAATATTGTTAGACCATGGTCAGAACAAAAATTGACCAATAAATGGATAGATGAAGTTGATGTTATTTATTATGGTTTAGCAGGAAATGATACACCCAGATCGTTACGCACTCGATTAAATGATTTACTTAATCATGCTAACGGAAAAACTACTGATAACGGTCCGCATTGTGGGGGAGAAATTATTTTTCATTTAAGTAATTGGCAAAACTTCAATATTTGGATTATGCCCACTGGTAATCCACCTGAACCTCGAAGATTAGAAACAGAATTATTACAAAGATTTTTTGAACTGAAAGGTCAACTTCCATTTGGAAATCGAAAATTTTAAATTGCTAAATTTCTCCGACTTATGAATAGAGGATTTTAATTGGACTATGATATATATTAGTCATCATAATAATATATAAACTTATGGAGAAAAAAATGGAAGCAAAAGAAGCAATACTAAAAGCTATGAAAAAAGAGGGAGCTCCCTTAAATGCTGGAAAAGTTACTGAATTAACCGGACTTGATCGTAAAGTAGTAGATAAAGCAATGGAGCAGTTAAAAAAAGAAGGAGCAATAGTTTCTCCGAAAAGATGTATGTGGGAACCGAAATAAAATTCCGCAATATGTAAAATGGTTTTTTTTAGAAAAGATATGGAATTATGTTCTTATAATTCGGACAAATATGAGGTTCATAAATTATTTTATGAGAGTGAGGTTCGATGAGATATTTGAGCCTCATATCTTTTTCATAAGACAATTTGCTAATATTCTTAATGATTCCAAATGCCTTTTTTTATCCATCTTACGAAGATTAATTAGCTTCCATTTAACAGCCGGAAGTTTTTCTATTTCAGCCAATCCAAGCAAATCCCATTTCGGTTCAAGTGATTTAAATGAAATTAAAAATTCTCTTTCATTTTCAATTAGCGAATTATTTATTTTTTTTATTAATATCTCTCTCACACTTATAAGCTCATCTAATTCAACTTTGTCTAATGCCATTCCCACAAACTCTTTTTTATAAATTTCTTTTATATCTGTTAGGTTCGGTCTTAGCAATTCTGCTATGGGTCGATTGTGACTTATCAAATAAACTATGAAAGCTTTTCGCATTGGTTCTGTAATACCTTCATTTTCCAAAAGAAGCTTTATATCATACAGGTCTCTTGGATGCTGTCTATCTAATGCTGCACATATTTTCCCTGCATAAAGTTCTTCTACTGTAAGGGAGTTAATCTTAACTGATAATTCAAATAACTCCTCTCCTTTAGTACATAAATTATATTCAACAGGTTTATATACTGTTCCCCTAATTACAGTATTAGGCTCTATCTTTACATTTGCACTATCTGTTCTAATAATTAATCCAATCGTGTAATCGCTACTTGTTTTTCTATAGCTTTTAGTTCCAGGTATTAGTTTCAAAATATTTTCTTCTGCAGTTATTAATGCAGAAGAAATTTCTAGAAGTGATTGATCTCTTCCTTTTATAGGTAAATAAACCAAATCGATATCTACTGATAATCTAGGTAAGTCTCGAACGAAAAAATTAATTGCCGTTCCACCTTTCAACGCAAAAATACTTTCACGATTTAAAATCGGAAGTATTCTTAATAATAATTCTGCCTGTTTAAAAAGTGGGCTATCCTTCATTCTCTCTCGGTACAGTTATATTATACTTTTTGTCTAATCGTCCATTCTTTACTATTTCTCTCTTCCCGCTTCCAAGATAGATTTTTGTTTGATCTATATCTTGAAGCCATGAATGATTATGCTTTTCACTAAGATATAAAAATGCTCTTTTTACTTTTACCGAGTTACATTTCTCCAATAGAGTTTGGAGTAAATCTCCTCTAAGCGTTGTCAGAGATTCCATTATTAAATCTGCTTCTTCAAATGAATGAACCTTTGGTACTTGATAGAGCATCTCCATTATTGCTAATTCAGGTGAAGATATTTCTACAACTATTTTGTTTACAATAGCTGATGAATATGCTCTAAGACCTCGGTAGTCAAATATACTTGTTTTCGATAGATTTAGATCACTCATCCAGTTTTGTTGTGTGAACCATCGGGGCAAAGAATCATTAACATTTCTAAATAATTCAACTTTTGTTTTCCCCAGTGATAGATAATGTGCAAACCCTTTATACTCTAATGCAGATTTTGCACCGATATGGATTGTATTATTCTTCTTTTTCTGGATACAATACAAACCGCCTTGCCAATCAACCTCATCATTATATAGCTTATAAGCTCCACGGCTTAAAAGGCTTAACCACTTGTAGGTTGTATAATTTTTCAATGCTTGGGGACTGTAGCCAAGACTTGATAGTTCTTTAACGGTTTTGACTGTCCCTTTCTGCCACTGTTGTATTAATTGGTTTATTTTACCCATAATTCATATATGATATATTTATCAAGTACTAACATTACTAACAGCATGGTTTACATAGTTCTGTTTTCATATACCATATATATACGAAATTGTAATATTATAAACCATTTCTTTGCAAAAAAGGTGGGAAATTATTATAATATATGTGGTCTTATTAATTAATGCCTACCGTCCAATAAATGTGGCGGGCAAAATTTGAAAGAGAAAAAATGAAAAAATCATTTATATTTAATTCTAATCGATGTAATTTTAATTGGCTGTGAGTCAGAGAAACCGAAAACGGAATCTTCTTTGCAAGCTAAAACTCAATCACAGAGCTATGAAGACTCCTTAGCAAGCTACACTCCAAATATTGGCAATAAAAATGATTCTACTTCTTACCCTAATCTTTCACCGGAAGAGAGAAATGCATTATCAAAAAATCTAAAACCAATGAAACCCGGTCTGCAGATTATCGGCGTTCTTATGTTCGATAGAGTGCTTACAACGGAATTAACGGCTCTTTAAGATGTATTCACTAAGCACTCCGAAGCTGGGAAGCAAATGTTCAACGTAATAACAATCGCTAAAAACTATAATGCTTTAACGAGCGAAGAGGGATTAAAAATGTTTCCAGATTATACATTTGCAAATGCCCTAAATTAGATGTCATCATCGTGCCGAGTGCTTATGATATGAAAGCTCAAGTTGTAAATAAGAATATTGTCAATTTTATAAAGAGCCAAAATAATAATACAGAATATACGGTGAGTAACTGTGCGGGGGCTACACTCATTGGTGAATCAGGTGTGGCAGATGGAAAGAAAATTGTTACTTGGATAGGCGGTGGCAAAGATTTGCAAAAGAATTACCCTAATCTAAAAGTTCAGGACGAAACTAAAGTAAGTTACATAGCAGCTGGAAAGTTTATATCATCGAATGGTAATCTTGCATCTTATATCTCTGCATTGGAGCTAATAGAAAAATTAACAAATAAGAAGCACCGTAAATTCGTTGAGTAGTAACTCTATCTCGACCGTCTCCAGAATCGGAAGAAGTAAATGCAATTTAATCGAAATTATAAAAATTATTTATTAATAAAATGAGAAGCAATATTTCTCGTTTTAATTCTTATGTAATCCTTTGCTTCTATTTAAAAGAAATGATTAACCTTGACAAATAAATCCTATTAAATTAAATTTAAATCAGAAAAGAAATCCATAGTTTTTGAAAAATTGAAATATAAGTACAATTAACGATAAAACTCTACCTATTATTTTTTTACAGATATTGTGCATAATATAAATTTAATATACGCTAATTTGCAGAAATGTATTTTAATTAAACTTTGGTCACCAAATAATTTAATCATAACGAATAGAGCATCTTAAAAATAAACTTAGGATATAAGATGGAGGATAATAATAACGAATTATCTGAAGATCTATTACAAAATGATTCAGAATCTTTAGATATCCCGCAGCAAAAAAGGAGGGTTTATACAGAGCAAGGAGATCCTGAAATTGATTCTCTTTATCGTAGATGGAAAGATGGCGATTTAGATATTCAACCTGATTTCCAAAGAGGTTTTGTTTGGGATATATTAAAAGCAAGTAAGTTAATTGAATCGATTTTACTTGATATTCCTTTGCCAGTAATTTATTTATCACAAGAAAAAGATAATCGTGAATATGTTATAGATGGACAGCAAAGATTAACTACTTTTTTTTCTTTTATAGATGGAAAACTTCCAGACCCACAATTACCTTTTGGTAAAGATTTTAGATTAAGCAAACTTAATGTAATTACTGAACTAAATGGTCTATTTTTTAAGGATATCGCAAAGGAATTACAAAAAAAAATAAGGTATTACAAAGTACGAACAATTACATTTCGAAAAGAATCTGAACAAGATTTGAAATTTGAAGTTTTTGAAAGATTAAATACGGGTTCTGTTTCACTAAATGACCAAGAACTGAGAAACTGTATTTACAGAGGAAAGTATAATGATCTGCTTTGGAAAATGTCTGAAGATAAAACATTTCGTGAACTTCTTGATATAAAAAAGCCAGAAAGAAGAATGCGAGATGTGGAACTTGTTCTACGATTTGCCGCATTTTATCACAGTACTTTTATTAATTATAAACCACCAATAAAAAAATTTCTTAATGCTGATATGGAAAAATATAGGAACATATCAGAACATGAAGCTTCAAAGTTGTTAGAAGCTTTTAAGAATACTATCTCTATTATTAAATCGTTTTTAGGTAAACATTCTTTTAAGCGTTTTTATGCTGGAAATGAAACACAACCGAATGGTTGCTGGGAAAAAAAGAAATTTAACGCTTCACTTTATGATATTCTAATGGACTCTTTTGCAAGAATAGATAAAAATATTGCAATGCAAAATATAGATGCTATACGAGAAGCATTTATTGATTTGATGACCTCTGATCAAAAATTTATTGATTCAATAGAACTTTCAACAAGTTCTACACAGGCTGTTAATATGCGTTTTAATAAATGGAGAAATTCTTTAGAGAAAATATTTCCAGTTACTGAAAAAGAACCAAGATGTTTCTCCACTTACATTAAAGAAATTTTATTCAAAATTAATCCTACTTGTGCTATTTGTAACCAGAAAATAATAGATATTGATGATTCCGCAATTGATCATATTATCCAATATTGGACTGGTGGTAAAACAATTCCTAACAACGCCAGATTGACTCATAGGTATTGCAATAATGCACGTTCCAGAAGAGATAATTTAATAATTATTCCTCCTAAATATAGAAATCCAGTTATCCTAAAATCTCGTCGTCACGTAGAAAGAAAAATAATGATTGAGAATGAAACAATATACTGCAAAAATGCAGTCTCAGTTTTAATTGAAACCGCAAATTGGTTAATAAAAAAAGGGAAAATTACCGCTTCCAAGTGTCCTATTAAACTTCAGGATAGTGGAAACAGTTACTTGATTAATGTTAGACCAATTCATCAAGATGGGAGAGAATTTCAGTATGGTGGGGCATTACTATCAAACAATCTTTATATCGGTAAAAACTGGTCCAAAGAAAAGTGTGTTGAAAAAGCAAAAGAATTATTGTTGTACCATGGTATATCAGCAACAAAATTTGATTTGAATGAATAACGGCATTTTTGTAAATCAAATATAAAATTACAAAAGAATAATTAAACTTATAAAGTAAATGAAATTATATAAATTTAGAAATCTTGAAAATTATAGCAGGATTGAAGATATATTACGAAATAAGGAATTTTATTTATCCAAATGGAATGCATTAAATGATCCAATGGAAGGTTACTTTGAATATATTAGATATAATTCAAGTGTCAGTTTAAAAGATAAAATTCAGCGGTTTATTAATGAAAAAAAATGAATTGTGAATATGTTCGTTTTCAAATAAATATACTCCAATATTACTTTGGACACACTATGCGAATCAACATAAAGGTATAGCGATTGAAGTTACAATAAATTCCAAAGAATATAAAAATCTATATAAAGTCAGATATGGTAAAAATATTCCATTATTAGATTTCGAGTCAGATGCGACACCTACTGACGCTTTATCAAAAAAAATTAATTTCTGGTCTTACGAAAATGAATATAGAATAATCGATAAGATTACTAAAATTAATATCAGTACAATTACGGGAATATATTTTGGTATTCGAACAAGCGATTTTGATAAAGATAGAATAAGAAGTTTAGTAAGTCTTCCAATTAAATTATATGAAACAAAATTGGAACTCGATCAAAATAAAATAATTATTGCAAATGAAATTCAATAAGTAAACTTTTTTTCAATATTTGACTTGATTAAAATAACATAAAGTGAGAATTTTACTCAAATTTTGAAAAGTCATGGAAAACACTATATGAAATAATTTTATTCTAATTAACGGAGTTGGGGGGATCTATTGTTTAAGTTCGATTATGTATATTTAAAACAAAAATGGGTCAACAGATGTTGACCCATTTTTTTGAAGCGAAATTACTTCAATCGCTCCGCGGGTAGGACTCGAACCTACAACCCTGCGGTTAACAGCCGCATGCTCTGCCATTGAGCTACCGCGGAATAAAAAGGTCATCAAAAATAGGCTTCTTTTCGCTTTATGTCAAGACGTTATAATTTTTTTTTGATATATATTTTCTACTATTTCCATAGAAGAGATAATAATAAACATTATCTACTATATTTGATTTGAATTCGCTAATGTTGGAAATCCCCAAGAAGAAAGAAATAATGTATTCACTTAAAACTTTATTTTTCTTTCTATGCTCAATCAACTTATAAATCAAATAATTAGTTATTGTATCAAACGAGATTATGAAGCCGCTCAAAACAAAATTAGTAAACTCCCATTGTTAGATTAAATTTTATTATACTTTTGTGGAATTAAATGAATACGAATCATAATATTATAATTTAGACTTAAGTTGAATTACTGATACTTATTGATTTGTTATTTATTTACACCTTTTCTTAATAGGAAAAAGATAAAATGTCATATTCTATTATACCTATTTCTATTTCGATATTTATAAAATCATATTGACAAAAATAGAATTAGTGCTTATATTTATTTCGATAAATATAGAAATAAATAGATGCTTTCAAAAATGAGCGAAAATAATACGGAAATTGTCAAAATAATAGCTGATTCCTCC
>JBAYVI010000075.1:0-15935 GCA_041674625.1 Melioribacteraceae bacterium | reverse complement strand
CTGTCCATAAATTAGCCGGAGGTAATGGATTAACCAAGGTTAGAGTATATGGTAGCTTTGGCAGAACCGGAGGACCAAATGGTATTAGAACACCGGAAGAGATGGGGAAAATTGCTGCTGATTTTGTTAATCAAGGTTATAAAACCATTAAGGCAAGAATGCAAATAAGACAATTGAATATAGACCCTGATCCGGATCCTACTTACGAAACAATAAAGGCAGTTAGAAAAGCTATTGGTGATGATATTGAATTATTTGTTGATTTTAATAATGGATATACTCCATCACGGGCGATTACAATTGCAAAAAAATTAATTGAACATTTTAATGTGGCTGCGATTGAAGAACCGGTTTCTTATCTCAATTATCAGGGACTAAATCAAGTAGTAGAAGCATTAGATATTCCTATCTTTGCAGGTGAGCATGAATTTAATAGATGGCAGATTCGAGATTTGGTAACAATTGGAAATGCAGATTTTATTAATGCGGATTTAATTAAAGCTGGTGGATTCTCCGAGTGCAGAAAAATGGCTTTTATTGCACATGCTTTTGATAAATATATTATGACTCATAATACAAGACCTACATTAGCTACTGCTGCATCATTGCAATTATGCGCCTCCATTCCTAATGCTGCAAGAGTTCAAGAATATGCAGGTCAAAGAGTGGATCTTGATTTAAGTCATTTATTTGAAGGCTATTTTGATTTCAAAGATGGATATTTATTAATTCCACAAATTCCAGGATTAGGTTTAAATGTAATCGAGGAGGCAATGGAAAAAAGTAAATTAAACTAATTATTATTATACTCTGGAATTATTAGATATAATCTCTTATTATTGCGATTAATTCTTGTATGATATTTTGAAAGAGGTTTTATTTTGGAGAACAATGGACATATTTATACAATATTTGGCGCATCTGGAGATCTTACTAAAAGAAAATTAGTACCAGCAATCTATTCTTTATTTATTCAAAAACTACTTCCTGCAAAATTTGCACTTCTTGGTCTCTCAAGAACAAAATTCACTAATGAAGAGTTTAGAGCAAAGATGAAAGATTCTATCGCACAGTTTGATGAATCAGGTAATCTCTCTCATATTGATGAATTTATTAGTCATATTTACTACCTATCATTCGATTCTGAAGACATTAATGAATACAATAATCTCAAGGACAAACTCCAAAAACTAAATGATGAAAAGGAGATTAATGGTAATACTGTTTTTTATCTTTCAACTCCGCCTGAATTATATTCAGTAATACCTAAAAATTTAGCTAAGGTTGGTTTGAACCTACAAGAAGATGGTTGGAAAAGAATTGTTATCGAAAAACCTTTTGGTACTGATTTGGAATCAGCAATTAAACTTAGAGATGAACTTTTGGAAGATTGGAAGGAAGAACAGATTTTTCGCATAGATCATTATTTGGGAAAAGAAACTGTTCAGAATCTTTTAGTTACTCGTTTCTCAAATGGAATATTTGAACCACTTTGGAACCGTAATTATATACATCATATCGAAGTTACATCGGCTGAAAGCATTAGTGTAGAAAAAAGAGGGGGGTATTATGACACCTCAGGAGCATTGAAAGATATGGTTCAAAACCATTTGCTCCATGTAGTTGGTATGGCTGCAATGGAACCACCATCATCATTAGATGCTGATTCAATACGAAATGAAGTTCTAAAAGTATTCCAATCTCTTCGTCCTATTAAAAAAGAGAATGTAAAAAATTGCACAATTAGAGGTCAGTATCTTTCTTCGAATATTAAGGGGGAGCATGTATTGGGTTACAGAGAAGAAGAGGGAGTTGCAAAAGATTCGAATACTGAAACTTATGCTGCAATTAAATTTTATATTGATAATTGGCGTTGGGGAGGTGTTCCTTTTTATATCCGTACCGGAAAAAGATTACCAACACGTGTAACAGAAGTAGTAATCCATTTTAAGCCTACTCCACATTTTTTATTTGCTACGGACAAAGTACCTAATGGTTGTAACTTGCTAGTAATAAGAATACAACCGGATGAAGGAATATTGATGAAGATCGGAATGAAGACTCCGGGAAATGGTTATGAGGTGCAAAATGTAAATATGGATTTTCATTATTCTGATCTTAATGGAGTAAGAATTCCGTCAGCTTATGAAAGATTAATAAATGATACAATCAAAGGAGATTCCACATTATTCGCACGTTCTGAAGAAGTATTGGAAGCATGGAAATTTCTTCAACCGGTTATAGATGCGTGGACGAACAATGAAACACCTTTATATGGTTATCCTGCAGGTACATGGGGACCGGAACATGCTGATGATTTAATTGAAGGAAATAATTTTACTTGGCGATATCCTTGTAAAAATCTTTCCGATGATGGAATCTATTGTGAGTTATAAATGAATAAAATTATAAAAGTTTTTAATACCCAAAATTTATTAGCAGATTTTTTTGCAAAAGAGATTTTGAAAAAGGCAGAATCTATTCCTAAAGGGGAATATTTAACTATTGCATTTTCAGGGGGTTCTACTCCCAAAAACGTTTTTGAATTTGTCTCAAAAAATTATACTGATAAAATTGAATGGGAAAAAATTAAAATATTTTGGAGTGATGAAAGATGTGTCCCCCCCGATGACGAACAGAGCAATTATAAAATGGCCTATGATTCATTATTAAAAAATATTTCAATTCCTGAAGAGAATATTTTTAGAATATTTGGAGAATCTGAACCATCCAAAGAAGTACTAAGATACAAATTCAAATTAAAAGGAAATATCACTTTAATGGATGAAATCCCTTCATTTGATATAATGATGTTAGGACTAGGAGATGATGGTCATACAGCTTCTATATTCCCAATTCATATCTCTCAATTTAGTTCTGATGATATTTGTATACATACACAACACCCAGTAACAGGGCAAGATAGAATTACATTAACCGGGAAGGTAATTAATAATAGCAAAAATGTTTATTTCTTCGTAACAGGAAAAGAAAAAGCAAAAATTGCCTCCGAAATACTAAACGAAAATAATTCAAATAAAATTTATCCTGCTTCTTTAGTTGAACCAACTGAAGGTAATCTATTTTGGTTATTGGAAAAAGGTTCGGCAACTGCTATAACTATCTATCCCACTTCTTACCAAGATAAATAAGTTATAAATTTATTTTTTCGATTTGATAATAACTTCGGTTTTGGACATATAATAAAAATAAAAGTGTTGCATTCCTCGCAATTGGGACAAATCTCCTGTCGCAAAAAGACAACACCATCTATTTGACAACCGCCAAAAACTAAATAATACCCAACATCCTATATTGGTATAATTATTGATATTCATCCTTAGTAAATATCAAATAGGGGTAACCAATATGAAACAAAAGATTTTTTATCTAATCCTTTCCTTAATTCTCTTAACTACTACGAATATTATTTCGCAAGATATTCCCAAATGGAAACTCGATATTAATGAACCAATTGAATACTATGAGTTTATTAATGATGGTAAACTTCTATTTATCACAAGCGGAGAATATGTTTGGTGCTATAATGCCGAGACAGGAGCAGAAGCTTGGAAAATGGAAGTCGATGATTTTGATAAAAAAGGTATTAGTATGCTTATTGGCGAGTTTTACTTAACGAACTCCGATAATAAATTACAAGCTTATGATGCAATCACGGGAAAACTCCTTTGGGAAAATGAATATGATGATATTGACCAGGCAGATTTTGCAAGTCTATTCTTTGTTATGAATAATGCAATGATTCATTATGGAGATTATAAACTTGGTGTTGATTTAAATACAGGTAAAGAATTGTATCGTATCGAGTTTACTTTCTGGGGCGAACTTCCCGATTTAGGTACATATAATTATTCCGTTATTGAACCTCAAAAGAAACTTCTTGTTTTCGAGGATTCAGAAATTTTATCTCTTTATGATATTGCAACAGGTAAAAAATTATATTCCGGCGAAGACTATGGCGTAAATAAAGATTTAATTAAAAAGGGGTTTAAATGGTCATATAGTGATGATAAAGAAACGGGTTACTTAGCCGTTCTCGATGATGGTGTTGTTTTCCTTGATTTAGTTAATAATAAAGAAATTGCTCGTGTTGCTTTTGATATTGATGGGGATAAAAACGTAATAATTCCAACCGCTCAAGGTGCTGCAGTAATGGGTGAAGAAAAACTTATGCACTTTAATTTCAATAATCATAAAATCACGGAAGTAAAATTCCCATTCGATGATGTGCGCACATTAAGCTCTGCAAAAGCCGGTGGTAAGGATATTCTAGTACTTGGTCTTGGAGATCAAATGGCGGCGGTTGATCTTGTAGAAGGTAAAGTTCTATGGCAGACTAAAGAAGATGATCCTCAATTCGAAGGTTACGCACATCGATATATTGATATGGAGGGGGATAATATTCTTATCGCTTATAGCCGAGCAAGACTTATGTCCTCTGATAGTGGTACTTATATCTATCTATTGAGTATAAATGCAGTTACCGGAAAAGTAAATTATAAAACTCCCGTAGTATTATCAGGAGCAGCACTTTCAGATTTTACAAGGGGATTAACCAAGGCAATTACTACAACTATCGGGACTATCCTAAATGTTGCTACTGCCGGTAAAGCTCAAAATACTTATGATGCAATTAATAATATGATGGGTTATAGTAATATCGGATTCGATTATAATTATTTCCCTTATAAGGATGATTTAATTTTTGAAATCCGTGCAAAAGAACCAATGATGAATCCGAAAACGAGAGACGAACCGGGAGAAGGATATATAAGAGTTAATAAAAAAACCGGGGCTATTGTTTATGCTACATATTTTGAATTGTGCGATGGATATGCACATATAGATAATCTTGCACCGATAGCATATTATGAAAATTTAGTGTTCTTATCAGGTGAAGAAAAACTTGTTGGTTTTAATCTTGATACAGGTAAAATATTGTGGACTTTAGGCAAAGAAGCCGGGTTCGTATCTGATATAAAATTAATTGATGGTGTTTTATATACTAAGTTTGGAATTACTGACTATAATATTTATCTCAATAAAGACGATGTCGAAATCAAAGAGAAATTTTCAGAAGACCCTTTTGGTTTTATGGCAATCGAAGCAACTACCGGTAAAATCCTTTGGAAAGTAAATACTGAAGTTGATCCCAGTCTTCAGACTCCTCAGTTCTCGTTAGAAAATTATTATGATGAAAAAGCTAACAGAATATACTTTGCTGATGAGCAGAACGTTTATGCGCTTAAGCTTGGAAAGAATGGTGGCAAATACGATTGGCAATATAATTTTGAAAAAAATGATCTCGGCGAAATGGAATTTGAAGAAACTTATGCAGTTCAAGAAAGTTGGATTGGGAGCGTGCCTCGTACATCTTCCACATCTACATATATGGGCGGTGGTTGGGTTATGACTACAACCACAACAACCGGAGGAATTAGTGAAACCGGAACATCTGATTTCCTTCAAGAAGCTGAAGGTGCAGAATTAACAAACACTTACAAAAGCTGGGGAAATTACTATGGTGTATCGGCAAGAAAATGTCTTAACGTATTTTACGGAAATGATAACATATTAGTTATTGCTCCTGAAGGTTATGCAATGCTTAATACTAAAGACGGCAGCGAAGTATGGAAAACTAAATGGGATTATGATAATAGGGAAGTGAGTTATATCCCCAAACTTTTCAGTAATTCAATTGTTTACTGCCTTGATGAAGATTTAGTCTCTTTAGATATTCATACCGGTAAAAAAAGATGGAATGTCGAAGAAGATGAAAAATCAAAATATTTCCTTTCACCAAATAAAAAATATATTTACTCTATCTATGATGAGCAGATAACAGCATATCCAATAGACTAATAATTTAGTATAACATAAAAAAAGATTTTAAGAACAGGGGTGATAATAAGCTCCTGTTTTATTTTCCTTCCATTTATCTGATTAAAAATCCTTATTTTTGCACTTACATCCTCTTTTACCACCCCTTAAACTGAAGAGGAAAAGAGGTAGGATGGGCTTACCGCTTAGTAAATAATTTGTTGGAAGAATTTGGGTTGAGAGTAAAGTTGGAAAAGAGAGCAAACTCATTTTCACTATACCGGAAATATCTTAAACTTTTTTATGTAACTTGGATTTTAAGGTTAAAGGTGATTGAATGGTGAAACAAAATACAAGCCAAGTAAATGATATTAACGACAGCAAAATTGCTGAAGAAAAATCAAAAATACTTGATAATCTTTACAAAATATTTTTTGCAACTGCTAAAGAGGGAATACTATTTCTCAACGAAGAGACTGGAATTATAGTTGAAGTAAACCCATTCTTAATTGAACTGCTAGGATATTCTTATGAGGATTTCATAGGAAAAGAATTATGGGATATTGGTGCATTCAAAAACATAGCCACTTCTAAAGATGCTTTTAGAGAATTGCAGAATAAAGACTATATCCATTTTGAAAATATTCCATTGCAAACAAAGGACGGAAAATCAATTAATGTTGAGTTCAGCAGCAATGTTTATCAAGTTGGCAAAATAAAAATTATTCTATGTAATATTCGAGATATTACCAATCAAATACTTACCGAAGAAGTTCTTTCACAAGAGCGCAATTTACTGCATTCGCTGATTGATAATATTCCGGATCGTATTTACGCAAAAGATCTTGAAGGTCGTTTCATCATTTGTAATAATGCATTAATTAATCGAATGGGTGTCTCCGATATGAAAGAAATTATTGGTAAAACCGATTTCGATTTAGTACCGTATGAATTGGCATCAAGATACCGTGCCGATGAACTTGAAATAATGCAGTCCGGTCAACCGCTTATCAATCGCGAAGAACCAATGGATAGTAATACAGGAGAAACACGATGGAGCCTGGTAACAAAAATACCTTTGCGGAATGCCCTAGGAAGCATTATCGGAACAGTGGGAGTTAGCAAAGAAATTACCGAACGCAAGCGGATTGAAGAGGAAATAAAGAAAAGGAATGCAGAGCTAATAAAGGTAAACGCTGAAAAAGACAAATTCTTTTCAATTATCGCTCACGATCTTAAAAATCCCTTTGTGGGAATTCTAGGATTAACAGAACTAATGTCGGATAGTTCAGAAACATTTTCACCGGATGAAATTATTAAAAACAGTAAAATACTTAATGAAACCGCTCGTAAGTTTTTTAAACTTTTGGAAAATTTATTAAAGTGGGCTCAAGTGCAAAACGGCTCTATTAATTATAACCCTGTAGATATGGATATTTCTGAAACCATTATTCAAAGTATAGATTCCATAAACCAGCGTGCTGTTCAAAAAAATATTACAATAATATATGCTAATAATAATGAACAGAAAATCCTGGCTGATGAAAAAATGATAGAAACAGTACTTAGAAATATTTTATCCAATGCGGTTAAATTCACAAGGAAATATGGAAAAGTTGTTGTTAAATCAACACGACTTGAAAATGGGTCAATTGAAGTATCGGTTTCAGATGATGGTGTTGGAATGCGTGAAGAAGATGTTGTAAGACTTTTTAGAATAGAAGAAAAAGTGAGCACATTAGGAACCGATGGTGAACTAAGCACCGGATTGGGTTTATTACTTTGTAAAGAATTTATTGATATGCACGGTGGTAAAATTTGGGTTAAGAGCAAAGTGGGGGAAGGTTCTTCCTTTTCATTCACACTGCCGAAGAACTAAAGGGTAGGAAAAGTTGCCTTGATAGATTTCAAAGAATAGTCCTTAAAACGCTTAAGAAAATCAAAATTCCATTACCCCCTTTGGATATTCAAAAAAAAATTTCAGATAATCTTGATAAAGAAAGAGAGATTATTAACCAAAACAAAGAACTTATTGCTATATTTGAATATAAAATTAAAAATAAAATAGCCAGTGTTTGGGGTGAGGAGAAAAAATGGCAACTTTAGCAGATGTTTATCTAAAATCAGAGCAAGAATTAATCGAAAAACTTTATGATAAAATCGAAAACAATATTAGGGAAATAAAAAAAATTCCTTACTTAGATTCCGATGGTAACCCTAAAGAAGAAGCACTTGAATATTTTGTTATTACTCAAGATTCCATCACCTTTAATAAGAAACATGGTACTAAAAGAAAAGATAAGATTTCTCCAAAAGAATTAAAAGATGCTCTTAAGCTTTCTTTAAGAACCGGTGGGGATGTAACTAAAGCAAAAATTAAAAAGATGTATGGCAAATCTACATTCGCCGGTACTCCACTTGCTCTATTTTTAAATATAGTCGTTGATGATATAGTAAAAAAGAGCATTGTAGGTGAAGAAATTTATCATCAAACATTTGGCAATAGCTTAATTGAAGGAATGGAACTCGATAATGATTTCATGCTCCTAAAAACTCTTGATGATACCAAAAAAGTGTCCATGAATTACGTTACCCTAACACCTGCAGATGAATCAAAAATTAAAAGCAGAATATCAGGATAAATTAACAGGAAAGAATTCCGAACATTATTTCTAAAAAGCCCCGATAATCGGGGCTTTTTTTTAAAGAATCATTTCTTCGTTGGACTGATTATACATCAAATTATTTTCGATATCTAGGAGAAGACCCAATTTCCTAAAATATATAGAGTAGAGTTTGTAAATGAAGAATTAATTTTATAGAATATAAAAACTGTTAGTTTGTTCAAAATCTTAGTTTAAGTAGTTTTGTATTGATAATGATTATATTTTGCAGTAAAATAGAAATCAAATATCTTCTAATATAAAGTGGTGCATTTTCAGAATATTTTGTTAAAAATCAATTGAGCTATTTTTTTTCATTTACACAAAATGGATGGAAGAAGGGTGAATAAATCGGTTAAAAAAAACATACTGCATTTAATAGATTTTGAAAAAGTTGATACTCTTCTCGAAGGTTTTAATAAGACTACTGGTTTTGTAACTGCCATCCTTGACCTTGAAGGTAATATTTTATCCAAATCGGGTTGGAGACCTATATGTACACAATTCCACAGAATTAATCCTCAAACTTCAAAAAACTGCTTAGTAAGTGATACAATTCTTGCAAATAAAATGGGTGAAGGAGAGAAATACCATTTTTACAAATGTTTAAATGGTCTAATTGATGTTGCTCTACCGATAAAAATTTATGGCGAACATATAGCTAATTTATTTTCGGGACAATTTTTTTTCGAAGAACCGGATATTGCTTTCTTCGAAGAGCAAGCAAAAAATAACGGATTTAATAATGATGATTATTTTACTGCACTTAAAAAAGTTCCAATTGTCTCAGAGGAAAAAGTAAAGATTGCAATGGATTTCCTCCTTAATATGACCCAACTTATAAGTGAGCTGGCTTTTCAGAAAGTAGAGCAAAGTACTCTTGCTCTGAAAGTCGCTGAGAGCGAGAAAAATTATAAAATGCTTTTCGAAAGTAATCCTCATCCTATGTGGGTTTACGATTTAGAAACATTAAACTTTTTAGAAGTAAATGAAGCAGCGATTTCTAAATATGGTTATAGTAGAGAAGAATTTCAACAACTCACCTTGAAAGATATTAGACCGAGCGCAGAAGTTTATAAACTTGTTGATAATGTTAAACAGGAATCTGATATTCTAACTTTTTCTGGTGAATGGAAGCATATGAATAAGGATGGGGAAATATTCATTGTTGAAATTATTTCGCATAGCATTAAATATAGAAATAGAAACTCAAGACTAGTAGTTGCAAATGATATTACTGCCCGCAAATCAGCAGAAGAAAAGATCCGCGAAAAGGATATCCAATTTCAAAAACTTTCAGCAAATGTACCTGATTTAATATATCAATTTACAAGGAGACCGGATGGTTCTTATCATGTTCCAATTGCATCACAAGGTATAAAGAATATTTTCGGATGTTCACCGGAAGATGTTCTTGAAGATTTTACTCCTATTGCTAATGTCATTTATCCTGATGATGCTATTAGGGTTATTGAAGATATCGAATACTCTGCAGAACATCTTACGTATTTTACATGCGAATTTAGAGTTAAAATAACCGGAAAAGATATTCAGTGGATATATTCAAGATCCAATCCGGAAAAATTACCGGATGGAAGCATAACATGGTATGGATTTAATGTAGATATTTCTGAACGCAAGATTACTGAAGAAAAATTAATGGAGAGCGAGGCACGATACCGAAATATTATTGAAGCATCGCCAATTGGTATTTTAATTCTTTTTAACTGGAAAATTATTTTTATTAATCCAGGAGGAGAGAAAATCTTCGGTGCTCTATCAGCCGAACAGCTTGTTGGTAAACATGTAAAAGATTTTATGCATTCCGATAATCTCGAAGAATCTGTAAGTCGGATACAACGTTTGTTAAATGGTGAAACGGGTTTGTACCCGGTTGAAAATAAATACATTAGAATTGATGAAACGATAATAGATGTAGAGGTAATGGCTACTTTACTTACTTACCAGAATGAACCCGCGATTCAAGTCCTCTTTAATGACATAACAGAAAAGAAAAGGCTTCTCAAAGATCTTGAACAATTGAACAGCGAACTTGAATTTAAGGTAGGGCAGCGAACGGCTCATCTCGCCGAAGTTAATAGAGAACTTGAGGCTTTTAGTTATTCGGTCTCACACGATTTGAGATCTCCTCTCAGACATATAAATGGTTATGTCGATTTGCTTAATAAAAAATATAAAGATAAGTTAGATGACAAAGCAAACCATTATTTGGAAACAATTTCAGGGGCTTCCAAACAGATGGGTACGTTAATTGACGATTTGCTACAATATTCAAGAACAGGGAGAGTGGAAATTATTGCTACTGAACTCGACTTAAATGTGATTGTAATAGAAGTTATGAAAGAGATAGAGCCTGTTCTAAAAGGTAGAAAAATCGACTGGGATATACAGATACTGCCAAAAATATTTGGAGATAATACTCTTATGAGGCAAGTGTGGACCAACCTGATTGATAATGCAGTTAAATATACACGAAATCGACAATTAGCAAAAATATCTATTGGTTATAATATAGTTGAGAATGATTTTGTATTTTTCGTGTGCGATAATGGTGTAGGTTTTGATATGAAATACGCACATAAATTATTTGGAGTTTTCCAACGACTTCATACTCAAAGTGAATTTGAGGGAACAGGAATTGGATTAGCAAACGTTCGTCGAATTATTCATAAACATTCGGGAAAGGTTTGGGCTGAAGCTGAACCCGAAATAGGTGCATCTTTTTATTTTAGTTTACCAATAACGAGAAAGGGGGGAAAGTGATCGAATTAAAAACGATTTTATTAGTTGAAGATAATCCTCAGGATGTTGAACTCACTCTTGAAGCATTATCAGAATATAATTTGGCAAACAATGTTGTTACTGTTAGTGATGGTGTACATGCTATGGAGTATTTACGTTGCGAGGGTGAATTTAAAGGCAGAACCACCGGCAATTCAGCTGTGATTCTGCTCGATATCAAAATGCCCCGCATGGATGGAATTGAAGTTTTGGAAGCTATTCGAAAGGATGAAAAATTTAAGCACATACCGGTAGTAATGCTCACTTCTTCAAGAGAAGATCCAGACCTGAAAAAATGCTATTCTTTAGGAGCAAATGCATATGTTGTAAAACCAGTTGATTTTGGGGAATTTATAGAAGCTGTAAAACAAATAGGTGTTTTCTGGGCAATTCTAAATGAACAACCACCAAGGCAATAATTATGGTAAATGGTAAAAATATTATAAATACAGCTCTGAAAGCGCTTCTTCTTGAAGATTCATTAAATGATAAAGAACTTATAGTCGAACGTTTGATTGAGGCAGGTTTTAAGCTTGAAGTAACTCATGTAGAAAACAAGATAGAATTTACCGAAGCTATAAAAAATTCTAATTATGATATAATAATATCTGATTTTAGACTTCCCGGATTTGATGCATTTGAAGCATTGGATATTTGTAATAGAATTTGCCCTGAAGTTCCGTTTATATGTGTTTCCGGGTCCATTGGAGAAGAAACTGCGATTGAATTATTAAAAGAAGGTGCATTTGATTATGTATTGAAAGATAGACCTGAAAGGTTACCTCATGCTATTAAGCGTGCTTTGGAAGATGTAAAAGAAAATACGGCTCTTCAAAAGGCAGAAAGAGAACTTTTAGAAAGTGAGAAACGATTTAGACAGGTAGCAGAAACTGCTCAGGAATGGATTTGGGAAGTTAATACGGAAGGAATGTATACTTATTCAAGTCCAGTAATAGAAATATTACTGGGGTTTAAACCAGAAGAAGTTGTAGGAAAAATGCATTTTTACGATTTTTTCGCACCTGATGTAAAAGAAAGCCTTATAAAAATGGCATTTGATGCTTTTAATGAAGGAAAACTTTTCAGGAATTTTGAAAACAAGAATATACATAAAAATGGTAAATCAGTAATTTTATCCACAAGCGGAAGCCCTATATTTGACGATAACGGGAATGTAAAAGGATACCGTGGAGTAGATGAAGACATAACAGATAGAAAGAAATCTGAAGATGCTCTAAAACAGAGTGAAGAAAAATTTCGTAATCTATTTTACAATCATTCAGCAGTAAAACTGATAATTGACCCAGATACAGGAGAAATTGTTGAAGCAAATGAAGCAGCTGCCTCTTTTTATGGCTGGCAGATTGAAGTTTTGCAAAATATGAATGTTAATCAATTGAATGAATCTAGTTCAATAGATATAAGATCAGAAATGGAAAAAGCTAGAACTCTGAAAAAAAATCATTTTGAGTTCAGGCATCGTAAGGCAGATAATAGTATTGTTGATGTTGAGGTTTTCAGCAGTATAATTAAAATTGGTAATAAGGAGTACCTTCATTCCATTGTTCATGATATTTCTGAAAAGAAAAAAGTTGAAGAAAGGCTAAAACTATTAAATCGTGCAGTGGAATCTAGCAATGCAGCGATTAAAATTACCGATGAAACCGGAAATATTATTTATACAAATCCATTTTTTTCAAAACTTTCAGGGTATTCAGCTGAAGAAGTTATTGGAAAAAATCCTCGAATTTTAAAATCCGGCGCTCAGACAAATTCATTTTATAAAGACCTTTGGGATACTATCCTATCAGGAAAAGATTGGACTGGAGAATTGCAAAACAAGAGAAAGAATGGCGAACTATGCTGGGAAAGATCAAGCATCTCTCCAATAATTAATAATGACGGAGTAATCACTAATTTTATTGCAATCAACGAAGACATAACTGAAAAGAAAAAGATGGTTAAAGATTTAATGGATGCAAAAGAAAGAGCTGAGGAAATGAATCGAGTAAAAAGTTTCTTTTTTGCAAACATGAGTCATGAACTTCGGACTCCATTTGTTGGTATAATGGGATATACAGAATTTTTGCATAGTGAACTTGATAATCTTGAACATAAAGAAATGCTTAATGGAATAATGATTGCTTCGAAAAGAATGCTTGGTACCTTAGAAAATATTCTAAATTTGACTAAGATTGAATTTGATGGACTCGAACTAAATCTTAAACCTACCAAATTAAAGGATATTATAGATAGGTTAGTAATTGAATACGAAATTCAAATTTCTATTAAGGGTTTGCGATTAATTATTATTAATCACAATGAAGAACTGATTCTTTATATGGATGAAAGTGTTATAACTGAAATTTTATCTAATCTTTTAAGCAACGCAATAAAATATACAGAAAAAGGTATTATTGAAATTTACTCTATCGTAGAAATTGAAGGGGATAGAAAAACTTTAATAATTAAAATGATTGATACCGGTATTGGAATTCCAAAAGACAAGCAAAGCATTATATTCGATGAATTTAGACAGGTAAGCGAAGGAACTACCAGAAACTTCCAAGGTTCAGGGCTTGGCTTGTCTATCGTTAAAAAAGAATTAAACCAATTACATGGAACGATTGAAGTTGAAAGTGAAGAAGGCAAGGGCAGTACATTTACTATAAGACTACCAATTGAAGTATACGAGACTTAGTATAATTTTAATAGCTGTTCTGCGAAAATAAAATTTATCAATTGAAGATAAAAAAAGCCCAAAACATAATTGTTTTGGGCTTTTTCATTGTAGCGGAGAGAGCGAGATTCGAACTCGCGGTAGAGTTTAACCCCTACGACGGTTTAGCAAACCGTTGGTTTCAGCCACTCACCCATCTCTCCGAGTACTTAGCTGTTTCATTCTTTTTAAGAATCCTAAATTACGAAATTCTTAGCTTAATAAGCAACAACCATTTCAATACAATTACCCATGTTAAATATTATAATAACGATTTTATCAATTCAATTATTTATGAAAATACAACTTATAAGTTAATCTAAAATTCCTACCTGCTTCCGGCATTATCGATTTTACTCTCGATAAATGATTGCGGTACTCTTTATTAAATATATTATCAACTGTCAAACTCATATTGTGAATTGTTTCACCCGCTTCAAAGCTATATTGAACGTAACAATTAACAACTGCATACCCTGCAGTAGGAATTTCAAATTCATCTACCTTCTTTTGGCTATTTGCAAGTTCAATATTTACTCCTGAAATGAATTGCTCTTTGGTGTAAGACAACCCAACCAAACCTTTCAATGGTGGAATTTGTGGCAGGGGATTTCTATTTTCAAATTCCCCAATTGTGTAACTTCCCGAAGCACTAAATTTTAATTCATTTGTAAGGTTTAGGTCTGCCTGTAATTCACTGCCGTAAAGACGTGCTGAAACTCCTGACGTAACGTAAATAGGTAGAAATGTAGCATAATTAATCTCACCGCTATTACGTGGAATTATATAATTCGTAAAATAATTACCATAAAAACTTAAGTGGAAGAATAGTGCCCCGAATTTATGATATGCAAAAAATTCACCTCCATAACCTGATTCGGATTTAAGATCCGGATTACCGATTTCATAAGAATATGCCGCAAGATGAGGTCCTTCGGAAAATAGTTCTTCGATTGTTGGAGTACGGGAGGTCTTACTAATATTAGCTCCAATAAATACTTTCGATGAAATCTCAATCAAGCCTGAAAATGAAGCTGATAAATTATAGAAGTTTAATTCCTGAATAGCTCCAATTGCCGAATTTTGTTTCTTCCGAAGCGGACTAATATTATCATAACTAAAACGAAGAGAAGATTCTAAATGTATTTTTTCGCTAATATGAATTTCCTGAAAAATATATCCGGAAATATTCAGTGAATTGGTTGGAGAAGTAAATACATATCCACCCGCAGTAAACTTTCTAAAATCGGAAGAAATACCGATAACACCTTCGCTGAATGGCTTTATTTCATTATTATGGAACTCTAAATAACCTGCATAATTTTCTATTCTAAATTCAGAACCGATCTTACCGGAGCTTTCAAATTCTTGATGACGATAAACCGTTCCTGTAATACCAAGATCAAATTTATCAAATGAGCAATCGGGCAATATGTAATTTAGACGAGTATTTACTTGTCTGCGGAACATCGAAATATCTACTCCATTAGGATGCGCACCGACAAATCCTCCCGGTACACCATAATCAAGTTCATAATTATTAAATGAAGCTCCGAGCGAACTTTCTCCAAAGAAATAGTTTGCCCCGCCGCTAAAATCTAAATTCTCTGAATCTGAGTTTTTTAGAACTCCAATAGGAGTAGAAAGATCAGAAGTCTTTCTTTTAGAAAAATTAAATTTCAATGCAACAGGTGATAGTGGGATTTCGGCAGATAGATTACCTAATCTCCCTTTATTAGCTGATTCAACATAAAATCCCGTTGTACCGTAAAAGGAATCATGAATTTTATCAGGGATCTCATTTTTGATAATATTAACAATACCGCCGAATGAATTTGAGCTTCTTGTAAGGACTTTTGGACCGCGGATAACTTCGATACGTTCGGAGCTGAATGGTTCAATTGTTACGG
>JBAYVI010000074.1:0-16011 GCA_041674625.1 Melioribacteraceae bacterium | reverse complement strand
AGTAATTGAATTTGGTTTTGTAGCCGGTGAAGGTAAAATTGCAAGCTATGTGCAAAATCAGCACTTAGAAGATGGACAAAAAACAAACCGTCCTGAGCAAAAATACCATTGCTTCCTTACCGCTACAAGTGCTGAAAATGCAGTACAAGCAATCAAAAATTTGAATGCTTACTATGCAATGCCTTGGAACAAAGATACAAAAGAAATGGTAACTCTTTTACCGAAATTTACTCCGACACGCCCGTCTGAAGTATTGGTAGAAGTTGAAAATCCTTTGTATGTTGCTCCAGCAGAAACTCCAGCAGCAACTGAAGAAACCGTTAATGCTTAATCGCTAAACGTAAAATAAAAAACCGCTAACATTTGTTAGCGGTTTTTTTTTATTTGGAATTACATATAGTAAAAATACATATATGATTTTTTCATATATGTCGCTTGATACTTCGGACATATATGAATTTTTTATATATGAAAAAAAACATATATGAATAATCATAATATGACAAAGGCAAAAATTACAAAATAATTTCCTACATTGTGGTATATTGTACGATAACTTTTGCCTAAGTATTAGAATATCGACCAGAGCAATTTAAGCCAATTTGAAATCATTTTAACAATTTCTTAACGTGATATCACTTAAGTGTGCACTTGAGGTGCACATGATCGTAAATTTTTTAAGACGATTTGAAAATTTTTTAACATTTCTTTTTATTTTAAAAACTTGAGCCCGGTGACGCTGGGTAAAAATTAAGACGATTTGATATAGACTTTAACAAAAACTTTAACAGTAAATGTTTGGAAAATGCTGAAAAATGTTGTATCTTTGTATTGTCAAAAGGAATGATGACGGGCGGAGAGAAAATCTGGAGGAATCAGAGGTCGCTTGCCTTTTTTTAAAAAATGCAAAAAATCTATATATGTGGGAAATTTATATATGTAAATACTTGATTTCTATGTGGATAACTTTGATTTAGCTTTAACAAAATTTTTAGAAATAAAGTACTATATTTGAATAAGCAATGAAATTTTAACAATTCATTACCATTTTTATTCGATATTTATTCGTATATCCTGTAAAATTCAATACTCATAATAAGGCAGCACTCTAATAAATAGAGCCATTAATGTTATGGCAGTTTATCAATTGAGCGAAGGAAATTATATAAAGCGGTTTTATATATTAAATTAATTTAATATGTGGAGCAGTGCTAATATGGTAATAATATTATATATGTTTTGATAACATATGTGGCTAATTTATATATGTCATTTCAACATATATGAGATATTTATATATGTTAAATCTATATATGTAAATATTTCACATTCGAAAAATCTCTAATCTATCCGCTTGTTACGGAATCTTGTAACAGGTGGGATACAACACATTTTGTTACAAATCTATGTAACAATAAATAGTCTTATTGTTTAACTCTTCTTTAACAAATAGTTTTGTATCTTTGCATTGTTACATTTGAATATTGTACGAAATTTAAAATCGAATTGCATCATTAAATTATTCTAATGGATATTATAATATTTAATGGTGTGAAATGATTAATTAAAAAGTAAAGTATACAATAAGGTTAATATACGATACCATCACTAGATTGCTGTTGAAGTCTTGGGTTAAGAAGCCTAAAGTAAGTGCGGCAAATAAATGTATAAAATTAACCGAATATTGAAATTATATAATAACTGATACATCAAATGGTCGGCACTGAGTTCGGTAACAATACTATTAAAGTCTAATAATTCCGATTATAATATGATTTCTAAAAAAGGTGATAAAAATAAAATTACAAAATGTTTTTTTACAAACGAGTTACAAAACCTCCTTTTACAAAGGAATGACAAAATGTTTTTTTACAAATGAAGCCAGAGGCAAAATTAGTTAATACAATGGCTGTGAATCAAAAGTATAATGATACTTACACTACCATAAAAGAAATTAAACCAAAAAGACGAATTATGGAACATAAAATATCAGACTTAAAAGTTGGTGACGCTATCGGGATTTATATTAACAGAAGTGGAGATGGCGCCGCAATGGGACCAGATATTGAAGGTAAGCAAGAATATTATACTTTAGTTGCCTTCGGTGGTACTGTTTATAATAACAATACAGGACAAGCGTATTTCACCGACACAATGGAACCACTTGGATTACCATTACATGATAGTAATATTCATGAAGTAAAACCTGGTGCTGCATTATCTGTAATTAAACAAATAATGCTTAAACAAGCACACCAGATTGGTAAATGGGCTATATCTCAATATTATGAACAATTTGGTTCATTCCCAGTGCAAAAAGGTGATAAAGTTAGAATTAATACTTCAGGTGGTGAATATAGCTATCAAAGTATTAATAGAAAATTAAATATCCGTAACAATCATAAAATTCTTAACTCTAAAAATCTGGAATTTGTAGATTTTATTGATGGTGAAATAACTGTTAGATGTATTGATAGTGATTCAATTGCACGTACAGGTATGCAAGCCATTGATAAGGTGCTTGAATAACTAATTTAGGCAGGATCTGCAACATCATGATATAATATAAATACTATACTTATGAGGTTAGAAACTAACTTATTAAATCTTAATAATACTTTAAAGAAATTAGGTATTAAAGAAAATTATACTTTACATCATAATAATGATGGTGGCTTTCGTTTGTCTATTTTAAATTCTAATAGGGAAACTGTGGTTGATAATAAAGATGTATTTCAATGCAATTCTTTTATTTCAGGCGCATTATTAATGTTAAACTTTTTCCCTAAGAAAGCTACTGAACAATTAATATTTAGTGGCACCGCTAGTATTCCAACTGAAGCAATCGTAATGGTTGATGAGGAAGATAAATGGACAAGGGAAAATAAATAAATTTTGTGATTTCGCTTTGAATATTCTTAATTAAATATTTGATTTTTCTGATTAAAAATTTGTTTTTTCAGAATAATTTAGTATCTTTGCAAAGAAGAAAATTACTGAATAAAGTAGTTCTTTAAACGGCTCCATAGCTTAGTGAATAGAGCATCAGCCTTCTAAGCTGAGGGTCGATGGTTTGAATCCATCTGGAGTCACGAATGTTTCGTGTGTGTTAAATGTAAGAAAGTATTACTACGAACATAAGGGTATATAGCAATATATACCCTTTCAATAAATTAATAATATGAACGAAATTAAAATTGATATTTCAGGTGTAGCTGCTTCGGGTAAAAGCCGTTTAATGCTTTTAATAGGCAATTTTCTAAATAAAGAAGGATTCAAAGTTTCTTTTAAAGAAGATGAAGATTGGCTTCAAGAGGACCAACAATTAAAAACTGAATTAGGTTCTCATCTTGAAGATGCAATTGAAGCTATTAAACAGAAAAGTACTGTTAGTTTAAAAACAGTATTGGTTAAAGAGCCAACAATTTGTGATAAAATTATTGGCATGACTTACGAAAAAGCTTCGGAGTATGTAAATGAAAACAACTTTACTATTCGCAAAACTGTTGAAGATGGAATACCATTTATGGTTACAATGGATATGAGAGCTAATCGTATTAATGTTAGTGTTAACAATGGAATTGTTATTTCAGCGAGTATATCTTAAATAAATAAGGACAGTTAGCCAAGTGGTTGAAGGTGGCAGACTGCAAATCTGTTGGAGTAATCCCACGCAAGTTCGAATCTTGCACTGTCCTCAAAATAATGAAAATATGAGAATAATGGGTGGAATATTATTAATTTTATCATTAATATTATTATATCAAGTAATATTTGTTTATTAATGTACCTGTAGCTCAGTTGGTTAGTAGCGTCTGACTCATAATCAGAGGGTCGGGGGTTCAAGTCCCTCCGGGTACACATCAATGTGGCAACATTGTGGTTGTAAAAGAAATAGCTTCCTTATTGGAAGCTATTCTTATAATAGTACAATACCACCTTCTACTTCTCTATGACAATTACTGCATAGTAATACACATTTATCTAATTCAGATTTAAGATTTTCAAAAGAACGATTTTTATATTGTCCAATAGTAAAATCCTTTTCTTCTGGTATTAAATGATGAAATTCTAATGCACCATCATATTTATCATAATTACACACAATACATTTACCGCCTTTGTATTTTATACATTGCTTCTTTAAATTACGTTGTCTATCAACAGTTAGACTATTTAAACAAGATTTGCAATACGAATGTCTATTAACTTTATTGTTACCTTTGTAAAATTTGTCAATTTTAAGTTCTATATTACACACCGAACAAACTTTATAATCAAGTTGCTCTTTAACATTATGAACTAAATAATTAGTTTTCAAATCATATTTAGCTAACCAATATTTAATTGTTCCTTGACTTTTACCAACTTTATCGGCAATTTTTCTCGTTGATAAATTTTCATTGATTAAACCAATTAATAATTTCTTTTCCATAACTCACTTAAATAAATTTATAGTTATTATAGTGAGTTATATGGTAAATGTTTATTTAACGATGTTTTAACTTTAAAATTTTGCTATCTGAATTAATTGATGTATCTTTATAGTAAATCAATTATTATGTGGGATCCAAAACTTTACCAATTCGGTATTATCAAAATAGATGGCAATAATATTAAATTATACCATTCAAGAGATAATTACACACAACTTAATGTTGGTGAAAAAGTAACCAACGCAATTTGGGCAGGTGACCATCTTAATGTTACCTTAGCCTCTGGTAAAGTAAGACGCTATAAATCGAGAGATAGTTATCAAACTATTTAATATTTAAAAAATTCCTAACATATGTTGGGAATTTTTTTGTCTTAAAAAAATTTGTTAAAGAATTTAACATTTCGTATCTTTGATAAAATTACTTATTCAAATAGAAAATTGGAATTAAATGAGATGGAATGAAAATAGTCAATATGTTATTGCTAAAGGCATAATGAATGTTATTAAAAATTTAAATAAAACTAATTGGAAAGAAGCATTCGATGTTATTAATGACCATCTGAAAGAATTTGGATTAGAAATTGGTCCTATTAAAGGTAAGTTATGTCAATGTCCTAAAATAGAAGAAAAAGATATATTAACGAGTGATATAGGCAAAAAAGTTTGTAATATACTAATTGATAAATTGGGTTTAGACGAAAGAGAAATATTACCACAATCAAGTTTAAGTGCAGATTTAGGTATGGATAGTTTAGATGCTGTTGAAATACTTATGGATATGGAGAGAGAATTTAACATTTCAATTACTGATGAAGAAGTAGAAACAATTAAAACGGTAGATGATATTATTTCGCTGATAGAAGAAAAAAAGTAAAAAAGATTTTGTAGTTTCGAATAAAAATTGTATCTTTGATTTCTCTAAAATACTGATACAGTAATTATTTAAAACTTATTTTATGTAACACTCATTCATTTCCTCGGACAAAGATATTTAATTCTTTATTTGTGGTATGAATATATTATAAATAAAGAATTAAATATTTAATGCAAAAGAATTACCGTGCCGTTATTAGTCTTGAATATATTGAACGCTCTTATAATCATAGACGTAGTATAATTAAAAAAGCATACGGCGAATTATATGACGATAGAATCCATTTACAAGATTCTAAGACACCAGAATTAATTAAACGTGTTAGAGCAGGTCAAAAACCATCTTGGATAAGAAATGCTTATGGTGATTATGTTCATGTAAAATTTGACGATGATTTCGAATGTGGTATAAGTTCAAGTTGGGTTGAAAGATGGGAAGAAATAGATAGTATTTCTGTTTCTTTTAAAGTAAAAAAGAATAAAGGAACATTTCTACGTGAGGATTTAATATCAGCTATTTCACCAACAGATGTGACTGAAATGGATTATGTATCTAATGATAATAGAGAGAGACTTATTCAGAATGAAGGTAGAACTGTAGGTGAAAGAGAATATTCAGCAGAATTATTTCAGGTAGCACTTAATGATTTAATTTTAGTTAATAATGATGAATTATATCCTAGTGATGATAGAGTTGCTGATGAATCATTTTAAAAATAATTATTAATTATTGTTTTTATTTGGTTTAAAAATTTTATTCCTAAATCTGGTTTGAAGTGTGATATATCAGCAATGTCTAATACAATAAGGTTTATACTTTCATTAAGACAAAATTTTAGTTTTTTATCATCATTATTTTTGGTTTTTGATAATTTTTCTTCACCAAAAATAGGCTTGAAATGAAAAATACCATTTATCTCAAATGCTAATTTTAAGCTTGGAATATAAATATCAAGTTCTAATCCAATAGCAGTAGTTTTATTAAATTCTATCAATAACTCAGGATATAATTTTTTTAATTCTTCTTCTATAAAAAATTCAAATTTGGACCTTCTTGTACCAGTCTTTTTATTTTTATTTTGAAAAGTTGCTGAACAAGATAATGAACAAAAATGATTTATAGTTTTTTTAATTTGATTAGGTTGTTTATAAAAAGGGTTATTACATTCAGTACAATTTAGTAATAGGCTAACTCCTTGATGAGAAGCTAATTTACATTGAACGGAACAAAATCTTCTTCTATTAGAAGGATTTTTTAATTCATAAGTAATATATTTTTTAACAACATTAAATGGATTATTACAATAATAACATTCACAAGGTAATTGTTCAGTTGAGCGGGCAGAATTATATTGCTTATTAGTATATAACGGTTTCATACATTATATATTATTTTCAACTCTGTCCTTGGGTACAAAATTTGAAATTTATTTTAAATAAATTTTGTAGATTGAAAATCTTTTTGTATCTTTGCAATACAATAAACAACTAAACAAAGGTTTAGTTATAATAAAGGCTCTTTGATAAATTGGAATTTTAAATGCCCTTGTGGTGAAACTGGTAGACACGCAGGACTTAAAATCCTGTGGGCAGCAATGTTCGTGTAGGTTCAAATCCTATCGGGGGCACTAAAATAAAAGTATAGATTCTTTAAGATGAGTAAGCTTAATTAAATTGGATATACCCAAAACAAGGACACTTCCTTAATGAAAACCTTGTCTTACTTTTATTTTTAATAAGGTCACAAACAGCAAAAATCTAACTATTTTTTTCTGAAACAAAAAGCGAATACGGTTCGAATCCGTTAGCCCTTAACCGAGGCAGCTGGTCTGGAATATCGGAGTGACCTGTTGATTTAACAGTTATTTAACTGTAGTTCTTTTACAATTTGGGTTATTTTTATTAACTTTGTACAAACAAAAGTATATGAGTTATCTAAAATTAATCGAAGCAATTTCCAAAGTAAAAAGTGATTGGAGTGGTAAGCGAGAAATATTAAATTTTCTGGCAGATACTTTCCCAACGACTTCACTATCAGGAAGGTCTATTTTCGTTACTATATTTTCGGAAGAAAATGAACTTCGGTTCGACGAACAAGATTTAGATAATGATGACGCTTTAGTATCGGATTACCCATTAACTGATTTGAATGAAAGTCAAATCAATTGGATGATTTCCGAATTAGAATTGAATAGAATTGAAATTGTAAACGGATAAAACATATTATATGTCAGTTAATATCGAATTTCAAACAGTTGTTAGGAACAAATTAAGAATGTTGCTGGCTAATATTATGTCAGCAAATGAATGGATGATACATAGAGTTATTGTGGATAACTTCCCTTTAAAATCTGGTAAATTATCAACAGTTCATATTGCATATGAAAATAACGATTGGGTAATTGTTGAGAGTGGAGTAAGTATTGAAAATATGAATAACTATCAAATTTCTTTACTAACGGATAAAATCAAAAGTGCAAAATAATTGAAAATAAATTTTGCAGAGTGAAAACTTTATCTTATCTTTGCTCTATAATAAAGACATTAGCAGAGAAACTAACTGAAAATTTTTGAAAATAAATTTTGTAGTTTGAAATAAAAAACGTATCTTTGCTAAACAATACTCAACAAAGTTGAGACTGAACGGAAGTTCAGTAAGATAACAATGTTAGGAAAACATATCTAAACGTTTTATCTTATGAACACAAAATAAATTGAAAATAAATTTTGTAAATTGAAATTTTTAGTTTATCTTTGTAAAACAAAAGAAATTAGTTCTTTAAAATACTTGGGCAGTAATATCGGTGCAGCTTCGGCAGCAAGTAGATTATTCAGCAATGAAGAGGTTTAAGTCCTTAACTGCCCACTACAAGGGTAATATACTGATATTATTATCACTATGAAGGATAACTGGTGAAAGCCATACACTTCGATAATAGTAGGGAGTTAATCAGCAATGATGGAGTTCAAATCTCTAATTACCCACACAAGGCGAAGTAGCTCAGTGAAAGAGCGTCCGTAAGGAAGGTCAGAGGTTAAAGTCCTTTCTTCGCCACCATAGTTCTTTAAGTTTTTGGCGTTATAGTCTATTGCAGCCTTTATGGCAATAATTGAGTAATCAGTTATTAGGACGCTATCCTATTCGGGATAGAAGTTTGGGTTGGAATCCCGGTAACGCTACTTGGCACGTTAGTTTACATTTAAGTCTGTATAGACAATAGTTGGTAACAGTTATTAGAACACATACCTTTCCGGTATGGACATCAGTGGGAATCTGGTACGTGCTACAACAAGGGGAGTAAATCAGTTACGGCGTAAGCAGTAATAGGGATTACTTAGCAATAAGGTGCTGTTCAAATCGGCAACTCCCCACTAAAAAGATAAGAAAAAAATTCTAAAAAATATTTGTTTTTCTGAAAAATTATTCTTATCTTTGTAAAACAAAAGTAAGCAACGAAGCTTATAAAAATTATTTAAAAATAAATTTTGTAGTTTCAATTAAATTGTGTATCTTTGTTAAACAATAACGCTCTTTGAAAACTTACTGCGTAGTAGATTGTCTTTGGACAATAACGCAAGTTAAGATTGGAAAATATTAATCGAAAGCTAAGTATGGTTCGCCCAGCATAGTGAGTAAATAAATCGGCTGCTTATAGTCGTCAAATAAACTACGAAAGTAGGATAAAATGTTCCTTATGCAAATTAGGGATGTGCATCGAAAGATGTCGAGTAAGCAAGTGGAATATCACAATTCCTACCATCGAGGGCCCTTCGGGAGAGTAGATGCGGAAGAAGTGCTGCTTCATACCAAGAAATTAGTATGGAGGCTCGATACAATTATCGAGTAGGCTACAACAGATAGTCTAAGTGAGATAGGAATATCAATAAGAAAATCCATAGGGATATTGTAAGAAGTATTTGTTAACCGACTTATATCATTGCGTGTTCCAATTCTAAAGGTTACTTAAAAGTGTAAGCTAATTTTGATTGGGTGGTACTGATTGAAATGCATAGCGGACTACCAAAGGAAACTATGTAAAGTAATCTTAAAGAATCGTCATAGAGGTATGACAAGGAGAAGTTTAGTATTTTGGAACCAAAAGTTTCGAAGCTAAAAAGTAACCACTTCTTCTAAAATCTGTTCGCACTTAAAAATTGAAATATGCAATTATATCAATCAAAAGTGTTGCTTAGTTGATAACGAAAACTACCTACATAGTTATGGGCGTCCATAGCCGTTGAAGCATCGAAAATGTTCCGACGATTCATAGGAAAATCTTGATAAGGACAGGCATGTTCAATCAGGGTGAGTATTGTGAGAGTAGTTATTAACTCAAGGAGTGATTAATCTAATTAATCGGTAGTAGGCATTACTTACCAAAAGTAAGTGGAAATGAAAGTGAATAAATAATACTTTCTAAAGATGTTTAATAAACAGTCGTATTCTCAGACTATTATGGTGAGTTAGCTCAGTTGGTAGAGCGTCAGACGGTATTTAGCAATAAATACTATTTGAAGGTCAAGGGTTCGACCCCTTTATTCACCTCAAAGTTTATTTGCAATCCGAAAGGATGCTGAAGTTCTTTAACTAACCATTCGCAGCGTTTCGCAGCATATAATGGGTTCAGATGTAAATTTGAATTATTACCTGCTTAAACAATTGTACAGGCAACAGCCGTTACTTTTTTTTGCCCAACGTTTATTCGTTACCGCACCTCTAAAAAGTATTTATGCAATTTATTTCGCACCTACGTAATTTTAGTACAAAGCAAAATACAGATGGTATAAGCCTGTATGCAATACAACTTAGGTTCTTTAAACGGGATAGCATGATATCAAAGCAATTTGATTTTGATGCAGGGTTTCAATACCCAATATCCCACTGGCGATATAGTCTATTGCAGCCTTTATGGCAATGATTGCGAAAGCAGTCGTTAGGACGTTTCCCTGTTCGGGGAGGAAGTTCGGGTTGGAATCCCGGTATCGCTACTGGCAGCTTAGTTTACATTTTAGCTTTATTAAGCAATAATTGGGAACAGTTATTAGAACGTTATCCTATTCGGGATAAAAATACAGGCGGGAAACCTGTAGCTGCTACCTTGAATCCTTCAATAGGGAAGGAATGTTTTGAAATATATAGAATATGGAAACATATTTTATTATCTACAAAACAACTTGTGTTATTACCAATAAATTTTATATTGGTATGCACAAAACAAATAACTTGCAAGATGGTTATCTTGGTTCGGGTACAATATTAAAAAGGTCTGTCAATAAATATGGTATAGAAAATCATAATTTTGAGATACTTGAATACTTACCTGATATAAATAGCCTAATTGAAAGGGAGAGAGAAATAGTTAATGAAACCTTAATAAAGGAATCATTATGTATGAATCTTAAAACTGGTGGTAGAGGTGGTTTTTGTAATGAAGAACATCAATTAAAATGCCAGAAAGCAGGTGGATTAAAAGGACCTGCTAAAACAATGGTTAAATACCATTTAGAAAAATTAAAAGGACCGACATACAAAGAAAAATGGCAGAAATCAATGTCTGATTCTTGTAAAGGTGAAAAAAATGGTTTCTTTGGTAAGCAACATAATTTAGAGACATTACCTACTTGTAAAAAGGTAGCACAAATTGAAATGGTTAGTGGTGAAATAATTAAAATTTTCCTAAGTGCTATGGAAGCACAACGAGAGACTAAATTACATCATATACACAAAGTTTGTACAGGTATTAGAAAATCTTGTGGTGGTTATTATTGGAAATATATTTAAGAAGCAAAAATTTAGATTAAAAAAAGACGGAATTGCGGCGTAAGCGGCAGCGTGGTGAATACTACTTCGTTAATATGAACTCTAAATCTTCAAGGAAGCAATAGTCTTGAAGAAAATGTTGAAACAGTTTCCTCACCCGAATCAACACGGCAAAGAAACTAAACCGGATAGTTAATCTATCCATTTTCGCGAAATTTCGCAACCATTACCTGCCGAGCGGAAATCTTGGTTGTGAATTAAACCACCGCTGCCTTATTGGCGCCATGCGGTAAAAACCAAACCCATTTCGCCTGCCTTTATGGCGCTGCGGATAATATGGGTTTATGAACCGGAAAGATAAAAATTGCCTTCCTGCAGACGGCGTTTATTCAATCGGGTAAAAATTAAAAGCAATCAACTTTGATGTTGGTTGCTTTTTTTATTTAACAGTTTTTTAACAATCAACTATAGCTTTTCTTGCTTTTTTATTGTATCTTTGTGTATTGCAAGGCAATTTCGCTATGCGAATATCATAAAAAAATAAACAATGGCAATTAAATACAAAGCAATAACTAAAGATAGTTATGAAACACATGACGGTAGTATTGAATTTGAATTGACTATTAATGGTAAAACCGCCACAGGTTATTGGAGACCAATATTCCAATATACCAAAAACGGTGTCGATGTGAATGACTTATTTCAGTCAGATAAAAAACAATTTTCTATATTCGAAAACGGAGGCAATCTTAGACGGTATGAAATATATGCAGAACCTATACTAGCAGAAAAACAACCTAAAAATTTACGCTTCACCGGACACACACTTAGCATTAAACACTTTAAAGAAGTATTTATTTCTAAAATTACAGATGCATTGAACGGAAAAGGCAAAGCCCAATTATCAAATGAATTTTTAAATTACTTCGATATACACATCCTCGATACACCTTTCTTCAAAAATCATATTGGCGCATTTAACGGACAAGATATTAATGATATCAAAGAATGGGCCAGAGATAAAGATGAATTTCAAAAAGTATACAAAAAACTACTTAGCGATTATAGAAAGTATATTCATACTCTCAGCCTATTCAAAATACCAGAAAATAACGAATACCTTATTCGTATCTTAGCGGAAAATAAACAAGATACCGCCCTTATCGACTGGTTAGAAAAGCAATCTAAAAATACCATTACTTTAATATCAAAAGATAACGGTACTCGTGGAACAAAAATGTCTAATACTGTTATCTTGAAAACCGACACCGAAGAATTTAAAATATCTAAACCATTCATCTTAGACCAATTTTGGTATCTCTAACATATGAAAAATATAATTTTTATTCCAATCATATTTGCTGTAGCTATATCTATATGCTTTCTTGCAATGTTATCAGGTATACTTATTGCTAATTCAATTGAAGCTATCCTATTTTAAACACATTCATACATATGAAAAAGAAAATTATATTTACTGCCATCGCTTTAGGAGCAATATTAGGAATTATTATAAGCATAATAATATCAATTAACCGTTCAGTACATAATAAACCAAATAAATATTATCAATATTGTGGTTATGTTAATGGTGACACCACCAAACAAATCAACACGGCAGTTATTAATATTAGTGATAATATAGCTGTAATTGATTTACAGGAAATTAGCCAATCCTCTTCCTATTTCCATTATAAAATTAATATACACTCAGTATTATCTCGAACCGGAGATTCTATCTATACAAAAAAAGATAGTAATATATACTGCACCACTATCCAAATATTAAAATTCAAAAAGGATTTTATATACTTCAAATCTATTAACCATACCAAAGTAAGATACGGTGCCTATAATCAACGAATTAAAATTGATAGCGACACATTTAATTGGGTAGGTAAATATTATATGGATATGACCCAAGATTTTCTTAAACACAAATAACACCATAGCGGTGTAAAATCTTAACAAAAAGAAAATCATTCCCATTTCTGGGTTCATTTTTTTCAATCAGAATCAAGATTGTCCAGACATTTATCCTGCCCTTTACCAAGGCTGACCAGATATTTATCCTATCTTTTATTTTCTGATTGCAATAACTTATACTCAATTACTGAACTATGTTCAGTCTCAACTCTGTTGAGTAGCTTTATAGTGTCTTAAATCGCTTCTAAATAGCTTTAAATTGCTGTTTATTACTCGCTGTAAATGTTCTGTATTGCTTTTAATTATGCGCCGTTATTTGCTCTATTAAAATCCCTGAATGAGCGTTAGGTACATATTTGATTGCGTACACCTCAATTATATGCTAAAGGCTTTTGTTAAGTAGAACTATTGTCAAAGAGGTTTCACTAATGGATGCTTAAACAATGTTAAGCCTTACACCGGGGTTAATAATCTTTATAGACTCATCTAATAACATAATTATATATTAAATTTTTATTCTCCCTTTTCGGAACGCTTTACTCGCTGGTGCGAGCAGCTATACTTTAACAGTTTTTTAACAATCTACTGTAGCTATTCTCAATATATTTTCGTATCTTTGTGTATCAAGAATCATAAATATGAACACATTTATTCTAAAGGAAAATGTATTAACAGATAATGTATTGTTAATACCTGAAGAAGGAAAAGTATTTAAAGGTAATTATATTGCCATTGTAAAAGAATACACCTATCAAAATGCTTGGAGTGATAAATTGTCAAATATCCAAAGGTTCAGAACAGAGAAAAGCCTATTGAAATTTTTAGGTAAAAATTATCCGGAATTTGAATATAATAATTAACAATGAAAGCAATTCAGAATCATTCAGGAGATATATTTTCCGTAGATGCCATAGTAACTAACGGAAAAGGATTAAGAGGGAAAGTAACTTATGTCAATGAAGAATTTGATTCAATGGACGTTATGGTATATTATGATAATGGTAATCTAGAAACTCCATATAAACTACATTTGGATTTCGAAGAAATTGATGATTGGCAAACAATATTTTAAAAATAATTCTAATGCAAGAAACTACTCAAGGACTATCAAAGGCAGTGCCAATAGATATATACAAACTATTGGCTAAAATGAAAAAACCTTCCAGAAAAACGCTAAAACGTATCTACGAAAAACGTTAAACATTTACGGATGAGCAATAGAATAGTCAATTTCAACGGTGATGACTTTAATTACAGTCAATTGGAAATTATGTACGGACTAGATAAAGGAAGTCTTAAATCTGCCCGTAAAACTCGTAATGGTATTAATTTAATCTATACTAACCAATATGGTGGCAATGGACACGGCTTCATTAGTTCAGTAGATATAGAATTAAAAAAGCATATAGTACTATGAATCCAATAGAAACCTTAGGTGAAAAAGTTAAGCAAATACCAACGTATATTAAATTAATTCTTAATATACCCTTCTATATATACCTGGCTTATAAACATTACTATTCACCCGATTATAAATGGTACTATTTCATAACCTTTATATTATTTATTATTATATGGGTTTATATTGTATATAGAGAATTTAAAAAATACCGCAAATCTAAAACTGATAACAATGATACTCATTAACGCCATTCCAAGACTTGAAGAAGCTATCAAAAATTCTAATAGCTCTGATATACCAACAGGTGTATCATTCCTCTATAATGAACTACTAACACACGATACTATATCCTCAGTATTCGATTGGCTATTCCGTCAAAATGTTGATTTCTCAACCAAACACGATGAATTTAGATTCATTATTATAATACACCCAGCCAACACCAAAGTTCAACCTTTCCTACAACATTTCGAAAAACTTAACTAATGACTTACACTCATCTAACACATCCAAAATTACTCATTAATCAATTAAATGAAGGTGATATTCTAGTTGAATTGGAAGTAATTCATATTAAGCGTAATCCTGTTAGATGGACTATTACTTGGAAAAATATTAAAACCGAAACACAGATTATTGGTAATCCAGCTGGGAAAAATTCCTTTGTATGGGAACAATCAAAATAATTTCTTTAACAAAAGCTTAACAACAAAAATTTGCATTTCGTGAATTTTTGTTGTATCTTTGTATTGTCAAAGCGAAAGCATGACAGGCGGGGAACCAACCTGAAGAAATCAAAGGTCGGTTGCCCTTTTTTTATTTGTTAAATCCTTGTTAAATTTTCCGTATATAAAAAACCATAATTTATGGAAATTTACCATATTCGCTCTGCGAATCCGCGGAGCGGTATGCCTTGGCTTGCAATCCGTACAAAATGGTGTAACAAATTTGGAAGTATGAAAAAAGATTTAATGGCTGGAATTGATTAGAATTTAACAAAAAAATTTTGCTTATGTCAGAAAATTGTCGTACCTTCATTTTGCTAACTATATCTTAAAATCAAAAATCGGATGAATGAAATAGGCTCAATTATTCAAATATATTAAATTCAGGAAACTACTGCGGAATGGTGCAATCAGCGGAAATGCCGACTGGGCCGCTGTTTCGGTGTGATACTGGGTGTAAAATGGTGTCTGGAGAGGCTGATTGGTCAAGGCTTTCAACCAATTAGATTAGACATAATGAACATATGCTTTCATCTATATAATCTACCGAAACATTTACCACCGTTGAATCCCCATAGAATTTAATAATTTATAAAATAGGTATATAATTATGAAAAAGTTTTCATTGGATTAGTATAGAGATAAATTAGTATAGTAAGAAATTACAAAGTGAAAAAAAACAAAGTGTTAAAAAACAAAATAAGAAATAAGAAAATATGGAATATACGGAAGAGGATGTATTAGATATGTTAAATAGTGTTGTTGATAATGGTAGTGATATTTTATTAAAATGGAATATTACTAAGTCTAATGAATTGTTATCGGAGATTGAAGAGGTTAGTAATTAAATATAAGTTGAGGTTTATATGAGGGTTAGGTTAAAATT
>JBAYVI010000073.1:0-16269 GCA_041674625.1 Melioribacteraceae bacterium | reverse complement strand
GGGAATAGATCGAGTTTTATCTCGGTCATTTTTTCTTCATTATTTTGCAAGTCTGGTAAGTTATATGCACGATCAAATTCTATATCATTAATTCTATCGAAATAAGCGAAATTTTTATTTATGAATCTATGATTTAGTGAAAAGGCAATTCCACCTAAATTCTTATCCGAAATCAAAAGTGTATCTTTTCTAAAATTTAATGAAGCTTTGTAAGCATGTCCGAAATTATCACCATTATCATTTTTAGAAAATAAATTTTTATCATAATCGCTGCCTGCAAATTCAAAATTAATATTAAAATCTTTATTAGGTGTATATCCTAAGCTAATTACAGCTGCTTGCTTCTGCTCAGGTAGAGGTAAAAATACTACTGGAGAATAACTCCCTCTCTTTTCACCTTTGAAAACGTATTTACCAAGCGATTCTTTATCATAATCACCTTTTCCAAAACCGACATAAGAAAATTTTATATTATAAATCGAATTGAATGCTCCGGGTTGATATCGATAGAAAGTATATTCAATGTTATTAATGAGTGAATCGATTTTAACATAAGATCCATTTCTTATACCTAAAGAATCTAAATCAGCTATCGAAATACCTGATGTAGAAGATAATTCCTTGCTATCACCTGCATTTTCTAATATTTTTTTATCATTATCACTTAAAAGAATATCGAATGGATTATCCTTATCATCACTTTCCCTAACTACTGCTAATTGTAATTTAATAGTATTATTAAAAAATGCACCATCATAAGAAGCTGAATAAAAATTCCTTTGGTAACTTCTATCAGTATATTCATATTCCACACTTATTCGCGATGCGGAATTTATCATTCGCTTAGGAGTAAAGGTTACTTCTGCATTTGAATAATCGATTGTATAATCATTTGCTTCACCTCTAACCATCATTATACCGTCAATATAAACCTTTTCGCTTCCAGCAATAATTATAATATTATTTTCATTATTTGCTCCGGTTAATTTATAAGGTCCTTGATTTGCATCAATACCATTAAATTTCTGAAGTGTGTATTTCCCTTTCGCTCCTCCTATCGAAACATTTGCCTTATTATCTCCAATACGAACTCCACCCGTTAATCCCTGTAATTTTTTATTCACCCTCAATAGTAAATAATCATTTAACGAATAATCATAATCTCCTAATACTACATTCGCATTTGGATGATTTATTTGAATAAACACTTTATCTAATTCGTCTAATGTTTCAGTATTACCTTCTGGCTGTATAGGTGTGGATTCATCGGTAATTGATGCTACTAAATCGATGTCGTCAGATAATTTACCGGATAGTTGTAATCTTAATCCAGAATTAACATTTAAATCTCGATTCGAGCCAACGGTAATTCCTCTTATTAAATTTCCACTTTTTTTTAATCTTTCTCCAAAGATCGCTTTGTCGTTTAGGGTGGTTGGTTTTAATAGCTTTTCTTTTTGTTCTTCTGATAATACAGTATAATTAAGAATTAATTTTTCTCTTCGTTTATAACTATTCTTTAGTTTTAGTTTATTACCGTCATATTCGATTGTGATAGAGTCTTTAATGGATATATTTGTAGAATCAACTTGAGAGAAGGAAATGGAGTGATACATTAATAGCAATGATATTAAAAGAAAAAGCTTCTTCAAAGAAATCCAATTTTTAAAATTAAATTTACTTTTAAGAAGCTTTCCAATCAACAGATAAATAAAGTATTTATTTTGTCTGAGATAATTAAAAGTTCTTGTTAACACAAAGGTTCTTAGTTATTGTTTGCTTTACTATTCTTTAAATGAAATTACAATTTTTGATGTGTTATTAGCACCATCCGATTTTATGTTAAACCAATGTGATATAGTTTTTTCTGAAACTTCGCTTACAACTACATAGTTTGATGCAGTTGAACTACCAAATACCCCGAACTCAGTCTCTTGCATTGTTTCATTCCATCGCCTAAATGGAACATTTTTTAGGATTAGCTTATTCGTTTGTTCATAGTAATTAAATAGAACACCCGAGACTTCAAATTTTAATTCACTAATGATGTTTTTAACCGGATCGTATGTTAAAGTAATTGATCCTGAAAGATTTGTATATCCATCTCTCCACCATTTTGTTTCTTCAATATTTACTTTAAATACATTACCTGTAAATGATCCGACATAAAAACCATCATCAGCACCAATAGTAGGATTTGCGAAACCATCGTATTTAACAGAGCCTGTATCACTAATTCCTGAACCTGGAAGTAACGTGTAAATACTAACTTTTTTGATTTTAGTAAGGTCAATATTGGATTTTTCAAAAACATCTATTTTGTACTTAAAATCAATCTCGTTTGTTTTAGTATAAGGAGAATATCCTCGGTGCTTTGAAACAGAAACAATCAATATTTCTTTATTAGTAGCCAGTTCTCTTATGTTTTTAATTGTAATGCTAGTATCAGCAATACCTAATAATTCATATTGATCATAATTACCATTCACTTTAAATACACTCATTTCACCATCATTCACAGTAAAAGTAATATTGCCATCAATCTTTTCATCGGGGGTAAAAGCCATAACAAAGGAATATATTTTACCACTTGCACTTGAATAGTTACGTTTGGCTGAAACTTCAGTTGCTACTAAACTATTAATCCGAGTTGTAGTTGCGTTTAATTGGGAAGGAATTAGTCCTGTATATACTTTCCGAGATAAATAATCCCTAATAAACATATGCCACGTTGCATCAAAGTTGAAATTTGTTGCATTGCTAAGAGCATCTAAAGTAACTAAATTCTCTTTTATTTTTTGATATGTTTTAGCAATTACCCCATCACCATATTTTGAAGTTATATATTTAATAAATGCACACATACCATATCCATAACCTTGAGGATCTGTCGTTATAGAGCCATACCCGCTTAGAGGCATTTGAGAATTTTGCAAAAACACTGGAGAAACATAATTTGGATCGTTTAGAAACACTCCTTCGAACCAAGTAGAAGTTGCCTCATCAAACCAAAGTTGTTCAATTGAATACTTGGGATTACTAGAAATCACTTCGGCTAACATTCTTCCTGTCTGAACCACTTGTGAAGAAGGACAATACAATGATTGAATAGAATGGAAAAACTCGTGTCCAATTGTAGCTTTAAGTTCGCTTGGTTTGCTTAGCATACTTTCGTTTATATCTATAAAATCATTATTCCTTCCAAAATTGGAAGATACAAAAGCTCCATCTATCCCTAAGTTTTTTTTTATATTAACAGTAAAAGGCATTTTCGTTCTACCGGAATAATCAAAGCCCATTTGTTTAATTTTATTAAAAGCAGATTCGAAATACCCCCCAATTTCAATAATAGTAGATTGGCTTACATTATTTTGATAATTTATTTGAAAATTATTAGTGTTAGTTGTATAACTCATCCAACCTTTAAATATCCACATTGTACAGCTAAACTTGCCATCGGCAGAAATAATCCCTTTACCTAAAAAATTATCGGGTAAATTAGGAAGCATAAATTTTATTTTATTCCCATTTTTAGTACCTCTAATAATTTTAACAACTTCTTGAACACTACTTTTACTTGTAATATAAGAGGGGACATAAATAGCAGCAAGAGTATCTCCCGAAATATCGCTATTTGGTGTTATACTGATTTCAATAGGTTGTGAGTATAATGCAGGAATATTCTCAATTAAATACGCTTCGCTTGCAGCAGTAGAGAAATAATCGATTGGCACAGTGGATTTTGTAACTTTTACTTCAACTTCAGATGAAAATGTGCCGGCAGGAACTTGTATTTCAATATTATCTTTAATAGTTGTTCCGCCCTGTGGCCCAAATTTTATAGTATTTGTATTCTGTTGTTCAACTTGCTTTTCAGGCTCTGATGGATTTTCTTTATTACACGATAAAACTAAAATTGAAAAAACAAGCATTAGTATATAGTAGTAATATTTCATTGTTCCTCCTTTCCATTTATATATTTTCTTTAATATACTATATAAGAAATATTGGAGTACGGAGATAATTTCCACAATTCGAAATTCTATAATAAAACCCGATTGTATTTTAATAATTTATTCATATTGAATCAAGAAGTATTTTTTACATAAAAAAAGCAGCAAGGAAATCCTTACTGCTCATTTTAATACTTGAAATCTGTCAACTATATTTTTTGTAGATATTTTTATCTATTCAAATCTTAATGCCTCAATTGGATCAAGGTTTGAAGCTTTATATGCCGGATATGTACCAAAACCAACCCCAATTGCCATACAAAGAAATATTCCTATAAGTATCCAATCAATTGGTAAAACTGCATCAGCATTTAGAAATGAGCCGGCTATATTGCCGGCACCTACACCGAGAAAGATGCCTATAATCCCCCCAATTAAACTCAATACAATAGCTTCTATTATAAATTGAACTAAGATATTCACTTTCTTCGCACCAATAGCTTTTCTAATTCCTATCTCACGAGTTCTTTCAGTAACAGAAACTAACATTATATTCATAATACCAATTCCTGCTGCAAGCAGTGCAATTCCGCCTACTACATAAGAACCAATTCTTACACCACTTGTAATATCATTTATCTGAGCAAGAACTTGTTCATTTGTTCTTATATCAAAATCGTTTTCCTCTCCTGCAGGAACTCTTCTAACAGTTCTAAAATATCCTTCTGCGATTCCAATTAAATCCATATAATCTTCTTTACTAAATGTCATGACTGTAATATTTACGCTATTGGATCGTTTTCCATAAAAACTTTGAAATGTTGTAATTGGAATAATAGCAAAATTATCTTGACTCTGTCCGAAGACATCACCTTGACTTTCGAGTACACCAACAACAGTCAATTTATGTCCATCAACTTTCACCTCTTGTCCAACCGGATTTATGCTTCCGAAAAGAGCCTTTACTATATCAGGTCCCAAAACAATACTTCTATTATAGCTTTGAACATCTCTATCATTAAAGCCTCTTCCATCTTCTACAACCCATTTATTATTTGGGAAAGCTTCCGGTGTTACTCCTGCTAACTGAACATTTGGATTGGTTTCTTTACTTCCAACTTCAAATCTTCTTCCGAAATTCCACTGTTCAGCTCCTACACTCTTTGCTTCAACCATCTTTTCCTTAAAGCGATAAAATTCTTCAAGAGTTATATCTGGACGATTTCTAATCTTTGCACGCTCTGAAGCCGATCCGGTTCTAACAGCCGGAAATTTTTGAATCTGAAATGTGTTTTGTCCTAATGAGCTCACTCCCTCTTCAATACTCTTTTGAAGCATTTCAATTACGGTACTTATTGCAATTATAGAAAATATACCTACTACAATTCCTAATATTGTTAATAACGACCTTAATCTATTCGCTCGTAGCGAATTTAACGCAACTTTTATTATCTCAAATATTAACATTATTCATACCTCAACGCTTCCACAGGGTCTAATTTAGAAGCAGTATATGCCGGTGCAAACCCGGATAATACTCCGGTTAATAATGATATAACTACTGCTAATATCACGGAATCTGCCTGCACGGCGGTTGGTAAATATTGATTTACTATCATACTTAACGTTACTGCAATTCCCAAACCAATCATTCCTCCAATCAAACAGATAATTGCCGCTTCCATAATAAATTGGGTCAATATTGTTCTATTTTTTGCACCAATTGCTTTTCTTACCCCAATCTCTCTTGTTCGTTCTTTTACAGAAACAAACATTATATTCATAATTCCTATTGCCCCTACAAAAAGTGCAAGTCCTGTAATAAATAATCCGGCTATTTGAATTACGCCTATGGTTTGATTAATTGTAGTTAATAATCCTTCTTGCTGATTAATAGAAAAGTCGTTATCCTCTGAATATGATAATCCTCTTACTCTTCTCATAATTCCAATTGCTTCTTCTTTTACAGCTTCAACACTTGTACTGTTGGGAGCTCGAACATTAATAGTAATGCTTCGGAATTTTTCGCCTTGAAAATATTTAAATACACAACCAATAGGAACAAAAACTTGGTTATCGGGATTAAAATTACCCATTACCCAACTTCCTTGTTCATCTAATACGCCAACAATCTTAAATTTCACATCTCCAATTTTGATTTCTTGAGCAAGTGCATTCCCACGCGGAAATAATTGTTTAGCAACAGTAAAACCTATTACAGCAACATTCCGAGCACCACGACTTTCAAAATCATTGAAAAAACGACCGGCTTCAAATGAAAGGTTTGTAGTATTTATATAATTATTAGTAGTTCCGCTAATCATTATACCTTCTACATTATTCTCTTTATACTTTATTTTTTTATTAGTCCATATTGTTGGAGCAATCGCTGCCGGTAATTTTGCTAAATCTTCATATTTTTTAAAGTCATCCATATCTAAGTTTTTTCTATTCCTCATTTCCCACCAAGGAATATCGTTATTAAACCAAGCCCACTTGTCTATATAAAGATTGTCTGATCCCAATGAAGATACACCTTTCTGAAATGCGTTATCTATCCCTTTTATAGCTGTTGACATTAGAACAACTGAAGTAACACCTATTATAATTCCTAATGTGGTTAGCATAGAACGTACTTTATTCGCTCTAATTGCATACAGCGAAATAAAGAGACTCTCTTTTAGTTCAAATAAAAAGTTTTTCATTTTTCCTCTCCGGGAATTAGTTATGTGATTCCCTTTTCTTGGGGATAAATCGATTTTCTACTTTTTCATTCTTCTCAACTAATCCATCCCTTAAACGAATTATTCTTTCTGCATGTTCTGCAATATACTCTTCATGTGTTACTAATATAATTGTATTCCCAGCATTATAAATCTCATTAAAAAGTACCATAATTTCTTCACCGGTTTTAGTATCTAAGTTACCAGTTGGTTCATCTGCTAATATTATCGATGGTTTAGTTACTAAAGCTCTTGCTATAGCTACTCTTTGACGCTGCCCACCTGATAATTCATTTGGTCTGTGATAAACTCTATTCTCTAATCCGACATTTATTAATGCTTCCATAGCTCTCTCCTTCCTTTCAGATGAAGACATACCGGAATAGATTAAAGGTAATTCAACATTATGCAAGGCATTAGATCTGGGCAATAAATTAAATGTCTGGAAAACAAATCCAATCTCCTTATTTCTAATTGCCGCTAATTCATTATCATTCATCTCGCTAACATTTACACCGTTAAAGTCGTAAACTCCCTTTGTTGGTGTATCGAGACATCCTAATATATTCATCAATGTTGACTTCCCTGAACCTGATGGACCCATAATAGCTACATACTCATTTTGTCCTATCGTAAGGGAAACATCTGCAAGAGCATGAACCTCCTCTGTACCGACTTGATATATTTTTGCTATATGCTCTATTGTGATTATATTCATTTTATTGTCTCTTTAATTATTTTTTATTATTATTTCCGCCCCTTGATTGGACCGAAACTTTAGACTTGTTTTCTAAATCTTTAGAGATTGCTTTATATGGACCAATTACTACATCATCTCCAACGTTTAGACCAGAAATAATCTCAATATATGTATCATCGCTGATTCCTGCTTTTACTTCTTTCAAAGCGATTTCATTATTATTAACTGTAAATACTACTTCTTTGGGTTTATTTGTTTTGCTTTCGTTGCTTTTCTTTTCAACTACAACCATACCTTCTTCTGGTTTTTCTTCTGTTTTAGCCATCGTATTATTTTCTAATCTTCCGGTTACACTCTGAATCGGCACAGCTAATACATTATTTTTAGTTTCAGTTATTATATCAGCATCACATGACATTCCTGGACGTATTTTATCATCTAAAGTTGTAAGTAAAACTTTTACTTCAAAATTTACAACTTCATCTTGAGTCCCTAATCCGGTTGATAAAGCACTATTACCAATTTGTGTTACAACTCCCTTAAATACTTTTTCTCCGAATGCATCTATACTTATCTTAGCAGTATCACCAACCGAAACTAATACAACATCGTTTTCATCAACTTCAACATTTGCTTCTATCTGACTCAAATCGGCAACTGTTAATAATGATGTTCCAGGACTGAAACCGCTCCCAAGTACTCTTTCACTTAATTCTACATTAAGTTTACTTATTGTACCATTTATTGGCGAGTAGATTGTAGTTTTATATAATGTCTCGTTTGCTTCTTTTAATGCAGCTTCTGCTTGAACTACCATTGCCTGTTGTGAATTATATTCACCAAGACGTTGAAGATATGAGGATTTTGAATTCTGAATCTCTGCATCACTTGCTAAACCTTTTTCGAATAATGCTTGGTATCTTTTATAGTCCATTTCAACTTGATCTAAAGCCGCCTTTCGAGAATTAAGACTTGCTCTTGACTGTTGCAACGATGCTTCAGCTCTATTCTTTTGTGCTAAATATGTGTCTGGCTTGATCTTTAGTAATAATTGCCCTTTTTTTACAACATCACCCTCTTCAATTGGCAACTCTACAATTTCACCGGTTGCTTCGGCAGAGATTTCAACTTGAAAAACTGGATTAATCTTTCCTGTGGCTGAAACCACTTGTGTAATTGTTCTTTTTGCTACTTTTTCTGTTTGGACTGTAACTATCTCTTCTTTTTTTCCGCCAAATATTATTAGCATAGCTACCACTACAACAAGTAAACCCAATCCACCGAAAATCAAAAATTTCTTTTTGTTATTCTTCTTGCCATTAGCCATTTTATATTTCCCCTTATTTTAATTCAAATTTTTTATAATCAAGATTTCCAATTGAATTTTTTAATGCATCTTTCGATTTGTAAAAATTATATTCTGCATTTATTTTGTTTCTAAGCGCATCTGTATAATCTCTATCTGCCTGAAGAACATCTAATATAGTTCCAGAACCGAGATTATAACGTTCTTGATTAATTTTTCTATTTTCACCCGATGATACAACAGTTTTTGATGCTACATCCAAACTTTTCTTTGCTGCTGTTAGATCTAAATATCCTTGTTTAACTTCAATTTTAATACTTCTTTCTAAAGCAGAAAGGTCTTCTTCCTGATTTTTAACGCCAACTATTGCAGATTCTACAGATAATTCTGTATTCCAATTTGAAAAAATTGGCACCGAAAGAGTTAAACCTGCTGAGTATATTTTTCTATCAAATAAATCTTTTGGAGAAATTGCACCGGTTGATAAGGAATAATTTCCCGTTAATGAAGGTAAATATCCGGAACGTGCCATCATTACCCCATCTTCGGCTGCGCCTAACATTAATTTCTGACTCTTATAGTCACTTCTTTTTTCAAATGCTTGATTAACCATAACAGTAATTTCATCAAACTCTTTTAGATATTTCTCAGTATTTATTTGCTCATCAATTTGGTATGGATTTGTAAAAGTATATTCTTCTAATACATCTAGTCCCAAGTAATTCAATAAATTACTTTTAGATATTTCATAAGTGTTTTGTGCTTCAATTAATAAAAGCTCTGCATTGCCTGATTGAACCTGTTGGCTATATACATCAGCCATTGCAACTGCTCCGAGACGATGTCTTTCTTCCACTGTTTCTAAAAATTTCTGATTGAACTTAACGTTCTCTTCTCTTACCTTCATCATCTCTTCTGAATTTAGCACTGTATAGTATAATTCTGATGTTGTATATACTATATCTTGTTTTAATTTTTCTAAACTCAACTCAGCAGATTCTAAACCCTTCTCTTTCTGTGAAATATTACTCCAATTGGATAACCCATCAAACAACCTCCAACTTCCACCCAAACCAAGACTATAACTTCTTGAATCATTTTGTGATGCAGGTATTGGAACTACATTTCCAAAGAAATCTACTTGAGTTCCGCCGGCATCATCTACTCGCTGCCATCCCCATGATGCACTTGCACCAAGATTTGGTAATAAATCTCCATACGCACTTTTTAATTGTGATTTGCTTACCGATAAATTGTTACTCTGTTTGTTCAATAATGGATTGCCTTGAAGACCAAATTTAATTGCTTCATCTAATGTGAGCAATTTTTGACCGAAGATTGGTTGTACCATTATCAAAATTAAAACAGCTAAAAGACCTTTTTTCATTTCTTTCTCCTATATAGAAAAATGCAGAGCTACTATTAAGACGAACTTATTTATAAAAAGTTACAAACATTTTTAATTTTTATATTCATTTTTTATTTTCATTAGGTATTCTAAAGCAGCATTATATTCGTTAGGAATTTCCCCTTCCAAAATTGCTTCTTCAATTCTAGTTTTTACTATACCTACTAACTTAGAGGGCTTTATATCTAATATACCCATTATTTCATCACCACGAACAGGAGATTGAAATTCTCTAAGCTTATCCTTCTCTCTTACTTCCTGTACTCTATTCATTACTTTTTCGTAATTATCTAAATACTTTGTTACCTTATTTGGATTCTTACTTGTGATATCCGCACGGCATAGTGTTATAAGATCATCTAATTCTTCACCCGCCTGTACAATCAATCTCCTGATTGCAGAATCTGTAACATCATCATCAACTAATGCAATTGGACGTAAGTGAAGCCTAATAAGTTTCTTAATGTATTCAATTTTGTGTAATGGCAATTTCAGTTTATCAAAAACTGATTTCATCATCCTCGCACCTATCTCTTCATGCCCATGAAAAGTCCAACCAATTCCTTCTACAAACCTCTTAGTCTGCGGCTTTGCAATATCATGAACTAACGCAGCAAATCTTAACCAGACATCATCTGTTACTTTACTTATATTATCTACTACAATACAAGTATGCTGAAATACATCTTTATGATGATAATCTTTTCTCTGCTCAACACCACCCATTATAGATATTTCAGGAAACACTACTGACATCACTCCCGAATCAAACATTAATTTTAATCCAATCGAAGGTTGCTTAGAGGAAAGAATTTTGAAAAATTCATCCGTAATTCTTTCTTTTGCTACAATCGCAAGTCGTTCTTTCATTTCCCTTGCAGCTTCTTTGATTTCATCTACAACATCAAACTCTAAATTAGAAGCAAATCTAAAAGCTCTCATTATGCGCAATGGATCATCATCAAAAGTGATCATCGGATCGATAGGTGTCCTTAATTTTCTTTTCTCTATATCTTCTAAACCATTATATGTATCAATAAACTCACCGAAATCATTTTCATTTAAAGAAATTGCCAAAGTATTTATTGTAAAATCCCTACGCTTAATATCTTGAAGAAAAGTCCCACGCTCAATTTTTGGGTTTCTACTACCTCTTTCATAGGACTCTTCACGTGCGCCAACAAATTCCAAGAAGTATTCATCATAGTGAAATTGAGCTGTGCCAAAAGTTTTATATATAACTATTCTTTTCTGTTTCAGCTTTTTTGATATTGCATTTGCAAATTCAACACCATCACCGACAATCAAGAAATCGAATTCTTTTTTATCTCTACTTAGAAATAAGTCCCTAACAAATCCGCCGACTATATAAACTTTCTCATCTCGTTTTTTTGCTAATTTTGAAAACTCGATAAGAAATGGATATTTCTCTAATCTTTCTGTTAAATTCATTTATTCTATTTTTCTATTTGATTTTTCTTTTATTGCTGAAATCAGTTTACTGTTTTCTTCGATCTCATAATTAAATATTGATACTTTATTTAATCTTTGGGATTCTATTGAATATATTTCTGCTTTATTTATTTCTCCAATATTAAAATAATATTTACTGGCTTTCATAAATGCAAATCCCATGTATTCACTTTTTAAGTCAGCTTTTGCAATCACATTTTCTATAATATTAGAATATTCAATTTTATTATTAGCATAATCAATTAATTCTATAATCACTTCTGCTGGAATTTCTTCTTCTTGAATATTGGTTATTAACTTTATTTTTGAATCGTTCTTTCCAAAATAAAACTTATTAAAAGAATCGGGATCATTTTTCAACAGGTAATAAATTGTATTTGCATAAGCCGTATAATTAACGCTTGGTGAATTTTCTTTCAATTGATTAAGATTACTGCATGCAGAATCTATTTTCCCATCTAATCCATAAAGCTCTGCATTTCTAATCAAATAATTAAACTGGTATCTTGAACCTAAAAAATATTTTCCTTGAGATAAAAAATATTTATGACCTTTCTCAATCAGTCCACTATAAACAAGTGAGTTTACATAATAATTCAAATGGTTATAATTATTTGTTCTTTCATAAAGTTTTCTAAATATATCAGAAGAAGAACTGAATTTTTTTGACTGAAATAAAAATAATCCTTTTTCAAATTCCTTAGCAGCATATCGTGGACATATTTTTTTAAATATCGTTTGTCCACCGAAATAAAGTAAAGAATAATTTTTATCATATCCATATCCAAGATCGTCTAAATATTTTAGATATTCTTTACCTAATTGAGAAAGCTCTTTTTTGTAGATTTCTTTGAATGCACCGCTTTTATACAATCGTATTAATTTTTCGTTTCCATATTTTTCAAGAATAAATCTTAAAAATGATCCGGAAACTGCGTAAGATATAGTTGAATAATTACTAAAAAAACTAAATCCTGAAAACAACTCTTCTATTTTAATTGGATAAGATTTTACAATCTGATATGCAGCATAATGAACAGGCATTCCTATAAAATCATTTTCAATTGCTGTTGCTAACCCTTCTAATAATGCAGGATTCAATTGATATGGCAACTTCAATATTGAATTGCCTATTGAAAAACTAATTGCATGAACTAACTCATGCTTTAATGTTTTGTCTATCGATTGCTTAGTTATATAAATCTGTTTCTGCCATGGCTTAGATATATCAGCATTTACTGACCCGATATATTCCCCTTTTTCAAAATCATTATTAAAAATGTAAGAATCAATTTTGATCTCTTCTTTTATTCCCAATTCTTTATTTATTTCCGAATAATAATATTCATGTAGTTTTGGTAAATACAAAGTATCAAAATCGTTTTTGTTTCCCTCATAATAAATATTGAAATGTTCGGTGTGTTTAACATAGTTGAAATGATTATTAAGTACGTTTTTAGTAACTGAAAAACCTAATAATTCTTTGATGGGAATATTAACGAAAAATGCAATCAGACAAAATGCAATTAAGTATCTTTTTCCATTTTTATAATTACGGATAAACTTAAGCAAATATAGTGCAGAGAGAAATAATACTATATTTAGAACTCGAAATAATACTAATTTCAAATCAATCGAAATATTTTCATCATATATAGTCCCGGGAAAATATCCGATTATTAGATTATAAAACATTAATCCGGGATTAAAATAAATTTCTATTATAGGACTAAGCAATAAAAAGAATGTTATAGCTACTAATATGGATACAGCCTTAATATTTTTGTAGTAAAGTGAGATATAAAATCCAAAAGTTATCCCAAATAATAGATTAGGAACGGCAATTACTAAATAAAAATATACCCCTTCACCAAAAGGGCATTCCGATAAAAATATTGTGGAAATAGTCCCTATTAATAATGGGATAAATACTATTAGTAAAAGGAATAAATAATTCAGCTTTAAAAAATCGTAAACATAATTTTGTTTATAATTTTTAATAACAAAAATTGCTGAAAAGAGAAATATCAATACTGAGTTTATAGCAGAGAACTCGAAATGCAGTGTATTAGTTAAGGAGAACGATACAATTATTAATTGTAGGCCAACAAAAATCCCAAAGAAGAAAATCTTGTAGCTAATAGTTTTATTCAATTAATATTCCGTTGAACTAACTCTTTTAATATTTGCACCCAATTGTGTAAGTTTATCTTCTATTTTTTGATAACCTCTATCAATATGATAAATTCTTAAAACTTCTGTTTCCCCCTCAGCAGCCAATCCGGCAAGAACAAGTGAAGCACTCGCCCTTAAATCAGTTGACATAACTTTTGCTCCTTTTAATCCTTTTACACCTCTAATAACTGCGCTATTATTAGTAACTTGAATATTCGCACCGAGTCTATTTAGTTCAGGTACATGACTAAACCGATCATGATAAATCGTATCCGTAACAGTAGCTGTTCCATTAGCAATGGACATTAGTGCACTCCATTGAGCTTGCATATCTGTTGGATACCCTGGATAAATTGATGTCGTAACATCAACAGCATTCAAGTCGCAGTTTCTTGAATCAACTTTTAAACCATAATCCGTATATACAATTTTAGAACCCGTTTCACCAATCCTTGCAAGTAAAGCATCAAGATGTGAAATATTTTTATATTCTAATTCAACGCATCCCTTTGTAATCATGCCTGCAATTAATAAAGTTCCTGCTTCAATTCTATCGGATATGTTTTCAATCTCTACATCATTAAGGTTATCAACACCTTCGATTTCTAAATTTGCTGTTCCAACACCGGATATTTTCGCACCCATTTTAATTAAATACTCACCAAGCAAAGTAATCTCAGGCTCAATTGCAGCATTAGAAATAAATGTAGTACCTTTTGCCAACACAGCGGCCATCATAGTATTTCCAGTAGCGCCGACTGAAGAAATATCAAAGTGGATTCTATCTCCAACCAATTTATTTGCTTTTGCAACTATATAACCGGAATCCAATTCAATTTCTGCACCTAGTTTTTTTAATGCTTCAAGATGTAAGTTTATTGGTCTCGGCCCCCAAGCGCATCCCCCAGGTAATGAAACCTTTGCGTGTCCATATCTTGCTACCAATGGTCCTAAAACATATACCGATGCTCGCATTTTTTTAACATGCTCATAAGGTGCCTCGGTATTTGTTAAATTCTTTGTGTTAATTTCAAGTCTATGTCCCTCGAACGATAATTCAGCACCCATATGCTGCAACAGTTTATTCATCGTAAATATATCATTTACTTCAGGTATATTAGAAATTACAGATTTTCCCCCATTTAGTATTGCAGCGGGCATCAATGCTAATGCCGAATTTTTTGCACCGCTAACTTTTACTTGCCCTTCTAATTTATTTCTGCCTTCTATTAAATATTTATACATTGTTATAAGAGTTTAATGATTGTTCCATTAATTCCTGCAATGAAAACATCTCCATTTGGACTAATTGCAAGTGAATTTAGATTGTTATAGACTTTTGTTTTTAACTGTTTCCAGCTCTCTCCGCTATCATTAGAAATCAATATTGCACCTCTTATACCAAGGGCTATTACATAATTTTCTTTAATGAACTTAACTTTCTGGAAACCACCTTGTATATTTATATTTTGCTTTTTCCAATTCCTACCGTAATCGGTCGTACGAAGCATTGTTCCATTACCTCCGACAATAATTCCATAACCATTCATATTGAAATCAATTGACTTTAAATAAGTATCAGAGTTTGAATCTACTTTAATCCATGTTTCGCCGCTATCTGTAGTCTTAAGTAATGTGCCTTCCCAACCAACTGCAAAACCAGATTTATTGTCAGTAAAAACAATATCATAAAGCAAATTATCCGTATTTGTAATTACTTGCTTCCAGTTCATTCCGCCATTCATCGTTTTTAAAATGATTCCATTATTCCCTGTAATGAAGCCAAGACTTTCATTTTTAAAATAGATATTGAAAAATGTAATTCCATTTCTCATTTGCATTGTGGGTACATCAATAAATGAATTAAGATTATCCTGGCTCATTAATAAGGTAGCAGAATCTCCTACAATAAAACATTTACCAGAACGAAATGAAAACACATCATTTAATAATACTTTAGAATTAATATTTGCACCTAACCAAGTTTTTCCGCTATCACGTGATACTACCACGCTCCCCGAATCTCCTACTGCAAAACTTGTTTTTGAATCAGCAAATACTATTGAATTAAAATTTGTTTTTACACCGCTATTTAATCGCTGAACTTTTTTATTAAATAAAGAATCGCTATCCTCAGCGAATAAAGATTCTACGCTATACTTTTTGAATTTTTCTAATTGATTACTTTTTAATAACCCATCGACTTGATTATAAACAAACCACGATAATGCTAAGAGAAAAAGTAACATTCCTGAAAATGCTAAAATAGAATATGCTTTTATCCGTGGTGATGTATTAACTCTTTTTTGGAAATAACTTGTTTGTAACTTAGAAACATTTTTTTCTAATTCTGCTAAATCGTTTTGCACATCTTCGCAATCAAGATAACGCGCATTCGGATTCTTTTCCATCATTTTAAGAATAATTTTATCTAAAATATCAGGAGTATTAGAGATTATGTCGCCTATTCTTGTAGGTTTCTTTTTAATCTGAGCTTCCATTATTTCATATTCAGTTTCAAAATTAAATGG